>NZ_JBQQCB010000005.1:0-285575 GCF_052246675.1 Nonomuraea sp. KM90 | reverse complement strand
AGCGAGGCCAGCGCCCAGTCGGCCAGCACCGCCGCCTTGTTACGCGCAGTCGGCACCCAGCCCAGGTGGTACGCCCGGTGCGCCAGCCACCCGAGGAAGCCGGTGAGCTTGATCCGGTGCACCTGGGCCACCCCCTGGCGGTGGCCGAGCCCGGCGACCGAGCCGAGGTAGACGTGCCGGTACGCCTTGAGCCGCTGGCCCCGCACGTACGCGACCAGGTTGCGGCCCAGCAGCTTGCCCTGCCGTACCGCGTGCTGGGCGTTGGGCGCGGTGAACTCCCCCGGCCGGGTCAGGTCCGGCACGGCGGCGCCGTCACCGGCCGCGAACGCGTCGGCGACGCCCGCCACCGTGAGGTACTCGGTCGCGGTGATCCGCCCGATGCGGTCCACCGGCAGCCCGCTGGCCGCCGCGAGCGGGCTCGGCCGCCCGCCCGCCGCCCACACCAGGGTGCCGGCGTCGAGCTCGGTCCCGTCCGAGAGCACCGCCACCCCGCCGGCCGCCGAGGTCAGCCGGGCGCCGAGCCGCACGTCCACGGCGCGCTTGCGCAGCGCGTCCACGGTCCAGCGGCCGAGGTTCCCGTGCAGCTCGGGCAGGATGCCGTTGTTGGCCTCGACCAGGGTCCAGCTCAGGTCGCCGGGCTCGATCCCGTCGTGGTAGCGCAGGGCCTCGTCGGCCAGTCCCTGCATCTCGGCCAGCGCCTCGACGCCGGCGAACCCGCCCCCGACCACCACGAACGTCAGCGCCCTGCGCCGCACCCGCTCGTCGTCGGTGGAGGTGGCCGCGGCGAGCTGGGCCAGCACGTGGTTGCGCAGGTGCACGGCCTCGCCGATGGTCTTAAAGCCGACCGCGTGCTCGGCCAGCCCCGGGATGGGCAGCGCGCGGGTGATCGAGCCGGCCGCCATGACGACGATGTCGTACGGGATCGTCCTGGCCGGGCCCTGCGGCGGCTGGAACTCGGCAGTGCGCTCCCCGTGGTCCACCCGCGTGACGCGCCCGGTCAGCACCCGCACGCCCTTGAGCACCTGTCCGAGCGGGGCGGCCACGTGGCGCGGCTCGATCGAGCCGCCGACCGCCTCGGCGAGGAACGGCTGGTAGGTCATGTAGCCGCGGGGATCCACCACAGTGACGCGCGCCTCACCGGAACGGATGAGCCTGCGCAGCCCCCTGGCGGCGTACATGCCGACATATCCGCCACCGACGATCAGAATGTGCTTCCTCATTGCCCTGTCTCCTTTCGGGCTTTCCGCCACAAGGACACGACAGGGCCAGCGTTTTGTGACATCTGCCGGGAAACCGCCGAGGAAGATTTCCGCGGCAGGTCCAGCCGGAAGGGCCGGACGTGGTCACAACGTCCGGTCGCCCGTCTCCGGCAGGGCGAGCAGGCAGAGCAGGCTCAGCAGGGCCATCGCGGAGACGTACCCGCCGACCGCCGTTACGCCGAGCCCGCTCGCCTGCATGCTCGTGGCCACCAGCGGCGGCACCGCGCCGCCGAGCACGCCGCCGAGGCTGTAGGCGACGGACGCGCCGCTGTAGCGATACTCGGTCCTGAACAGCTCCGGCAGGTACGCACCCATCGGCCCGAAGATCAGCCCCATCAGCGCGAGCGCCCCGGTCAGCGCCAGCCCGACCAGGGCGACCGAGCGCGTCTCCATCAGCGGGAACATCACCAGCCCCCACGCGATGGCCACGGCCGTCCCGGCGATCAGCGTGCGGCGGCGGCCCAGCCGGTCGGACACCATGGCGGAGACCACCGTGCCCGCCGCCATGAACAGCACCCCGACCATGGTCAGGCCGAGCATCGTGGTCCGCGGGATCTCCAGCGTCGTGGTGCCGTAGGCCAGGCAGTAGGTGGTGGCGGTGTAGAAGAGGGTGTAGGCGATGGTCATGGCGCCGGCGCCGAGCAGCACGCGCCGCCACTGGTGCCGCATGAGCCCGGCGAACGGCACCTTGGCGATCCGGTGCTGGTCCATGGCCGCCTTGAAGACGGGGGTCTCGGAGATCTTCAGCCGTACGTACAGGCCGACGATCACCAGCAGCAGGCTCGCCACGAACGGCAGCCGCCAGCCCCACCCCTGGAACTGCTCGTCGCTCAGCACCTCGCCGAGGATCAGGAACAGTCCGTTGGCCACGATGAACCCGGCCGACGGGCCGAGCTGCGGGAACATCGCGTACAGGCCGCGCTTGCCCGGCGGCGCGTGCTCCGTGGCCAGCAGCGCCGCGCCGCCCCACTCGCCGCCGAGGCCGATGCCCTGCGTGAAGCGCAGCAGCACGAGCAGCACCGGCGCGAGCACGCCGATCGCCGCGTAGCCGGGCAGCAGCCCGATCGCGACCGTGGACAGCCCCATCACCAGCAGCGACACGACCAGCATGGACTTGCGGCCGACCCGGTCGCCCCAGTGCCCGAACACGGCCGAGCCGAGCGGCCGGGAGATGAACGCCACGGCGAACGTCGAGAACGACGCCAGGCTGCCCGCCACCGGGTCCATGCCGGGGAAGAACGCGGTGTTGAGCACCAGGGCCGCCGCGGTGCCGTAGATGTAGAAATCATAGAATTCGATCGCGGTGCCGATGAGGCTGGCGGCCGCGATCCTCGTCCTGCTCGGCGCCGCGGTCAGGGGGGAGGTCGTCATACGCGTCTCACTATGCGGACTAGCGTCTTGTGAAGTGGTACGAAGACGCTACCACCTGCGCAATGTTACGTTTCATATACCTGGAGGGAACATGACTTGGCCGTCGAACTGGTGATCTTCGACTGTGACGGGGTGCTCGTGGACAGCGAGCCCATCGCCGTACGCGTGGGCACGGCCGCGCTGCGCCGCCTGGGCTGGACGATCGACGAGGCCGAGTACGCCGAGCGCTTCGTCGGCTGCACTCCCGAATACTGGGAGGAGCAGGTCGGCCAGACGCCGCCGGGCTGGCGCGAGCAGGTCAATCTCGACTTCGCGGCCGCCGTCAAGGCCGAGCTGTGCGCGATCGAGGGCATCGAGGACGCGCTCGACGCCCTCGACATCCCCTCCTGCGTGGCCTCCAACGGCCGCCACACCACGATCCGCCGCAGCCTGGAGCTGACCGGGCTGGCTCACCGGTTCGCCGGGAGGGTGTTCAGCGCCGAGGACGTGGCCAGGGGCAAGCCCGCGCCCGACCTGTTCCTGCACGCCGCGGCCACGATGGGGGCCGAGCCGGAGCGTTGCGTGGTGGTGGAGGACAGCCCGTTCGGGGTGGCGGCGGCGGTGAGCGCGGGCATGCGCTGCCTGGCCTTCGCCGGCGGCCTCACCCCCGCCTCCCGCCTGACGGGCCTGGGCGCGACGCTCTTCCACCACCCCGCCGCGCTGCCCGACCTGATCGGCTCCCTCGACTGATCGGCCGCGTTGAGTAGCGTGAGGCCATGCCTTCAGGTACGGAACGCCCCTACGTGGTAGCGCACGTCGCTGTTTCCCTGGACGGAGCGACCACGGGATTCCAGCCGGATGTCGCCGGCTTCTACCAGCTCGCCCGGACCTGGGAGGAAGACCTCACCCTGGCCGGGGCCGACACCATCCTCGCCCAGGAGCCGGCCCTGGCCACGGCCGAGCGGCCCGGACCGGCCGCGGACGGACCGCTGCTGGCCGTCGTGGACGGCCGCGGCCGGGTCAGCGCCTGGGACGCGCTGCGTGCGGCCGGCCACTGGTCCGGCGTCGTGGCCCTGCACTGCCGCGACACTCCCCCGCGCCCGCCCGGCCGGGAGGTGCGGGAGCTCGTCACGGGCGCCGAACGCGTCGATCTGGGCGGGGCACTGCGCACGCTCGGCCGCGAGGACCGGATCGGCGTCGTACGGGTGGACAGCGGCGGCGGGCTCATCGGCGCTCTCATGGCGGACGGGCTGGTGGACGAGGTCAGCCTGCTCGTCCACCCGTGCCTGGCCGGCGACGGTGCCACCCGCCGCTGGTGGGGCGATCACCCCGCCGCCGCGCCGCTCACCCTGGTCGCCGCGCAGAGCCTGCCCGACGGCCTGGTCTGGCTGCGCTACCACCCCTGCCCCTGACGCTCACCTCTGGCGGGCGTGGCCGTCCTCGTCGAGGTAGTCGCGCCACGACCGCTTCGGGGCCCAGCCCAGCAGGCGGTGGGCCTTGGCGCAGGAGATGCCCGAGGCGTCGGGGCGGGCCAGCGGCCGCAGCTCGATCCGGTCGCCGTGGTATCGGCGCAGCGCCTCGGCGAAGTCGTGCCCGCCCGCGTTGTCCGGCGAGGCGATGTAGAACACCTCGTGGCCGGGCAGGTCGGACTCGGCGGCCAGCACGATCGCGTCCGCCAGGTCGTACACGTCGATGTAGCTCCACAGCCCCGCCCCGATCTGGGCGGCGTCGCGGATCTGCGGGCCTAGATTGCGCTCGTAGTTGCCCTCGTGCTGCACCCAGCTCGGCCGCAGCGAGATGCACCTGATGTCGGAGCGGCGCACCGCGGCGTCCATGAGCTGCTCGCCGAAGTGCTTGGCCAGCGCGTACGGGTCCTGCGGCCGGATCGGGTGCTCCTCGTCCACCGGCGCGTAGTCGGGCAGGAACGGCCGCTCCGGGAAGAAGAACCCGGGCACGGTCTCGCTGGAGATGTTCACGAACCGCGGGACGCCGAACCGCACCGCGGCCTCGATCATGTTGAACGTGGCCATCAGGTTGTTCTGGAACACCACCTGCGGCGGGTTGGCGGTGGGGTCGGGGATGGCCGCGGCGTGCACCACCGCCTCGGCCCCGCGCGTCACGGCGAACGCCTCTCCCGCGTCGGTCAGGTCGGCCTGCACGTAGCGGGGGGTGCCCGGGTCGTGCCGCTCCCAGACCGGACGTGTGAGGTCCGTGGCGGTCACCTCGTGACCCGCCTCGACCAGGGCGTTGACGGCCGCCCTGCCGACCTTGCCATGGGCTCCGGTGACGACGACGCGCATTTCGGCCAGCTCCTTCGTAGATCTCGGCGCGGTCCAGGGTAGCGCCAAGCCGCTCAGCCGACTCCCACCGCGCTCACCGTCGATCCCGTACGGGTCTTGGTGACCCTGAGCTGCGCCGTGATCCTCGACCGCAGCTCGGCCACGTGGCTGACGATGCCCACGGCGCGCCCGCCGTCCCGCAGCCCGTCGAGGATGTCCAGCACGCTGTCGAGCGTGTCCTCGTCGAGCGTGCCGAACCCCTCGTCCACGAACAGCGTGCCCAGCTCCGCGCCGCCCGCCTCGGCCGTGACCACGTCGGCCAGCCCGAGCGCCAGGGCCAGGGAGGTGACGAAGCTCTCGCCCCCGGACAGGGTCGCCGGGTCGCGGTCGACGCCGGTCCAGCCGTCGGCCACCCGCAGCCCCAGCCCGCCGCCCGCGCGCCCCCGGGAGCCCGCCGTCTTCCGCAGGTCGTGCCGCAGCAGGTAGCGGCCGGCCGACATGTGGTCGAGCCGCTCGTTCGCGGCGTCCACCACCTGCCGCAGCCGCTCGCCCAGCACGAACGACGACAGGCTCATGCTCCACTGGTTGTCGCCGGAGGTGCCGCTGGCCAGCGCCGCCATCCGCTCGGCCAGCCGATGCCGGTCGGCCGCCGGCCGCCAGCGCTCGATGTGGGCCGACAGCTCGGCGTGCAACTCCTCCAGCCGCCGCGCCCTGGCCGCCGCCCGGTCGCGGGCGCTCGACAACCGCGTGTACGTCTCCTCCAGCGCGTCCCGCTCGGCCTGGACCGCCGCCAGGTCCGGCGCGGGCTCCGCGGCGGCGGCCACCAGCTCGGGATCGGCCAGCACGCCGCTGACGGCGGCATGCTCGTCGTCCAGCCTGCGCAGCAGCTCCGCCTTGCCCTCCCGCTCGGCCACGCTCCGGTAGGCGGCCTCCGCCTCCCGCACGTCCCCGAACCCCGCCTCGGCCGCCGCCTCCTCGGCCACTGCCCTGGCCCTGGCCAGCTCGTCCCGAGCCGCCACCGCCGCCTGCGTGGCCTCCAGCGCCTCGCGCAGCAGCTCGGCCTCGTCGTTGAGCCTGGACAGACGGGCGGTCAGCGTGTCGTCGCCGCCGCGCGCCGCGTCGAGCCGCGCGGTGAGCCGCCCGGCGTCCCCGCTCAGCTCCTCGTGCCGGGTGCGGCACGCCGCCAGCCGCGCGGCCACCCGGCGACCGCGCTCCTCCAGCTCCTGCCGCTCCCGACTGAGCCCGGCCGCCTCCCGGGCCAGCGCCGGCTCCTGGCCCGCCGACCCCTCCAGCCTCCGCAGCTCCCGCTCCGCCGCCGCCAGCACCGCGGCCCCGTCCACCTCGGCGCCGCTCGCGCCCTCGGCGGCGAACCGGGCGTCCCCGGCCGCACCCGCCTGGGCGAGCTGGGCGTGGCCGCGGGCGCGCTCCGACCGCAGGTGGCGGTGGTGGGCACGGTGGGCGGCCAGGGTCTCGGCGAGCTCCTTGGCCTGGTCGCGGACCTGCTCCCGCTCGGTCTCCACGCGTTCGAGCGCGGCCGTGAGGGCGGGCTCGCGGTCGGCCACCGCCCGGAGGCGGGCCACCTCCTCCTCGGCCTGCTCCACCCGCGCCCCGGCCGTGTCCACGTCGAGGTCACCGGCGGTCTCGACGGCGGCGGCGTGCCGGGACTCCAGCGAGGCGAGGCCCCGCTCGGCGGCCTCGCGCTCGGCGAGGGCGGCTTCGTGGGCGGTCTCGGCCTCGTGCTCGTCGTCGGGGGAAGGGGCGCTCGGCGCCGGGGAGGCCGGGTGGGGGTGGTGCTCGGAGCCGCAGACCGCGCACGGCTGCCCGTCGGACAGGTCGCGGGCCAGCTCCGCCGCCATGCCGTCGATGCGGGCCTGCCGCAGGTCGAGCCAGCGCTCCCGCAGGCTCTGTGCCTGGTCGACGAGCACCTGGTGGGTGGCGACGGCCACCTCCAGCTCGGCGGCCAGGGCGTCGCGGCGGTGGGCGGCGTCGAGGGCGGCCCTGGCGGCGTCGAGACCGGCGGCCGCCGCGGGGATGGCCGCCGCCTGCGCGCGCACCTCGGCCAGGGCGGCTCCGGCGTCGGCGATGCGTTCGGGCAGCTCGGCCTCGGCGGCGGCCACCTCGGCCTCGCGCTGTGCCAGCGCGTCGAGCTCCACCGCCAGCCGGGCCAGCTCCTCGTCGATCTCGATCAGGTGGGCGGCGGCGTCGCGTATGGTGCGGGCGGCCGGGATCCTGGCGGCGTCCAGCCGCGCCTCGGCGAGCCTGGCCTCGGCCCGCTCGATGAGCTCGGGCAGCTGGGCCAGCCGCATGGCCACGGCCTCGTCGGCACCGACCAGCTCGGCCAGCTCGGCCTCGACGCGGAGCAGGTCACGGCGTACGACGGACAGCCGGGCCTCCTCGGTGAGCAGCTCCGACAGGCGCGCGATCTCGTCCTGCCGCTGCCGCTCCAACGCCGCGAGCTCCGCGACGGACGGCTCCTTCCCCACCGGCGAACCGATGCCCGTGGCCGGCGAACCGGTGCCCGCAGTGGGCGAACCGGGGCCCGCGGTGGGCCGACCGGGGCCCGCGGCAGGTGAGCCGGGGCTCGTGGCCGGGCCGGTGGCGGGAGTGTCCGCATGGCGTTGCGGGGTCGTGCGGGTGGCGGCCAGCAGGGGGCGGGCTCGGGCGAGGGCGTCGGCGGCCATGGTGCGGGCCTTCGTGGCGGCCTCCGCGCGCTGCCGGGCCGCCGTGATGAGCGGGACCACGCGGTCCGCCCTGGCCGCGTCGTCGAGGATGGCCTGCAGGTCGGCGCGCTCGTCGGAGCGCTCGTCGAGGGTCCGGCGCAGGGTGAGCGCCTCGGCGTGGCGGCGCTGACGCTCGGCCAGGGCGGCGGCGGCCTCGAAGCGCATGCGCGCCCCGCGCACCGCCTGACCGGCCGCGGCGTGCTCCTCGTCCATCCGCGCCACGACGGCCCGCGCGGCGTCGAGCAGCGCTCCCGCCCACCGCAACGGATCGGAGTCGGGCGTCGGCACGTCGCCGGGGTCTCCGTCGCCTTCATCGGCTGTCAGCCCGGTGGCAGGCCCACCGGCCCGCACGCCGCCGCCATCCGAGGTCATGGCGGTCTGCCGGCCGGCGGACGCGGCATGCGATGTGGCGGAGGTGCCGTCGCGCGGGCCGGGACCGCTGCCCGCTGAGGCAGGCCAGTCGAAGAGGGCCGACGGTGTCTCAGGTGGGGGCGAGCCGGAAGGGGTCTCCGTGGGACGGGCCAGGGCGGTGGGCAGGGCGGTGGGCAGGTCGGTGCCCGCGACCTCCTCCACCCGCTTGATGGCGAAGTCCACCTGCTGCCGCAGCTCCTGCGCCTCCCGCCAGGCCAGCTTGCGGTGCTCGGCCAGCCACGACTCGGCCTGGGTGAAGATCTTGACCGTGAACAGCCGCTCCAGCAGTTTCGACCGCTCGTCCCCGTCGGCGCGCAGGAACTTGGCGAAGTCTCCCTGCGGCAGCATCGCCACCTGGCAGAACTGGGCGGCGTTCATGCCGAGCAGCCCGCCCACCAGGTCGCCGGCCTCGTCGAGGCGGGTGGTCAGCCCGTGCCAGTCAGCGCCCCGCCATTCCGACAGGACGACCTTGGACTTCTCCTCCGTGAACCCCGACCCCCGCAGCTTCGGCCGCTGCCAGGCCGGGGAACGCTGGATGCGCAGTAAACGGCCGCGGATCGTCACCTCAAGCGTGACCGACGGCCCGGCCGAGGGCGGGGCGTGGTCGCAGCGCAGGCTGCGGGCGCTGTTGCGCTGCCCGGGCACCTGGCCGTAGAGCGCGAAGCACAGCGCGTCGAGGATCGTGGTCTTGCCGGCCCCGGTGGGGCCGTGGACGAGGAAGAGGCCCGCCTCGGCCAGGGCGTCGAAGTCGACCGTCTCGGTGCCCGGGAACGACCCGAACGCCGTCAGCGAAAGCCGGTGCGGCCGCATCTACGCCATCGTCTCCTTCACCCTCGATGCCTCGATGGCCTGTCTTAGCAGGTCTTCCTCCTCAGGTGCGGCAGGCTCGCCGCGCACCTCCCGGACGAAATCGAGGGCGACCTCCGCCTCCGGCCGCCCGCTGACGGCCACCGGCTGGGCGGCGGGGGCGGCGCCGACCGGGTCGAAGGAGAGGGCGAGGGTGTGGGGGAAGCGGGCGCGCAGCCGGTCCATGGCGGACTTGGGGCGGACGGCGTCGGTCAGGATCACCTGGAGCCAGTGGTCCTCGTAGCGGGTGTATGCGGGGTCGGCCAGGAGGTCGTCCAGGTCTCCGCGCAGCCGGCCGACCGGGCGGGGCACGGGGGCGGGCACGAAGTCGGTCTCCTCCCCCAGCGTGACCAGCCACGAGCCCTTGACGTGGCCCACCTCGGAGAAGGAGTAGGCCAGCGGCGAGCCCGAGTAGCGCACGGTCTCCGACATGCGCTGCCGGCCGTGCAGGTGCCCGAGCGCGACGTAGTCGACCCCGTCGAAGGCCGTCAGCGGCACGTGGGCCACCCCGCCCACGCTGATGTCGCGCTCGCTGTCGCTGGCCTGCCCGCCCGTCACGAAGCAGTGGGACAGCACCACGGAGGCGCGGTGGCGGGCCGCGTCGGCCCTGATGCGCGTCATCGCGTGCGTGATCGCGGCGGTGTGGCCGCGGTCGGGCAGCTCCCAGGCCGCCCGCACCAGCTCCGGCTCCAGGTAGGGGATGCCGTAGAAGGCCACGTCGTCGACCAGCACCGGCTCCCAGGACTGGTCCGGCGTGGTGCGCACGTGCACCCCGGCGGCCTCGAACAGCGCCGAGCCGAACCGCAGCCGCAGCGCCGAGTCGTGGTTGCCGCTGATCAGCACCACCCGGGCCCCGGCCGCGCGCAGCCGCCCGAGCGCCTCGTCGAGCAGGGCCACCGCGTCCACCGGGGGCAGCGCCCGGTCGTAGACGTCGCCGGCCACCGCCACCACGTCGACCCGCTCGGCCCGCACCGTCTCCACCAGGTGGTCGACGAACGCCGCCTGCGCCGCGAGCAGGCTCTCGCGATGGAAGGAGCGCCCCAGATGCCAGTCGGAGGTGTGCAGGATCCGCATGTCGCAGCAAGCTAACAGCTCTCACCGACAAATACGGTCTCTCCTGTCCCACGCGCCGGGAGTACGCTGGAAGATCAGCGGGCAAACCAACGCACATGGGGAGGCCAATGCGCACTGGCCGTGGCACCTTGAGCGTGGCCGCCGGTCTGGTGCTGGTGGCTCTCGCGTCGGTCGGTTACGTCCTGCCACCCGCGTTCGACCCGCCGCCGCTCAAGGCCGATCCAGCCTTCCAGGCCATCCCGGCGCAGCCGGCGGGCGAGCTGAAGCCGGTGGTGGCCGTCGATCCGATCCGCCGCGAGGAGATCTCCCTCCGGGGAGAGGGCCAGCGCCTGGAAGGCACGCTCCGGGCGCCCCTCACTCCCGGGCGGCATCCGGCGATGGTGTTCGTGTCGGGGTCGGGCAACGGCTCCCGTACGGAGTTCACGCCGCAGGCGGAGTTCCTGGCCAAGGCGGGCGTGGTGACGATCGCGTTCGACAAGCGCACGATCGGCTACAACTTCCGCGAGCGGGACTTCGGGCTGCTCGCCGACGACGCGCTGCGGATGGTGGAATACCTGCGTACGCGTCCGGAGGTCGACCCCACGCGCGTCGGCCTGTGGGGCGTGTCCGAGGGCGGCTGGGTGGTGCCGATCGCGGCGGCCAAGAGCTCGGCCGTGGGCTTCATGGTGCTGGTGTCGTCCCCGAACGTCTCCCCGCTGCGCCAGGTCGCCTGGGCGCTGAACGAGCAGCTCCTGCGGCTGCGGGCCCCGATCGGTGCCCGTGACCTGCTGACCAGGGCGATGGGCGGGGTCGGCTTCCACTTCCTGCGCTACGACGCGATGCCCGCCTTAAGTCAGGTCAAGCAGCCGGTCCTGGCGTTCTACGGCACCACCGACCCCTCGATCCCCTTCGTCGAGTCGACCAAGGCGCTCATCACGGCGCTCGGCAAGGCGGGCAACGACAACTACACGATCCGCTTCATGGCCGACGGCGACCACGCCATGCGGGTCCACGGCGGTCCCTTCACCAAGGGCTACCTGGAGACCCTGGCCAACTGGATCAAGGGACTGCCGGACACGGCCCGGCCCGCGGTGCACATGGCGGGCGCCACTCCCGTCCAGCGGTTCGAGGCCAGCGACGTGCCCGCCGCCCCCTGGTACGCCGGCGGCACCATGCTCGGGCTGACGATCTGCCTGGCCGCCGTCGGCTACGTGGCCGGCCCGGTCGCGGCCATGGTCGTACGCCTGCGCCACCGCAAGCAGACCCCCGTCGAGACCAACGCCAGGCTGTGGCGGCCGATCAGGCGCCGGCTGAGCCGAATGGCGTGGACCGGCCTGGGCCTGCTGGCCTCGGTGGTGGCGTTCATCACGGTGCTGGTGCTGTTCTCGGTCAACCAGGCCGGGGCCTGGCCCGCCGTGCTGGCCGGCTGGCTGGTCGTGCGCGTGCTGGCGGTGCTGATGCTGATCCAGGAGGTCACGGCGGTGGCGGCGTTCGTGTCGGCGCTGCGCGAGGGCATGCAGCCGAGCCGGTGGCAGCACGTGGCGGTCGCGGGCGTGCTCGGCGGCAACGGGCTGCTGCTGGTGGCGGCGGCCTACTACGGGTTGTTCTCGTTCCCCTGGTAGACATAGGCGCTCATCCAGCGGTCGATCTCGGCGAACACCTGCTTGCGCGCGGGCTCGGCCGACAGCACCAGGTCGTGCAGGCCGTCCGGGATGCGTACGCAGGTCACGTGGGGCCCGAGCGCGGTGGACCAGCGGGCGATCTGGCGGGGGTCGAGCACGACGTCGGCCGAGCGCGCCTCCGGTACGAAGTCGCTCACCTGCAGCCCGCTGGCGGAGGCGAGGACGAGGACCGGCACGTCCACCGACAGGCCCGCGTGCAGCCGCCGCTGCGCCCGCCTGATGGCGGCCAGCCACATGGCGTGCACCGAGAAGCCGCCCAGCGGCTTGAGCTCCAGGTCGTAGTCCCACTCGCCCTGCTCGCTGCGGTGCAGCGTCTGCCCGTAGACGGTGCTGACGCCGAGCGGGAGCACCCGGCGCGTGTACGACAGCGGCGTCCTGAGCAGGTCGGTGGCCAGCCGCAGCGGCGTGGACACGTTGAGGTCGAAGAACGGGCTGTTGAGCACGAGCCCCTGCACCAGGCCCCGCCCCCGGACCCGGTCGGCCCACAGGGGCGCGATCAGCCCGCCGGTCGAGTGGGCGTTGATCGTCAGCTCGTCGTGGCCGGCGCGGATGAGGCGGACGGCCTCGTCGATCTCGGGGAAGTAGTCGGTGACGCTCCTGATCAGGCCCCTGGTCTGGTGCGGGAGCAGCGAGCGGCCGTATTTGCGCAGGTCGAGGGCGTAGAAGTCGATGCCGCGCTGGACGTAGTGCTCGGCCAGGTGGTCCTGGAAGAAGTAGTCGGTGAATCCGTGCAGGTAGAGGACCGCCCTGCGGGAAGGGGCCGCGGCTCTCCTGGACACCAGCGTGGCCACGACCTCGCCCTCGAAGTCGTCGGGCATCGGCAGCACGGTGATCTCGTACATGTCAGACACCATAGGGATCGTCCGGCCACGACGGCACACCGGGCGGCAGGTCCTTGCCGACCTTCATCGGGAAGTCGGCCGGCCGCTTCTCCAGGAACGCCGTCACGCCCTCGATGGAGTCGGGCGCCCCGCCCAGCTCGGCCATGAGCCGGGAGTCGGCCGCGTGCGCCTCCCAGGGCGAGGACGCCGACAGGCCCGACCACATCAGCCGGCGGATGGCGGCCACGGAGACGGCCGAGGTGTTGTCGGCGATCTCGCGGGCCAGCGCGTACGCGGCCGGCAGCAGCTCCTCCGGCGGGTGGACGCGCGAGACCAGCCGCCCTTCGAGCGCCTCGGAGGCGGGGAAGACGCGGCCGGTCGTGGCCCACTCCATGGCCTGGGCGATGCCCACGATCCTGGGCAGGAACCAGCTGGAGGCGGCCTCGGCGACGATGCCGCGCCGGGCGAACACGAACCCGAACTTGGCCGTCTCGGAGGCCAGCCGGACGTCCATGGGCAGGGTCATCGTCACCCCGACGCCCACGGCCGGGCCGTTGATCGCGCCGATGACGGGCTTCAGCGAGCGGGCGATCCTGAGCGCGACCGTGCCGCCGCCGTCGCGCGGAGCGCCGTCCACGGTCTCGCCCTCGCCGCCCGGGTGCCCGCCCCGGTGCCCGCCCCGGTGCCCGCCCCGGTGCCCGAACGTGCCCCCGCCGCCGCCCAGGTCGGCCCCGGCGCAGAACGCGCGGCCGGCCCCGGTGACCACCACCGCGCGTACGTCGTCGTCGGCGTCGGCCAGGTCGAACGCCTCGATCAACTCTCCACGCATCGTAAAGGTGAACGCGTTGAGCCGTTCCGGACGCTTCAATGTGACGGTGGCGATGCGATCGGTCACCCCGTACTCGATCTCAGAGAAGGCCATGCCCCGAATCTTATTCGGTTACTGATGTTCACCCTCTGATAAAGACATATTTCGTATCTGATGCGTAGGCTGCCGCCTCTATGGCGGCCTGAGGCGACCGCACCCGTGCGGTTCACCGCAGGTTGCGGAGTTTGCGCCTATGGTGGAATTCGCGGGGAAACGGGGAAGGCGTGCGGCAGGGTAAGGAACCGATGGGCGCCGGAGCGGTCCTCGGGTGGCTGGTGCTGGCGGCACTCGTGCCTGGGGCCGCTCATCTGCGCGCCGGCTGGCGCAGGACCGGCCTCGTCCTCATCTCCTGCTACGCCGCCGCGCTGCTGGGCCTGCTCGCGTTCGTCCTGATGAACGACATCGGCGCCCTGGCCGGCTCGGCGACCCAGGACTCCTGGCTCACCTCCATCATGGTCGGCACCATCGTGCTGGGGTTGCTCTGGTTCGGGCTGATCGTGCACTCGTTCGTCGTGCTGCGGCCCGGCCGGCTGCCGCAGTCGGGGCAGATCCTCACCGGCACCATGGCGGGGCTGCTCGCCGTCGTGGTGGTGGTGCCGTTCGGGTGGGCCGCGCAGACCGCCTCCGCGTCGCGGCAGGCCCTCAACGACATCTTCCAGACGCCCGAGAACGAGGGGGAGAGCCCGGCGCCCGAGCCCAAGCCCGAGGACCCCTGGGCGGGGCGGGAGCGGGTCAACATCCTGCTGCTGGGCGGCGACGCCGACGACAACCGGATCGGCGTGCGTACCGACAGCATGAACCTGGCCAGCGTCGACGTGAAGACCGGCAACACCGTGCTGTTCAGCCTGCCGCGCAACCTGGAGGACGTCCGCTTCCGCCCCGGCACGCCGATGGCACGGCACTTCCCCAACGGCTTCGACCTGCCCAAGGACGCCAACGGCGGCAGCAGCGACCTGCTCAACAGCGTCTGGGAGTACGCCGACGCGCACCCGGAGATCTTCGGCGGCAAGCAGCACCAGGGCCCCAAGGTGCTGATGGACACGATCGGCTACACGCTCGGCCTCAAGGTCGACTGGTACGCCCTGGTCAACATGTGGGGCTTCGCCCGCCTCATCGACGCCATCGGCGGCGTCACGATCACCGTCGAGCAGGACGTCGTGTTCGGCAAGTACAACGAGGGCCTGGTCAAGGCCGGCACGCGCAAGCTCAAGGGCGCCGACGCCATGTGGTACGCCCGCTCGCGCACCTACAGCGACGACTACACCCGCATGCGCCGCCAGCGGTGCGTGCTCGGCGCCATCCTCACCCAGGCGGACCCGGCGACGGTGCTGACCAGGTTCAACCAGATCGCGCTGGCCACCAAGGAGCTGATCAGGACCGACATCCCGCGGCCGATGCTCAAGCACCTCGTGCCGCTGGCGCTCAAGGTCAAGAACGCCGAGGTGTCGAGCGTGCAGTTCGTGCCGCCGGTGATCAACACCGGCTATCCCGACTGGGACAAGATCCGGGACATCGCGGAGAAGGCGGTGCGCGACTCGGCCCGTACCAAGGCGCCCGTCGCCGCCTCCGCCAGCCCCTCGTCCTCGCCGTCGGTCTCTCCCTCACCGCGGAGGACCGCGAAGAAGCAGGAGAAGCAGCCCGGCGAGGGCGACCCGACGAAGGGGCTCACGGAGGGGTGCGGCCCCTCGTCGGCCAAGGGCTAGAAACCGGGCCCGAAGGGCGTCAGAGACGGGTGACGATCCGTCCCACCGGGACGCCGCCGCCCAGCACGTCCACCTGCTCGTACGCCGCCGCCCCGCTCACGTCGCACCCCATCAGGCGCAGCACGGACAGCGCGACGGCCGTGGTGGCGCGCGGGCTGCCGTCGATGACCTTGACGGCGACCGTGTGACCCGACTCCAGCGCCGCCACCAGCACGCCCTCCGCGCCGCCCTTGACCACGGCGCCGGGCAGGGCCCGCATCAGCTCGGTGTTCTGGTGGCCGGTGCCGCCGACGTACTCGGGGTGCTCGCGCATCGCGTCGGCGACCTGGCGCGGCGCGCTGCCCGGCGCGGCCAGCACCAGCGCCTGCACGGCCCGCGCCAGCCCGGTGAGCGACAGGCCGAACAGCGGCGCCCCGCAGCCGTCCACCGCCACGTGCGCGGCCTTCTCCCCGGCCAGCTCCTCGGTGACCGACCGCACGCCGAGCTGCAGGGGGTGGTCGGGCGAGAGGTAGCCGGGCACGTCCCAGTCGTTGGCCACGCTGGCGGCCAGCATGGCGGCGTGCTTGCCGGAGCAGTTCATACGCTCGTGGGAGACGTCCTGGCCCCGCCTGATGAGCTCCTCCATGGTGGCCCGGTCCTCCGGCCACGACGGCGGGCAGGCCAGCGCGCCGGTGTCGAGGTCGTAGTCGGCGAGCAGCTCGCGAACCAGGCTCACGTGGAAGTCCTCGCCGGTGTGGCTGCCGGCCGCGATCGCCAGCCGCGGGCCCGCCAGCGCCGCGCCCGCCTTCAGGCAGGCCAGCGCCTGGAACGGCTTGGCCGACGAGCGCGGCAGCACCGGCGCCTCCACCCGGCCGAGCGCCACCTCGGCGCGTCCCGACGGATCCAGGCCGACGGCGCTGCCGTAGTGGACGCTCTCCACGAATCCCGAGCGGACCACCTCGGCGAGCACGGCTAGGTCAGGCACCTGCGGTTCTCCTTCTGAGCGTGACGGGCTGGCGGGCCTCCAGCGTGCGGGCCAGCTTGGACAGCGACGCGTTGACCACCAGGTATATCAGCGCGACGACCAGATACGTCTGGATGAGCAGGCCGTTGTAGGCGGCCAGGACCTTGCCGCTGTAGAGCAGCTCGCCGTAGCTGACGACGAAACCGAGCGAGGTGTCCTTGAGCAGGCCCACCGACTGGCTGACGATCGACGGCAGCACGCGGCGGGCCGCCTGCGGCAGCACGATCAGGCTCATCGCCTGGAACCGCGTCAGGCCGACGGCCAGGCCCGCCTCCGTCTGGCCGCGCTCGATCGAGCCGATGCCGGCGCGGAAGATCTCGGCGTACGCGGCCGCGTTCGAGACCGTCAGCGGCACCACCAGCTTCCAGAACAGCGGCAGGTCGAGCCCGTAGCGCGGCAGCGCGAACAGCACCACGTACACCAGCAGCAGCGCCGGGACGACCCGGACCACCTCGACGTACGCGGCCGACGGCAGGCGCACCCACGCCCGCGGCGACAGGCGCCCCAGCGCCAGGGCCACGCCCAGCGCCATGGACAGCGCCGCCGAGACGACCGCCGCCAGGAACGTGGACCACAACCCGTCCAGCAGGTAGCGCCACATCGGCCAGGTCCCGTACGGCTGCCAACGAGCCGCGTCGAGCTGCCCGTTCGCCGCGAACTGCCGCACGGCCAGCACGACGAGCACCACGGCGGCCAGCGTGCCGAGCACGGTGGCCATCCGGATGCGCCCGCGCGCCTTCGGCCCCGGCTCGTCGAAGAGCACGCTCATCGCAGGATCACCAGCCTGCGTTCGAGCCGGCCGGTCACGAACCCGGCGGCGGCGGCGATCAGCGCGTAGGCCACGCCCGCGCCCACGAAGATCGGGATGGGCTGGGCCTCGACCAGGTTCACGCGGTGCGCGGCCGCCGTCAGGTCGACCACGCCGACGGCCGCCGCCAGGGCGGTGTTCATGGTGGTCGCGATGAAGATGTTGCCGAGCGGCTGCACGACCGTGCGCAGCGCCTGGGGCAGGATGACGTGCCGCAGTGACTGGCCGAACGTCAGCCCGATCGCCCTGGCCGCCTCGCCCTGCCCCTTCGACACCGAGTTCACGCCCGAGCGCAGGGCCTCGCCGATGTAGGCGGCCTCGTACACGGCGATGACCACGAACGCCGTCACCAGCGGCTCGGCCTTGATCCCGATCTCCGGCAGGCCGAAGAAGGCCAGGACCAGCAGCACGAGCAGCGGGAGGTTCTGGAACGTCTCCACGTACGCCGTGCCGATCGCGCGCAGCACCCCGACCGGGCTCACGCGCAGGGCGCAGACCAGCACGCCCAGCACCGCCGCGCCGGCGAACGACGCGGCGGTGAGCTGGAACGTCACGATCAGTCCCTGCCACAGCTCCGGCAGGTGTTCGAGGAGGACGGACATCAGGATCCCGGCACGGAGCCGATCTGCGGCGGCTGTGGAGCCTCACCGGTGACCACGGTGCCGATGGACTTCTTCCAGATCTCCTGCCAGACGCCGGTGTCCTGGGTCTTCTTCAGCCAGTCGTTGACGAACTTCTTGAACTGGTCGTCGCCGTGCTTGAGGCCGATCCCGTACGGGTCCACAGTGAACGGCTTCGTCACGATCTCGATCGACGGGTCCTTCTTCGCGTCGGCGATGAGGATCGTCTCGTCCTGCACGTACGCCACGCCCCGGTCCTGCTTGAGCGCCTGGACGCACTCGGGGTCGCTGCCGAACGTGATGATCTCCGCCTGCGGCGCCAGCTTCTTGATCGCCGGGATGGCCGGGGTGTTCGCGCCCGCCAGGACCTTCTTGCCGTTGAGGTCCTCCGGCTTGGCGATGCCGGTCGTGCCCTTCTTCACCGCGATCGTCAGGCCCGAGGTGTAGTACGGGCCCGCGAACGCGACCTGCTTCGCGCGTTCCTCGGTGATCGTGTACGTCTGGAAGACGACGTCCACGGTGCCGTTGGCCAGCAGCGCCTCCCGGGTCTCGGACGCCGAGTTGACGATCTTGACCTTGGGCTCGCCCAGGATGTACTTGGCCAGCGCCTTGCCCATCTCCGCGTCGAACCCCTCGACCTCGCCGGTGACGGGGTTCTGCTGGGAGAGCAGGGGCGCGTCCAGCGAGCCGCCCACGAGGAGCTCGCCACGCTGCTTGATCTTCTCCATGGTCGAGCCCGGCAGGATGTCGGCGACCGCCGCGACGGGTGCCTTGGCGAGCACGTCACTCTGCTGCTTCGGCTCTCCCGGTACGGCTGGGCTGCTCGACTCCCCGCAGGCCGCCAGGGCTAACAGGGAGACGGCGGCGACGGCGACGAATCTCTTCATGAACAGCTCACTTCCTTCGATTTCGAAGATAAGCGGGACCGTAGTGGGAAATTTCGTAGCAAGTCAATACGTTGTCGGCGGAAGTCTGGACATGGTAGTTATCTCACATGAACCAGCGGCTGCCCGTGCAGGGGGCACAGGGCGACCTGCTGCGACTCGTCGCCACCGGCAGGGCCGAGTCCCGCGCCGACCTGGCCCGCTTATCGGGTCTGGCGGCCTCCAGCGTCTCGCTCCGCGTCGAGGAGCTCATCGACGCGGGCCTCCTGGCCGAGGAGGGCGCGGGCACCTCGCGGGGCGGCCGCCGCCCCCGCCGCCTGCGCCTGTCCCCCGGCGCGGGCGTGCTGGCCGTGGCCGATCTGGGGGCGCATCACGTACGCCTCGGCCTGCTCGACCTCAGCGGCGTCCCCATCGTCATCGAGGAACGCCGCTGCGAGATCGCCGAGGGCCCCCGCCGCACCCTCGACCGCATCGCCGACGCGTTCGACGCCCTGCTGGCCGAGCACGTCCCGGCCGACGTCCCGCTGCGCGGGGTGGGCACCGGCATCCCCGGCCCCGTGGACCCCGCCACCCTGCGGGTCGTCACCCCGTCCCGCATGCCCGGCTGGAACGAGTTCCCGGTCGCCGAACACCTGGCCACCCGCTACGACCTGCCCGTCCTCGTGGAGAACGACGCCAACCTGATGGCCGCCGGCGAGGCCAGATGGTGGCCCGGCAGCGAGAACCTGATGGTCGTCAAGGCCGGCACCGGCATCGGCTGCGGCGTCATCGTCAACGGCCACCTGCACCGGGGCAGGGGCGCGGCCGGGGACATCAGCCACGTACGGGTGCGCTCGGACTCCTCGATCCTGTGCGCCTGCGGCCACCCCGACTGCCTGGAGGCGTACGCCAGCGGCGCCGCCCTCATGTCCGCCCTCGCGGAGGCCGGCATCGAGGTGACCCGCCCCGCCGACATCGTCACCCTGGTCAACGACGCCGTCCCGGAGGCCACCAGCCTGGTGCGCAACGCGGGCCGCCGCATGGGCGAGGTCCTGACGGTCCTGGTGAACTTCTTCAACCCGGACGTGGTGGCGGTGGGCGGCAGCCTCTCGGCCGCCGAACCCCTGCTCACCTCGATCAGGGCGGCCGTGTGGGAGCGCTGCCTCCCGCTGGCGACGAGGGACCTGGAGATAGCGCCGGCCAGGGCGGGCCGGGACGCGGCCCTGCAAGGAGCCGGCACGCTGCTCCTGGAGGCCGCCCTGACCTGACGCGGGTCTCCCGGCAGGGGAGGCCGGGCGGTGTGCGGGCGATCGCTTCCGGGGCAAGGCGTCCTCCACGCGCCACTGGCTCAAGCAGGGCTTCGCCACCGGCGACTCCGCCTCGTGCAACACCTGGACGGCCTCGTCCGCCAAGGTGGCACAGCGGCGGGCGCGTGTCCGTGCGTAAAGAACGGGCCTTGGCGCTGTGGCGTACCCGCCGGGGTCGCGACGGAACGTGATCTCCTGGGCGACGTCGTCACCGTACGCTACTCAGGAGGTCCGAACATGCGCCGCCGAGCTCACCTGCTCGCCACCGCCGCCCTCATCACCGCCCTCGCGCCGATCGCCGCCGCGAGCACGCCCACAGGTGGGCTGCTGGAGCGCGTGCACCACGTCCGCGACGCCTTCCTCGAGGCGGGCGCCCGCCTCTACGGCCTGACCGACATCATCGGGGGCGTCAGCCTGCGCTCGCTGCCGTCCTGAGGCCCCATACCTGCTCGCACCGGCGTTGAACCCGGCGTGGCCGCGAACGCGTACACCCCTCCATAGGCGCGGCCACGTGGAGGGGGCGTCATGGGGATGCCGACGGGATGGCAGGTGCTGGGGCTCGCCGACGACCCCGCCCCGGGCGACCCCGGGCAAGTGCGCACGCTCGCCCGCGGCCTGCTCGACCAGGCCGAACTGGCCGACACCAACACGGCCCGGCTGAACACGGTATCGGGCGGCAGCTCCGCCCTGCGGATGCGCGGCGACTACGCGGCCGCCTACACCGAGGCGCTGGCCGTGCTGCCGGCCGAGCTGGCCAAGCTGGGCAAGGCCTACCGGGGCGCGGGGGACGCGCTGATGACGTACGCGGGCAGCCTGGAGCAGGCCAAGGCGCGCTCGGGTGTCGCGCTGCGGCAGGGCGCGGCGGCCCACGAGCAGTATCAGGGGGCGCTGCGCGAGGTCTCCGCCCGCCTCCCGGCCGCCGCCGGTCTGCGCACGCTCACCGACGTCGAGCAGGCCGTCACCGCCGCCGACCCCGCCGTCCAGGCCACGGTACGACCGGCGGTGCAGCGGGCCAGGAACGCCGACGCGGACCGTACGCGGGCCCGCAGGGTGGCCGACGAGGCCGCCGCCCTGCGCGCGGACGCCGAGTCCCGGGCGGTCGACGAGATCGAGCGGGCGCTGGCCGGGAGCGGCATCCAGAACAAGTCGTGGCTGGCCAAGGCATGGGACACGGTCTCGACCCCGTTCCGCTCCTGGGACGACTTCGTCAACCTGGCCCGCAACGTGGCCATGGTCGCCGGGATCGCCCTGCTGGTCATCGGCACCGGCGGGCTCGCCGGGGCGTTCCTGGTGGGCGCGGTGGTGGTCGCGGGCGCGATCGTGTTCGCCGACTCGCTGAACAAGTACCGCCAGGGCAAGGCGGGCCTCGGCCAGGTCATCCTGGACGGGATCGGCATGTTTCCCGGCGGCAAGAGCGCGGGGCTGCTGGCCCAGGGAATGGTGCTGGCCGGCGGCCTCCGAGGCGCCGCGACGGCCGTCCGAAACGGCGCCGGCCGCCTCATGGGCCGCCTCTTCGGCCGCCGCACCCCGCTCCAGCCCACCCCGGCCGCCGCCGATCTGGCGGGGGCCCGGTCACGTCTCGAGGAGCTGGGGCACCGCTTACCCGACCCGGCGGAACTGACCTTGGGACGCGGGCGCGGTGGCCTGATCGACACGGTGAACGAACGGCCGGTGCACGAATTCGTCCAGGACGTCGCCACCCAGCGCAACCAGCTGTACCGGGAGATGCGCGACAGCGGGCAGCCGCACTTCACCACGAACGACATCGGCAGAATGCACTCCATCGCCTTCGACCGGCGCACCGGGCAGCTCTTCGAAGCCGACAACCGCACCATTGCCCACGTCGTGCCGGACGATCTGCATCCGACACTGCAAAGACCGCTCGACGAGATGCGCGAGTACGCCGAGCGCAATCCGAACGCCTACGATTACGGGCCCGGATATTCGGGTGGCTATCCTCACGGCGATGTCGCCGGAACGCATTCCGAAGTGGTGGCGACGAACAAGGCTCTCTGGGCCAGGGAGAGCGACGGCCGCCATCCCACGGACGCGGCCCATCTCTCCGAGATCGTCGTGGACAACCGCCGCCTGTTCGGTGGCGGGGAGGGCCTGCCCGCCCCCTGCTGCGCGAACTGCACCGCCATTCTTGGCCCCATCGACTCGATTCCGGGAAAGTCGGGAGCATGACGGGAAAGGTGGAAGCATGACGACGCCTCGCGTGCCGCTGGCCGAGACCGATGTCGATGACCACGAGCGGGTGACCCACAACGGCGAGTTGTTCACCGGTGTCGCCACCGAAACCGGCCCCGACGGGACGCTACGGGCCGAGACCCGATACACCCATGGCATCCTGAACGGCCCGGCCCGCGCTTTCTGGCCGGACCAGACGCTCAGGCTGGAATCCGTCTACGAAGGCGGCTTCCCGGTCCTGCACAGGGAGTGGCACCGCAACGGCCGGCTCGCTCTCGAAAGGCACCTCAGAGGCGGCGGCGAGCTGGTCAGCGAGCAACGATGGGACGAGGACGGGAACCCCGTCTCCCGCCCATGAGCGTCCTCGACCAGGACATGGAAGCGCGGCTGATCGTGCGGGGGAAGGGGCGGGCAGCGACCGCGACACCGCAGATAAGAACCGACCCGACAGCCGTCTTCCCACCCATTCGGGCAGGAAGCAGGACAGGTCCTTCGTCAGCAGGACGCGTGTGATCCGCCCTCGGGTCAGCTCCAAGGCCCGCCCCCTTGAGATCCCGAAGTCCGGGGTCAACGGCAGGCGGGCCCGATCGCGCGGGCGTCACGCGTGGAAGGACTCCCGGGACATCCGCCGCAGCCGCGTCTCGTCGATGTCGTGCCCGAGCCCCGACTGCGTCAGCGGGACCGCGATGACCCCGGCGTTCGCCCCCACGATCGGCGTGACGATCTGGTTCTGCCGCGGCGGCTGCGTGACGTCGCACGGCAGCGTGCAGCCGGGCAGGCTGGCGACCGCCACCGTCGCCGCCCGGGCCAGCCCGGCCCCCTGGCCGCCCGTGCACTGGATGTCCCAGCCCGCCGCGGCGGCCCGGTCGTGCGCGCGCCTGGCCTCCGACAACGACGGGAACGAGGACGGCCGCAGCAGCAGGACCCGCGCCGCCCGCAGCGTCAGGTAGTCGTCCAGCTCGGCGGTCGAGCCGGCCTCGACCGCCACCGAGGCGGCCACCTGGTCCTGGAGCGAGGCGTGGGAGCAGGTGTCGGCGACCGGGAAGGGCCGCTCGATGACCTCGAGGCCGTAGGAGTCGAGGGCGACGAGCTGTTCGAGGTCGGTGTAGGCGTTGCCGCCGTCGACGGCCAGCGTCAGGGCAGGGTACGCCTGCCGCACCGCGCGTACGGGCTCCACGTCCCAGCCGGGCCGGACGTCCAGCGTGACGTGCCCGTAGCCGGCGCACACCTGCTGGTTGACCCGGGCCACGAGGCTCTCCACGGACGGGTCGGGCGCCAGCCGCACGGTCGCGATGAGCGACGTACGGGTGCCACCGATCGCCTCGGCGAGCGGCACCCCGCGCATCCGCGTCCACAGGTCCCAGCAGGCCATGTCCACCGCGGAGTCACCGCTCGGCACCTGATCGGGATGCTCCCAGTCGACCCCGATCAGCAGCGCGGCCAGCGACTCCTCCAGCTTGGACCAGGTCTTCGCCTGGGGGGCGGTGGCCTCACCCCAGCCCGTCATCCCGCCGTGGTCGGTGAGCTTGACGAGCAGGCTCTCCGACCTCCTGCCGAATGGCAGGACCAGCCGGAAAACCTCAAGCTCCCGCACTCGCGGCATGTACCCCCCTTTTATGACGCGGTTTCCTCCATAGTGCCCGCTGCCGGGGAGTGCACAAAACGCGGGGCCAGGATGACGCCCAGAACGGCCAGCGCGACGCTGAAGGCGAGACCGGCCGCGTAGTTCTGCGCGGCGGCGGTGAACAGGGCGCCGCTGACCGCGACGGCCATGACGGTGAACACCGACTCACCCACGCCCACGGCCGCGCTGTTGTTGCCCTCCTCGCCCTCCTTGGACATCTCCAGCACCAGCACCGACACGGTGGGGTGCAGCGCGCCGATGCCGAGGCCGACGATGGCCATCGCCACGTACGCCACCGCGAGCGGCACGAAGTCGACGAGGACCAGGCTCACCATCGCGATCCCGAGGGCGATCATGGCGGCGCCGCCCCGGATGGCCGTCATGTCGCTGATCAGGCCGCGCCCCTTGATCCAGGAGCCGGTGGACCAGCCGAGCGCCCCGACGGTCAGCACCACGCCCGCGGCGGTGGCGCTCAGGCCGCGCTCGTTCATCAGCATGAGCGGGATGAGCACCTCGGCCGCCGTGTACGAGCCGAACGCCAGGCCGCGCAGCACGGGCCCCGTCGGCAGGCCGCGGGCGGCCCGGAGCGAGCCGGGCAGCAGCAGCTTGGGCAGGGCCGTGACCAGCAGGGCCGCGCCGATGACGAGCAGGGGCAGGCCGGCCAGCCCGAGCGCGCTGCCGTACTGGATCAGGGCGGCGGCGACGGCGGTCAGCGTGGCGTAGACGAGCTTGCGGCCGAGGCCGGAGGCGGGCTCCGTGGCGATGCTGCCGTCGACCTTGCCGGCGGTGCCGTGCCAGAGCAGCACCGCCGCCGGGATGACGATGAACGTGACGCCCAGGAAGATCCACCGCCAGTCGAGGTTCTCGACCACGAAACCGGCGATGGCGGGCCCGATCATGGAGGGCACCACCCAGGCCGCCGAGAACAGGGCGAACACCTTGGGATGCATCGCCGGTGGATACACCCTGGCGACCAGCACGTACAGGGCGACCTGCGTGAATCCGGTGCCGATGCCCTGCACGAACCTGCCCGCCACGAACAGCTCCATGTTCGGCGCGAACCCGGCCAGCAGCAACCCGGCCACGAACGCCGCCACGCCGGCCACGATGGGCTGGAGCGGCCCCCGTACGTCGCTCCACCGCCCGCCCAGCACCGTCGCGATCACACTGGCTGCCAAGGTGGCGCTGAAGGCCAGGTTGTACAGCGGCATGCCGTCGAGATCGCGCGCCACCACGGGCATCGCCGTGGCCACCGCCATCGCCTCGAATGCCTGCAACATGACCAGGGCGACCAGGCCGATGCTCAGCGCCCGGTACTGCGGGGACACCACGCCCGCCGCGGCTTTCTCAACAGTCGTCGTTGTCATGACCGAAAGCTATGGCCGGGCCCGGCCCGGCACATCGGGCGCGGGGCCTAGGGAATTGGGCCTAAGGCGGGCCCCAAGGCGGGTCTAGGACGTGGGCATGCGGGCCTGGATGCCGTCCAGCAGCAGTTCGAGGCCGTAGCGGAAGCGATCTTCACCGTCGCCGGCGACCAGGTCGTCCACGTATTTGCTCACGTGCGGGAACCGATCCGAGGGCAGCGCGCGGTAGTAGCCGGCGATCTGGCCGACGAACGCCTCGAAGTATTCCTGCTTGCTCTGCAGCCCGGCCGCGCGCATCCGCGCGTAGTGCAGGGAGCCCTCGTAGGCGTCGCCGACGATGTAGAGGGAGAGCCGGTCCATCGCCAGGGAAGCCTCGCTCGGGGGCATCCCGGCCTCGATCAGCAGCCCGAAGAGGAACTCGCCGGCGCGGACGGAGTTCTCCCCCGACGGGATGTTGGCCAGCGCCGCCCTGGCCACGTCGGCGTGCGCGGCCAGCACGCGGTGCACCTCCATGGCGTACGTCCGCAGCTGCTCCTTCCAGCGGCCCGCGTCGCGCTCGGGCAGCCGGATCTCGCCGAGCACGCGGTCGTAGACCAGCTCGAGCAGCTCGTCCTTGCCGGCCACGTGCGCGTAGAGCGAGGCGGGGCCGGTGTCGAGCTCCTGGGCCACCCGTCTCATGCTCAGCGCGTCGAGGCCCTCGGCGTCGAGGATCCGCAGGCCGGTCTCGATGATCAGGTCCTGGCTGAGCTGCCGCTTGGGCTGCGCCGTCCGGCGCGCCTTGCGCCACGGGGGCGCGGGCACCTCGCTCCGACCGTCTTCCTTGCCATCCGCCATACGAACACTGTACTTGACACGAACACTGTTCGTCACTAAAACAGTGTTCGTGACGAACACCGTTCGTCCATAGAACACCGTTATGAAGGAGTTTGCCGATGACAGTCACCGCCTCAGCGGCGACGACCGAGGTCCAGCCCTATCGCTGGCGCTGGGTCGCCCTGTTCGTGATCCTGGCCGCCGAGGTCATGGATCTGCTCGACGCGCTCGTGACCACCATCGCCGCCCCCACGATCCAGAAGGAGCTGGGCGGCTCCGAGAGCCTCGTGCAGTGGCTCGGCGCCGGCTACACCCTGGCCATGGCCGTCGGCCTGATCACCGGTGGCCGGCTCGGCGACCTGTACGGCAGGAAGCGCATGTTCGTGATCGGCGCCTGCGGCTTCACCGTCGCCTCCCTGCTGTGCGGCGTGTCGGTCACCCCCGAGATGCTGATCGCCAGCCGGGTGTTGCAGGGCCTGTTCGGGGCCGTGCTGATCCCGCAGGGCCTGGGGCTGATCAAGGAGATGTTCCCGCCGCAGGAGCTGGGCAAGGCGTTCGGCATGTTCGGGCCGGTGATGACCATCTCCTCCGTCGGCGGGCCCGTCCTGGCCGGCTGGCTGGTGGACGCCGACTTCTTCGGCACGGGCTGGCGCATGATCTTCCTGATCAACCTGCCGATCGGCCTGGCCGCCGTGCTCGCCGCGCTGCGCTTCCTGCCCGAACACCGCCTGGCCAACGCCACCAGGCTCGACCTGCCCGGCGTGGCGCTCGTCTCGGCGGCCGCGTTCCTGCTGGTCTTCCCGCTGATCCAGGGCCGCGAGCTGGGCTGGCCGGCCTGGACGTTCGTCTCGATGGCCGCCTCGATCGTGATGTTCGCCGTCTTCGGCCGGTACGAGTCCCGCCGCGCCGCCTCCGGCCGCGACCCGCTGATCACGCCCACCCTGTTCCGCAAGCGGGCCTTCACCGGCGGGATGGTGGCCGGCCTGGCCTTCTTCTCCGGCATCATGGGCTTCGGCCTGGTCTTCAGCCTCTACACGCAGGCGGGGCTCGGCTTCACCCCGCTCGAGGCCGGCCTGACCGGGCTGCCGCAGGCGCTGGGCGGCGTCGTCGGCTTCGGCCTGGCCATGGCGGGGCTGCAGGAGAAGCTCGGCCGCGGCCTGCTGCAGATCGGCACCGTCGTGATGGCCGCCGGCGCCGCCGTGCTGGCGATGACCATCCACCTGGCCGGGATGGAGGTCGGCAGCTGGCAGCTCGCCCCAGGCCTGGCCCTGGTCGGCATCGGGATGGGCCTGACCATGGCGCCGTTCTTCGACATCGTGCTGGC
This sequence comes from Nonomuraea sp. KM90, assembly GCF_052246675.1. Classification (NCBI taxonomy): domain Bacteria; kingdom Bacillati; phylum Actinomycetota; class Actinomycetes; order Streptosporangiales; family Streptosporangiaceae; genus Nonomuraea; species Nonomuraea sp. KM90. The sequence continues at coordinate 258,667 of NZ_JBQQCB010000005.1, read as the reverse complement.
CGGGGTCGAGCCGCACGAGTCGGGTTCCGCCTCGGGCACGCTGACCGGCGTCCAGCAGCTCGGCGGCGCGCTCGGCACCGCCGTGCTCGGCACGCTGTTCTTCAACCTGCTCGGCAGCGAATGGAGCTTCGGCGCCTCGATGCAGGCCACGGTGTGGGTCGAGGTGGGACTGCTGGCCCTGACGTTCGCGCTGTCGTACCTGCTGCCCCGGCGGGCCAGGCCGGAACAGCAGGGTGCCTGACGGTCAGGGAGCGGTGTGGCGTTCGGCCCACCGGGCGATGTCGCGCCGCTCGATGGCGGCCGCCATCAGGTCGGGGAAGGCGTCGGGCGTGCACGCGAACGCGGGCACGCCCATCGCGGCCAGCGCGGCCGCGTTCTCGTGGTCGTAGAACGGCGCGCCCTCGTCGGACAGCGCGAGCAGCACGATCACCTGTACGCCGGCCTGCGTCATCGCCGCCACCCTGCGCAGCATCTCCTGCCTGACGCCGCCCTCGTACAGGTCGCTGATCAGGATGAAGATCGAGTCGGCCGGCCGGGTGATGAGCCCCTGGCCGTAGGCGATGGCCCGGTTGATGTCGGTGCCGCCGCCGAGCTGGGTCCCGAACAGCAGCTCCACCGGATCGTGCAGCCGGTCGGTGAGGTCCACCACCGCCGTGTCGAACACCACGAGCGACGTCTTCAGCGACCGCATCGACGCCAGCACCGCCCCGAACACGCTGGAATAGACCACCGAGGCCGCCATCGACCCGCTCTGGTCGATGCACAGCACCACCTCGCGCTGCACCGACCGCTGCCTGCGCGCGTAGCCGACGAGCCGGGAGGGGACCACGGTGTTCCGCTCGGGCAGGTAGTTCTTGAGGTTCGCCCTGATCGTCCGGTCCCAGTCGATGTCGGCCACCCGCTTGGGGCGGTGGGTCCTGGCCGAGCGGTCGAGCGCGCCGGTCACGGCCGCCCTGGTCTTCTGGGCCAGCCGGCGCTCTAGCTCCGTCACCACCTTGCGCACCAGGGCCCGGGCGGATTCGCGGGCCTGGTCGGGCATCACCTTGTTGAGCGCGAGCAGGGTGCCCACCAGGTGCACGTCCGGCTCCACCGCCTCGAGCATCTCGGGCTCCAGCAGGAGCCTGGTGAGGTTCAGCCGCTCGATCGCGTCCTTCTGCATGACCTGGACGACGGTGGAGGGGAAGTAGGTACGGATGTCGCCCAGCCAGCGCGCCACCCGCGGGGCCGACGCGCCCAGCCCGCCCTCCCGCCCCCCGCTCCGCGTGCCGTCTGGCCCGCCCTGGTCGTAGACGGCGGCCAGCGCCGCGTCCATCTGCGCGTCCACTCCCTCCAGCCCGCACCCGGTGCCGTCGGCGGACCCGCCGCCGAGCACCAGCCGCCAGCGCCGCATCCGCTCGTCCGCCACGCTCATCCGCCCGCCCTTCCGATGATCGACAGGACCGTCGCGACGGCCGCCGCCGCGCGCCGCTCGTCCACGTCCGGCTCCGCTGCCCCGTCGTCGTGGCCGGCCGAGCGCAGCCGCTCGCCGACGGCCCGGCGCTCCGGCGCGGCGAACGCCCCGAACGTACGGCGCAGCAGCGGGAGCACGTCGGTGAACTGCTCGCCGGACAGCCCGGTCAGCCACCCGTCGACCAGGCCCAGCAGGCGCGGGTCGTGCACCAGCAGCAGCCCGCCCCCGGCCAGGAACCCCTCCACCCACGCCGCCGCCCGCGCCGGCGCCTGCCCCCGGGACATGGCCCTGGACATGCGGTCACCGGCGTCGTCGAGCTCGCCGGAGTCCAGCAGGATCCTGGTGAACCGGCCCTCGATCAGCCCGTGCAGGTCCTGCCGGTCGCTGATGCCGCGCAACGTGCCCAGCCACCGGCTGCGCGGCGACGTCTCCTCCCGCACGCCGTCGGACAGCAGGGCGACGGCGGAGTGCACCGCGTCGACGTGCTTGAGCAGGTCGGCCGCCGCGTCGTCGTCCAGCCCCGTCACCGCCACCGGCAGGCCGACGCGGATCCGCTCCAGCATCGAGCGCACGATCACCGCCAGCCCCTCCGCCGGCGTGCCGCGCACGTCGCCGTACCGGTGGGCGCGCACCATCGCGGGCAGCGCCGCCATCAGGTGCGTGACATCGGTGTCGAGCGCGGCCTTGGCCGACAGCGCCGCCAGCACCTCGGGCAGCGCCAGCGGCAGCTCGGCAAGCAGGCACTGCTCCACCAGCGACGTCAGGTCCGCCAGCGCCGCGGACTCGGCCGCCGCCAGGTCCCCGGCCCGCTGCGCGGCCGCGGCGGCCACGGTGGTGCCGAGCGCGGCGTGCTCGATGAGCGCCAGGTCGTGCTCGGGCCGCCACCGCAGCGTCCACGTCTCCCTGAACGTGCCCTTCCCCCGGGCCTGCCCCGGCGTGCCCCAGCCCACCCCGAGCAGCCGCAGCCGGTGCAGCAGGTGGCTGCGGTCGAGGTCGAGGGGCTTGCGCAGGTCGAGGTCGATCTCCCGGTCGAGCGCCTCGGGCTTGAGCTTCAGCCGCCGCTGCTGCTCGCGCAGGTCCCGCTGGAGCGGCACCATCGGGGTGCCGTCGGAGACGTGGCCGAGCCGGTCGCCGACGACCATGCGCCGCTGGATCAGCTCCACCGCCAGGTCGTCGCCCTCGCACAATACGGCTCTGGCTGCCTCGGTGACCTCGCCCAGACCGGCCAGCGGCCGGCCGCGCAGGGTGGCCAGGCTCTCGGCCAGGCGTACGGACTCGATGACGTGCGCGGACGACACGGGCAACCCCTCGTCGCGCAGCACCGCGGCGGCCCCGGCCAGCCAGCGCTCCACGGGCCGGTCGGGGGCGTCGAACAGGTGGTGGTACCAGCCGGGGGAGGTGATCCCCGCGCCGTACCCGCTCCACGAGGCCAGCCGCCCGTACGTCCACGGCACCCACGTCAGCTCCGCCTTCACCTTCGGCAGGCCGCGCAGGAGGGCGTTGTCTGCCGTGACGGGCGGCAGCGGCCCGGCCAGCGCGGGCACGTGCCAGGCCCCGCAGATCACCGCGATCCGCCCGAAGCCCTGCTTGAGCGCCGCGCGCAGGGTCTTACGCATGTACGCCTCGCGCCTGGCCTCCCGGCCGTCCGGCTCGTGGCCCTCGCGCACGGCGGCCATGGCCTCGGCGATCACCTCGAACGGCGTGTCACCGCCCCGGTGCTCGACGACGTCCTCCCACCAGCGCTCCGGATCGTCGTACCCGGCCGCGCCGGCGAGCGCCCCGATGGGATCGACCCGCAGCCCGGAAGGCTCTTCACCGTCCTCGGCCCGCCCGCCGGCAGCGTCGTCGCCGTCCTCGGCCCGCGGGCCGGCGGCATCGTCGCCGTCATCGGCCAGGGAATGGGCGGCGGGCAGGTCGCAGAAGCGCACGGGGACGCCGGCCGACGTGGCGTACATGATCGCCTGCCACTCCGGCGAGAACGCGGCGAACGGCCAGAACGCGGCCTTGGCGGGCTCCCCCGGCACGTGCGCGAGCAGCGCGACCGGCGGCTCCAGCTCGGGCGCGAGCCAGACCAGGCCGTCGGCCTCGGGCGGGCCCTCGATGAGGATCACGTCGGGGCGCAGGCGTTCGAGCTCCCGGCGCACCGCCCGCGCCGAGCCGGGGCCGTGGTGGCGTACGCCCAGGACGGAGACGCTCATGACTCTTCGCGGCAGGCGCGGTAGAAGTCGCGCCAGTCGGAGCGCTCGCGGACCACGGTCTCCAGGTATTCGCGCCACACCACCCGGTCCGACACCGGCTCCTGCACCACCGCGCCGACGATCCCGGCGGCCACGTCGGAGGGCCGCAGCACGCCGTCGCCGAAGTGCGCGGCCAGCGCGATGCCGCTGGTCAGGACCGAGATGGCCTCGGCCGTGGACAGGGTGCCGCTGGGCGACTTGACCTTGGTGCGGCCGTCCTCGGTGACGCCGGTGCGCAGCTCTCTGAACACCGTCACCACGCGCCGGATCTCCGCCATCCCCGTCGTCGTCTCCGGCAGCGCCAGCGCGCGGCCCAGCTGGGCGACCCGGCGCGCGACGATGTCCACCTCCTCCTCGGCGGTGGCCGGGACCGGCAGCACGACGGTGTTGAAGCGGCGGCGCAGCGCGCTGGACAGCTCGTTGACGCCCCGGTCGCGGTCGTTGGCCGTGGCGATCACGTTGAACCCGCGCTCGGCCTGGACCTCGCGGTTGAGCTCGGGTATCGGCAGTGTCTTCTCCGACAGCACGGTGATCAGGGCGTCCTGTACGTCGGACGGCATGCGGGTGAGCTCCTCGACCCGGGCTATGCGGCCCTCGGCCATGGCCCGCATCACCGGCGACGGGGTCAGCGCCTCGATCGAGGGGCCCTCGGCCAGGAGCCTGGCGTAGTTCCAGCCGTACCGGATGGCCTCCTCGGCGGTGCCGGCCGTGCCCTGCACGAGCAGCGTCGAGTCGCCGCTGATGGCGGCGGCCAGGTGCTCCGACAGCCACGTCTTCGCGGTGCCGGGCACGCCGAGCAGCAGCAGCGCGCGGTCGGTGGCCAGGGTGGCGACGGCGACCTCGACGATGCGCCGCGCGCCCACGTATTTGGGGGTGATGCGCTCGCCGTCGCCCAGGATGTACGTGGTCACGGCCCACGGCGACAACTTCCAGCCCGGCGGCCTGGGCCGGTCGTCGTCCTTGGCCAGGAGTGCCAGCTCCTCGGCGTACTGGTCTTCCGCGTGCGGGCGCAGAACGGTCATAGGGAAAGCTCCTTGTACATGTCAGCACGAAAACGCAGCAGGGCGGCGACCTGCTGGATGGGCTCGACCGGCGAGTAGCTCTCGGCCAGCGGGAACAGGGCGGGGTCGATATGCTCGCCCGCCAGCTTGACCAGCTCGCCGAGGTTCCACGGCTGCGTGGTGGCCACCTTCACGATCTTGCGGAGGACGGCCGTGGCCAGGCCCTCGCGCCAGTGGGACGACACGCCGCCGAGCACCATGATCAACTGGCTGTCCAGGTCGTGGTTCCGCACGAACCTCGCGGCCAGCTCCTGCTGCTCCTCCGGGGGCAACGACTCGAGCAGGTCGGCGATCGGGTCCCAGTCGAACATCGCCCGCGCCCACTCGGGGTCCTTCTGCAGCACGGCGGCGCGTACCCAGGCCGCCTTCACCTCGGCGTCCCAGTCGGGGATCTTCAGCTTGAGCAGCAGGGCGGGCGGCCGGTCCCACACCGACAGCGGGGCGCGGGCGATGATCTGCTGCAGCCACCAGGCGCGCTCGCCGATGCCCCGGGGCGGCTTCGGGCGCACGCCGTCGCGTTCCATCGCCTTGTCACAGGCCGTGGGGGCCTCGACGGCGATGACGTCACCGGTGCCCTCCCGCCGGATCGTCACGCAGGCGCGCACCCGCTCGGCCATGCGTTGCGACATGCGCGACCCGGGCAGGCGGGTGAGGAGGTTGGCGGCGGTCTGGCGTACTTCCCTGCGGCGGTCGTCGAGCGCCTCCTCCAGGAACGGCTCGTCCGCCATGCTGAGCCCCTCGGCCAGCACCTCCGCGAACTCGGCCCGGTCGTCGGGCGTCTCGCGCTCCCACGTGCTCTCCAGCAGCCGCCGGGCCTGGGCCGGGTCGGCCGCCCTGAGCGCGCGCAGGTGCGCCCGCCGGTCGGCGGCACCGCCCAGCTCCCACGTCTCGCCCGTGGGCTCCTCCAGCAGGTAGTCCCAGGCGGGGTTGAGCCCGGCCAGCCAGCGGCCGCGCTGCCCGGCCAGGACGCCGAGATGCACCCTGATCGAACGGTCGCGCCGGCCGCGTTCGAGCAGCTCGGGCAGCACGAAGGCGGGCACCCTGCGGCCGGTGGCGGCGGCCGCGGCCAGCCATTCGGGGAGCAGCCGCTCGTGCTCGCCGCCCAGGATCCGGCCGAGCCGCTCGGCCGCCCGCCGCCCCACCGCCGCCCGCTCCTCGGCAGGCGCGCTCCCCTGCCCTCCAGCCCCGGCCTCGACCTCCTCGGCGGACGCGCTCCGCTGTGCCGCCGTCCCGGCCACGCGCCGTCCCGCCCGCCGCCTCGCCACCTCGACGGCGGCCGCCTCCAGCAGGTCACCTCCCTGGTACGGCCGCCGGTCGGTGCCGACGAGCGCCGTGGACGCCAGCTCGTCCCAGCCGGTCACAGGATCACCGCCGTTCCTTCGTCGTCCCAGGTGGTCAGGGGTCGCACGCCTTGGGGGGTCCATTCGACCGCCACGGTGACCGGGTGCCCTCCGGAGACGGCGATCAGCCGCCAGGGGTCCTGGCAGCGGGGATGCAGCGGCAGGCCACCGACGGAGGTCCGGTCGGGGACCACGCCGGCCAGCACGAGCGGCCAGGACTCGGTCCACGGATCCTCGGCCAGCGCCCGCGCCACCTCGTCAAGCCCTTCCTCCGGCGACACCCCGGGCGGCACGGCACGCGGTACGGCGGGGGCCTGTACGACGGAAGGCAGCCCGGCGGCGACTCGCCCCTCGGGCGATGACGCGACGGGAGCCGACCCCGCGCCGGCGCCTCGCCCCTCGGAGGCCGACGCGGCAGGAGACGCGACTCCGCCCGGCATCGCCGGGACCTGCGCGGCAGGAGGCAGCGCGGAGGTGGGAGGCAGTCCGGTGGCGGCTTGTCCCTCGGGAGGCGCCGCACCCGGAGACGGCGCACCCTGGGACCCCACTGCCCGTGACGGCGCGGCCGGGGACGGCGCGGCTGGGGAGTCCGCTGGTGGGGACGGGTCGGGGGTGGGTGGGGGCCAGGGGGCGGTGCCGTGGCGGGTGGCGACCAGGGCGCGCAAGGGGGCGGCGCCCGGGTAGAACGTGAGGTCGGCGTCGATCGTGGTGCCCGTCACCAGCGAGGCGTCCAGCGGCTGCCCCTGTGGTGCGAACGACAGGATGAGGGCGGGCCTGCCGGTGCGGCGGCCCCGCAGCCAGACGCGGCGCGCCGTCAGCCGGTCCTGCGCCTCGTCGCGCCTGCCCAGGACGTCCCAGTGGTCGCGCACCGGCGGCCCGGCCAGCACCTCTTCCCTGGTGACGGGGAACCCGGCGCGGATGAGGACGGTCTGTGCGAGGGGCTTCGGCAGCTCGGCCCGCCGCCGGTAGGCGATGGCAAGCAGGTTGATCAGGGCGTATTCCTCCAGCAGCCGCCCCGGCCAGCCCTCCTCGGCCCGCACCCGGGACAGCCGGGACACGACGCCCGCCACTCCCGGGGCCTGGGCGTCGATGAGGCGCTTGGCCAGGCCGTCCCAGTCGTGCTCGGCCGCTCCCGCCAGCCCTTGGCGCACCTGGTCGGCCAGCCACCGCTCCAGCTCGGCCAGCCCGGCGGCGACCCGCGAATGACGTACGGACTCGCCCCGACCGCCTGCCGAGGTCCCGTTCGCCCCGATCGCGGTCCCGGGCCCAACGCCTCGTCCCGGCACACCCGGACCCGGCCCCTCCGCGCCGAGCGCGCCCAGGTCCGACGGGTCGGTGCCCGAGGTGTCCGGGCCCGGCGCGCCCGTCTCGCCGAGGGTGGCCCGGCCGGCCGCGTCGCCAGGCCCGGCGTCCCCAGCTTCGGCTCCCCCTGCCCGGGCGGCGTCTCCGGCTTCGAGGGCGGCGGCCTCGGCGGCCTTGACGCGCGCGGCTTCGAGGCGGGCGGCCGACTTCTCGGCGCGCTCGGCCCGCCCTTCCAGCCACTCCGTCACCCACTGCGGCGCCGCCTCCTGGACCGGGACCGCGTCGGCGGACCACAGGAGCAGCAGCCCGAGCGCATGCTTGCACGGGAACTTCCGGCTCGGGCAGCTGCACCGGTATGCGGGCTCGGTCAGGTCGACGCACGCCAGGTAGGGCTTGGCGCCGCTGCCCTTGCACTCGCCGTACAGCACCGTGCCTGTCGTGCCGCGTAACGACCACTTCCCTGGCGCTGCCACTCCCTGCGCCGCCTTCTGGGACGGCGCGTCGGGGGCGAGGGCGAGGACCTGGTCGCGGCTCCACCGTTCCGTCACCTGCCGCAGACTAGCCAGCCCGACCGACAGTTCGCGGCCGGTCAGGGGAGATCGGCCGGCTGTTCCGACGCGACGGGTTCCGACGGGTCAGCCGGCGGTCACCTCCGCCGCCGACAGGTACGAGCCGCCGCCGGCCCTGGTGCCCTCCAGCCGCACGTAACGGGCGTCCACGGCGGGGAACGTGGCCGTCTTCAGCCGGGCGTCGCCCGCCCACGTGCCGCCCGCGACCTCCGTGAAGGTCTGGCCGTCCGTGCTGACGTAGACCTTGTAGTCCAGGATCGTGCCGTTCAGGTTGCCGTCGAAGCGCGGCTGGTAGCCGACGTTGCCGACCTGCTTGACCTCCCCCAGGTTGAGGGTGATCGACTGTGGGAGCGGGGTGGGCGGCGAGTACTCCGAGTGCCAGAACGTGGCGATGTCCCCGTCCACGGCGCGCTCGGGGCCGAAGCCGGCGTGGAAGCTGCTGGCGTACACCTTCGGCTCCGTGCACGTCTCCGTGACCGTGACCGGCACCTCCGTGCTCTCGTCCCCGACGCGCACGGTGATCACGTGCTCCCCGGGAGGGGTGTCCCTGGGTGCGGTGATCTTGATGGTGGCGGTGGTGGCCTGACCGGCGGGCGCGTCGAGGGACGCGGTGGCGGGGGTCGCGGTGAGCGGCGCGGCGGCCGTCACCGTGAGCGGCCTGGAGAGCGCGTCGCCGGTGTTGTTGACGATCCTCGCCGCCACCTCCGCCTGGCGTACGGCCAGCTCGCAGTGGTCCAGCGCGATCCGGCTCGGCGTCACCGTCTGCTGGACCGGCTGCCCGGCGGCCAGCAGCGCCCAGCCGAACGGGACGTCGGCGTAGTACGCCGAGCGGCAGTCCCGGGGCGCCGAGCGGGGCCGGCCTGCGTCGAAGTGCGGCTTGCACGAGGCGCGGTCGGGCAGGTCGGCGTCGTACGCCGTGTCCAGCCCGGCCGCGAGCACCTGCCCGCGGGCGAACAGGTAGCCGCTGTGGCTGCGGCTCTGCGCGTCGGCCTTGTCGAACAGCGCGTCACTGTACGCCTTCGGCCCGGTGAGATCCGCCCAGAACGCCTGGGGCGCGCACCCGACGGTCTGGTCGGTGCTCGGCACGGCGCAGCGGGCCGCGCGGAAGTCGCCCCCCAGCACCGTGACCTGCGCCTGGGGGAACTTGTCGGCCGCCAGGGCCGTGTACGCGGCCGTCGCCGTGGCCGGGTCGCCACCCGGGTGGACGGCGAGCAGCGGCACCTGGAGGCTGCCGTCGCGCCTGGCCGCCCCCGTGTACGCCTGGTCCTCGTCCTGCACGCGCTCGTACCCGGTGGGCCGGGCCGCGGTCATGGTGTCGGCGTTCAGGATGATCGCGGTCTCGCGGACGGAGCCGTCCGCCTGGAACGCCGAGCGCTCCCCCGCCACCTCGACCCGGTAGCGGTACCCCAGGGCCCTGCTCAGGCTGGTGGCCAGGCGGCGGGCGCCGGGGCCGAGGAGCTCGTTGAGCACCAGGGCGTCTGGGGCGGCGGGCAGCCTGGCGGCCAGCCGGGCGGCGAAGTTGTCCAGGTCGGTGGTGTCGGCGGCGTCGGCGGGGCGTACCGAGTCCTGGAGATCGGCCTGCACCACGAGCACCTGACCGGCGGGGGTCCTGGGCAGCTCGGGGGCGGTGGTGGAGCCGGCCGCGGGCACGGCGCCCAGGGGGATGAGGGCGAAGGCGGCGGCGAAGTGGAGAGATTTCTTCATCACGCGTCCTGGAGGGCGGGCCGGCCCGACTCGACGACGAACGACTTGCGTACGGAGGCGGTGCCGTCGGGCGTGGTGACCTTGTCCACGACCACGTAGTCGGCCCGCATGGTGTCCTTGGCGACGCGGCAGCGGATGTAGCCGCGCTGGTTGTTGAAGAACTTCAGGTGCGGGTTGGCCGCCAGCCACTCGGCCCCGCCGGCGGTCGTGTCGGAGCCGTTGCCGCCGGAGGTGATCGAGGTGCCGAGGAACTCGACGCCCACGGTCGGGGAGCCGGGGTCGGCGAAGTCGGCCTTGAGCTCGGCGGCGCAGTTGACGTGCGCGTCGCCGGTGATCACGACCGGGTTGGCGACCTTCCGCTGGGTGATGCCGGCCCACAGGCGGTCGCGCTCGGCCGCGTACCCGTCCCAGGTGTCGGGGTTGAGCTGCTGCAGCCCGGGGTCGGTGAGCCGGTCGAGCTGGAACATCATCACCTGGTTGGCCAGGACGTTCCACGTGCTGCGGGAGCGGCCCAGGCCGTCCAGCAGCCAGGCGGCCTGCTGCTCGCCGAGCATGGTGCGGTTCGGGTCGAGGCGGGCGGTGACGTCGGCGGGGCTGCGGAACTGCCGCTCGTCCAGGACGTGGAACGTGGCCAGCCGGCCGTACCGGATGCGCTGGTACATCGGCATGTCCGGCCCCACGGGCAGGGCCGAGGGGCGCATCGGCTGGTTCTCGAAGCAGGCGCGGAAGGCGGCGGCGCGGCGGCGCAGGAAGTTCTCCGGGGTGCCGCCGGTGGGCGACAGGTCGGCGCCCCAGTTGTCCTCGACGTCGTGGTCGTCCAGCGCGAAGAACCAGGGCGCGACCGCGCGGGCGGCCTGCAGGTCCGGGTCGGAGTTGACCAGGGCGTAACGCAGGCGGTACTGCGAGAGGGTCATGGTGGGCGCGTTGTGCGCGGCCGACAGCGACGTCTTGCGCTGGCCGCCCGTGGCGCCGATCGCCAGCTCGTAGATGTAGTCGCCCAGGTGGCCGATCAGGTCGAGGTCCTGGGCCGCCATGTCGCGGTAGGCGGTGTAGAACCCGCTCTCCCACTGCTGGCAGGAGGCGTACGCGAAGGAGACCTCGGTGTTCCAGCGGGGGTCGGGCGCGGTCTTCGTACGGCCGGTGCGGCTGGTCTCGTCGCCCACCGTGAAGCGGTACCAGTACTCGCGGCCGGGACGCAGCCCGTTCACCTCGACGTGGACGGCGTGGGCGAGCTCGGGACGGGCGGTGGCCACGCCCTTGCGCACCACGCGGCGCATGCCGTCGTCCTCGGCGATCTCCCACCGGACCGGCACGGGGACGCGCGGCATGCCGCCCATCCCGTCGTCGGCCAGCGGTTGCGTGGCGAGCCTGGTCCACAGCACGACGCCGTCGGGGCGGGGGTCGCCGGAGGAGACGCCTAACGTGAACGGGTTCGCGGACAGCGCGGGCGCCGGGTCGCTCACGCCGCCGGGCACCTGGCCCAGGGCGATGAGCCCGGCCACGCCGGTGGCGTACGTGAGCATCTGGCGCCGGGATGCCCTGCTGTCGAGCAGCGAACGCCATTGATCGGGTTTCACCTGGTCTTGCCTCATTCGTCGGTCTGGTTGCCGGTGAAAAAATATTAAAATATGAGAAATCGTCCGGCAGGTGAACGCGCGGGGTCATCGGCGGAAGCAGGACCTGTCCGAAATATCCACATAGACTCACCTCGTGGAGTTGCGGATCTACCCTGACGGCCCGTCCATCCAGGTGGCCGACGAGGCGGCGGCCCTGGCCGCCCCGCTCGACGGCCAGCTCGTCCTCGACGGCAACCGCTTCCTGCGCCGGGACGTCAAGGGCGCACCGGTCGCGTTCGTGGAGCGACCGCCGATCGCCGAGGCACTCGACCTGCTCCCCCACCCCGAGGGCGGCTGGTTCCGGGAGACGTGGCGGTCGCCGGTGACGTTCACGCCCGACGGGTACCCGGGCGCGCGAGCCAGCGCCACCGCCATCTACTTCCTGCTGCACCCTGGCGAGGAGTCGGTGCCGCACATGGTCAGGTCGGCGGAGATCTGGCTGTGGCACCGCGGCGGACCGCTCGACCTGACGATCGGGGACGAGACGGTCGTCCTGGGGCCGGACGTGGAGCACGGGCAGGTGCCGCAGGCCGTCGTGCCGGGCGGCGCGTGGCAGTCGGCGCGCCCCGCGGGCGACGAGGCGGTGCTGGTGAGCTGCCTGGTCTCGCCGGGCTTCGACTTCGCCGACTTCACCGCCTAGCGTCCGGGTTCACCTGCTCCACCACCTGGCGTTCGAGGCATGACGCGGCCGGCCCTCTTCAACCTCGATCGGACCCTGCTCCACCTGGACGGGGCGTTCGTCCTGTGGGCGGGCGAGTTCGCCGAGCGGCACCGGCTGACGGAGGGGGCGGTGGAGCGGCTGGAGGGCTTCCACGCGCGGATGCCGCACCTCGCGGAGCTCTACGCCGGGGTGCCGGAGGCGCTGACCTGGTTGCGCGCGGCGGGATGGCGGGTGGGTGTCGTCACCAACGGCCCGGCGCGGCGGCAGCTCGCGAAGATCCGGCGGACCGGGCTGGACGACCGGACCGCGAGATCCCCGCAGGCCCGCCCCCTGAGCCCCAGTCGGTGGAAGGTTTACCGGCGCCCGGCCGGGCAGCCCGCTAGGGGTGGAGGAGGTGTGGCCATGGAGGCCAAGGAATGGACCGTGCGGATCTCTCTCGCCGAGGACGGCGACGACACCGCCGCCCGGGCGACGCTGACGATGGGGAACGGCGACCGCGTGACCGGGACCGGCCGGGCGCGCCGCAATCCCGCCGATCCGGCGGTGCCGGAGATCGGGGACGAGCTGGCCGCCTCCCGCGCGCTGGCGGACCTGGCGGAGCGGCTGGCGGTCATCACAAAACACGATATTTCGGAAACAACCGCCGAATCTCCAGCCCCCACCCGCTCGTGGTAACGCTATTATACCACGAAATGCGAATTAACGCATTTCACCGCTAAATGGCAAGATTTCGCTATATTGATGGCCATGGGTGCCGCAGAAGAGAAATTCATCAAGTCCGGGAAACTGCGCCTGTGGACCGAACGGTTCGGCGACCGGAGAGACCCCGTGGTGCTGCTCGTCATGGGCACCTCCACCTCCGGCCTCGGCTGGCCGGACGACCTCGTGGACACCCTCGTGGCCGGCGGCCGGCAGGTGATCCGCTTCGACCACCGCGACACCGGCCGCTCCGACTGCGTCGACTTCACCACCGACCCGTACACGCTCGCGGACCTGGCCGCCGACTCCCTCGCCGTGCTCGACGCGTACGACACCCCCTCCGCCCACGTCGCCGGCGCCTCCCTCGGCGGCGCGGTCGGCCAGTGGCTGGCCGCGCACCGCCCCGAGCGGGTCACCACGCTGACCGCGATCATGGCCAGCCCGATGGGCACCGACGCGGGCCCCATCTGGGTACGCGCCATGTCCGGCCAGGCCCCGGACCCGGACGACCTGCCACCCCCCGCGCCCGGCTTCCTGGAGCACCTCATGCGCGCGGCGGCCGTGCCGAGGACCACCCGCGAGGAGAACGTCGCGGCGAACATGGAGACGTGGCGGGTGCTGAACGGCGAGGTGCTGCCCTTCGACGAGGCGGCGGCCCGGCGGCTGGTCGAGGAGTCCTACGACCGTGCCGGCAACCCCGCCGCCGCGACCAACCACGACCTGGCCGGGCGCGCGATGACCGCGGACCGGCGAGCCCCGCTGTCCTCGATCAAGGCCCCCACGCTGGTGATCCACGGCACGGCGGACCCGCTGCTCCCGACGCCGCACGGCGCGGCGCTGGCGGCCCGGATTCCCGGCGCGCGGCTGGAGACTATCGAGGGCATGGGCCATTCTTTCCTGTCTCCGGGGCTGCCCCGCCGGGTCGCCGAGCTCATTCTCCGGCACACGGCACAATAACGTTCCGAGCCTGCCCAGATATCGCCCGGACCATGAAAGAGGGAACGTCTCTCTGGCAATTGCCGCAATGCGGTCGTAGGGCCGGACGACGCCTGGGGTAACGTCGGCTCTCTCCGGTCGGTCACCCGACTCGCCGCACGCACGAGGAGAGACGCATGGTCCGCAAAGCCGTGATCCCGGTGGCCGGCCTGGGCACCCGGCTGCTCCCCCTGACGAAGGCGCTGCCGAAGGAGATGCTGCCGATCGGCGACAAGCCCGTGATCGAGCACACCATCAGGGAGCTCGTGGACTCCGGGATCGACGAGATCACCATCGTGACCTCGGCCCGCAAGGAGCTCGTGCAGCGGCACTTCGCCCCGGACGCCGACCTGGAGCAGCAGTTGCGCGACGCCGGCAAGGACGACCTCGCCGACGCGGTGGCCGAGCTGTCGTCCCTGGCGCACATCACGTACCTGTACCAGAACGGCCCGTACGGCAACGGCACGCCCGTGCTGAACGCCGCCCGCGTCATCGGTGACGAGCCGTTCATGGTGCTGTGGGGCGATGACGTGTTCGTGGCCGAGGTGCCCCGCGCCAGGCAGCTCAAGGCCGCCTACGAGGCGACGGGCGCGCCCGTGCTCGCCCTGCTGCCGATGGCGGTCGAGGACGCCTCCCGCTACGGCGTGCCGATCGTCGAGGAGGACCTCGGCGGGGGCCGCCTGCGCATCTCAGGCCTGATCGAGAAGCCGCGCCCGGAGGAGGCCCCCTCCCGGTACGCCGCCATCGGCGGCTACGTCGTCACTCCGGGAGTCGTCGCCGAGCTGGAGGCCGCCACCCGCCGCTGGCAGGCCGACCCCGAGGGCGAGATCTACCTCACCGACGCCCTGCACCGCCACGCCGCCGCCGGGAACCCGGTGTACGGCCAGGTCATCGACGGCACCTGGTGGGACACCGGCTCGCCGCTCAACTACCTCAAGGCGCAGTTCGCCGCGGCGCTGGCCGATCCGGTCCACGGCCCGGAGCTGCGCAAACTGGCCCTGGAGAGCTAGCGTCTACCGCAGAAGCACATGAGGAGGGCACCGGTGAGCCGACAGATCGTTTCCATCGTGGGTGGCAAGGACGCGGAGTCCGCGGCCACGTACGAATCAGTCAACCCCGCCCGCACGGGCGAGGTCGTGGCGCAGGTGGGCCTGGCCGACGCCGGCACGTTCGCCGCCGCCTGCCGCACCGCCAAGGAGGCGCAGCGCGAGTGGGCCAAGGTGCCGGCGCCGGTGCGCGGCCGGGTGATCGCCTCCATCGGGCGGCTGGTCGAGGCCAACGCCGAGCGGCTGGCCCGGCTGGTGACCGAGGAGATCGGCAAGCCGTACGCCGAGTCGCTCGGCGAGGTGCGGGAGATCGTGGACACGTGCGACTTCTTCCTGGGCGAGGGCCGCAGGCTCTACGGGCAGACGGTCCCGTCGGAGATGCCGGACAAGAACCTGTTCACGTTCCGGAACCCGATCGGCGTGGCGGCGGTCATCACCGCGGGCAACTTCCCGGTGGCCGTCCCGTCGTGGTACCTGGTCCCCGCCCTGCTGTGCGGCAACGCCGTCGTCTGGAAGCCCGCCGAGTACGCCGCCGCCTCCGCGCACGCGATGTTCCGGCTGTTCACGGCGGCGGGCCTGCCCGACGGCGTGCTGAACATCGTCTTCGCCGACGGCGCGGAGACGTTCGCGGGCCTGGAGCTGGCCCTGGGCGAGGGCAGCGTGCAGAAGGTCGGCTTCACCGGCTCCAGCGAGGTGGGCCGGAAGGTCGGTGAGCTGACCGGCCGCCACCTGCAGTCGGCCTGCCTGGAGCTGGGCGGCAAGAACCCGATGGTGATCATGCCGGACGCCGATCTCGACCTGGCCGTCGAGGGCGCGCTGTTCTCCGGCTTCGGCACGGCCGGCCAGCGCTGTACGAGCCTGGGCACGGTCATCGTGCACGAGAGCGTCCACGACGCCTTCGTGGAGCGGTTCGCGCGCGCCGTGGGCGACGCCCGGATCGGCGACCCCGAGCAGGACGTGCTGGCCGGGCCGCTGCTCGACCGGAAGTTCGCCGACCGCTACGAGGAATACCTGACCTGGATCCAGCCCCACCACAAGGTCGTCACGGGCGGCCGGGGGCGGATCACGAAGGACAACCCGCGCGGCGACTTCGACGGCGGCGAGGGCCTCTACTACCACCCGGTCGTGGTGGACGGCGTCCGTCCCGGCGACCGGCTGTTCATGGAGGAGACGTTCGGCCCGCTGGTGGGCGTGACCGCGTTCCGCACCCTGGACGAGGCCATCGAGCTGGCCAACCTGCCGGGTTACGGCCTGTCGAGCTCCATCTACACCACCGACCCCAAGCACGCCTTCCGCTTCCGCGAGGGCATCTCGGCCGGCATGGTCAGCGTCAACAACTCCACCTCCGGCGCCGAGGCCCACCTGCCGTTCGGCGGGAACGGCAAGTCGGGCAACGGCAGCCGGCAGTCCGGGATGTGGGTGCTCGACCAGTTCACCCGCTGGCAGGCGATGAACTGGGACCACTCCGGGCGCCTGCAGAAGGCGCAGATGGACGTGGCGGAAATCACCCCCGATCTGGACTTCCGCCTCGCATGAGAAAACGGGGCTCCTTCGCGCGAAGGGGCCCCGTCCTCCGGAGGATCAGACCTGGCCGGCCTTCTCCAGGGCCGAGCAGCAGGTGTTCACCAGCAGGCGGGTGACCACGTACGGGTCGACGTTGGCGTTCGGGCGTCGGTCCTCGATGTAGCCCTTCTTGTCCACCTCGACCTGCCACGGGATGCGCACGGAGGCGCCGCGGTCGGACACGCCGTAGCTGTACTTGTTCCACGGGGCGGTCTCGTGGGCGCCGGTCAGGCGGCTCTCGATGTCGGCGCCGTACTGGGAGACGTGCTCCATCGGCTTGTCACCCTCGCCGAGCGCCTCGCAGGCGGTGATGATGGCCTCGTAGCCCTCACGCATGGCCTTGGTGGAGAAGTTGGTGTGCGCGCCGGCGCCGTTCCAGTCGCCGCGGGCGGGCTTGGCGTCGAGGGTGGCCTCGACACCGAACTCCTCGGCGGTCCGGTAGAGGAGGTAGCGGGCGAGCCACAGGTGGTCGGCGACCTCGATCGGGCTGGCCGGGCCGACCTGGAACTCCCACTGGCCGGGCATGACCTCGGCGTTGATGCCGGAGATCGCCAGACCGGCGGCGAGGCAGCGGTCGAGGTGCAGCTCGACGATCTCGCGGCCGAACACGGCCTCGGCGCCCACGCCGCAGTAGTAGTGACCCTGCGGGGCGGGGAAGCCGCCCTCGGGGAAGCCGAGCGGGCGGCTGCCCTTGAAGAAGGTGTACTCCTGCTCGATGCCGAACCAGGACTCCTGGGCGGCGTACTGCTCGGCGATCGGGCGCAGCAGGGCGCGGGTGTTGCTGACGTGCGGGTCGCCGTTGATCTCCTCGACCTCGCACAGGACCAGCTTGTTGTCACCACCGCGGATCGGGTCGGGACACGTGAGCACCGGACGGAGCACCCGGTCCGACGAGTGGCCCTCGGCCTGGTTGGTGCTGGACCCGTCGAAGCCCCAGACCGGAGGCTCGGCCCCGTCGGCAAGGATCTTGGTCTTCGAGCGCAGCAGAGCCGTGGGCTCGGTGCCGTCGATCCAGATGTACTCAGCCTTGTAGCTCACGGCGGTCCTTTCGGGGTTCTTCTCAGCCACGCCGAGTCTTACGGACGGCCGTTTCCCGGTTTTTGCCCGAATGTGAACGCCGTGTTAATCAGGAGGTTTCTCGCACAGTGCCGTCACCCTCAATGGTGAGCTCGGCGTTGGGGCCGCCCTCCCCGCATTCGGGGCCGTTGGGGTAGCGGCCCTTCGGGGTGACGCTGACCGTACGCTCCAGCACCGGGTCGTCTCCGCCGCCCCGTAGCGTAAGACGTACCTCGACGGGCCGGTCGGGCAGCCCCTCCACATCGCCGAACCCGTGCTTCTCCCCGGTCGGCACGCCCGTCACCGCGCAGGTGTCGCCCGAGCAGGTCTCCCGGCCCGCCCGCGAGGACGGATAGAGCTCGGCACGCGCCTGCTTGCAGGCGCCGTCCCAGCACACCTCCAGCTCGACGGAGCCCGACCGGGCCGCGAGCGGCCCCTTGACGTGCACCCCCACGCCCACCGGGGTGCCGATCAACGTGCACGGCACGCTCGGCGAGCAGCCGGTGAGGAGCAGGAGGGCGGGGACGAGCCAGACGAGTCGGCGCACAACCGGTAAGACGCGGGGCAGGCGCCGCCGGTTCGGAGGGCCGTGCGAACATCGAGTCAGGGGGATTCTCATGCACGATCTGTGGTTCGGCGCGTTCCTGTCACCTGAGGCCGCCGGGCGCGACCGGCTGCTGCGCCACGTCACGCTGGCCGACCGGCTCGGGCTCGATCTGATCGGGGTCCAGGACCATCCGTACCAGGCGGACTTCCTGGACACCTGGACGCTGCTGTCGGCCGTGGCACAGCGCACCGAGCGGATCCGGCTGGTCCCCGACGTGGTCAACCTGCCGCTGCGGCCGCCCGCCGTGCTGGCCCGCGCCGCCGCCTCCCTCGACCTGCTCAGCGGCGGTCGGGTGGAGCTGGGGCTGGGCGCGGGGGCGTTCTGGGACGCGATCGCCGCGATGGGCGGGCGCCGGCTGTCGCCGCCGGAGTCGATCGAGGCGCTGGCCGAGGCCATCACCGTGCTGCGGGCGCTGTGGACGCCGGGTGAGCCCGTGGTGTTCGAGGGCACGCACTACCGGCTCGGCGGCGCCCGGCCCGGGCCGTTCCCCGCCCACCCGATCGGCATCTGGATCGGCGCGATCAAGCGCAGGATGCTGGAGCTGACCGGGCGGATGGGCGACGGCTGGCTGCCCTCCTCCTTCTACAGCCCGCCCGAGGCGGTGGCCGCCCAGGTGAAGGTGCTGGACGCGGCGGCCGCGGACGCGGGGCGCGATCCGGCCGCGATCCGCAAGGTGTACAACATCGGCGGCTCGTTCTCGCCGCTGCCGGGGCCCGGGTTCCTCGACGGGCCCGCCTCGCTGTGGGCCGAGCAGCTCACGGAGCTGGTGTTCGAGGTGGGGATGACCGGCTTCGTGCTGGCGCCGGGGCCGCAGGCGGAGCGCGATCTGCGCACGTTCGCCGAGGAGGTGGCGCCGGCCGTGCGCGCGGCCGTGGCCGATCAGCTGGGCCGGCCCGCACCCGAGCCGGTCGAGCGGCCCGTCACCATCGCCGAGCTGCTCGACCTGGACGAGGAGGGGCGGCCGCACGCGCCCAAGCAGGACCCGGCCGCGCTCACACCCGAGCAGCGGCGGCTCGGCAAGCACCTGGTGGACGTGCACGACGGCTACCGGCAGGAGCTGCGGCAGGTCCAGGACGCGGTGGAGGAGGTGGCGGCGGGCCGGCTGGACGCGGAGGAGCTGCGCTCGACGATCAACCGGCTGAGCGTGCGGCAGAACCACTGGACGCTGGCCACGTACTGCGCGACGTTCTGCCGGCTGCTGACCGTGCACCACACGGTCGAGGACGAGGCCATGTTCCCGGCCATCCTGGAGCGCGACTCGACGCTGGCGCCGGTGATCAAGAAGCTGGAGCAGGAGCACGAGGTGATCGCCGAGCTGCTCACCCGGCTGGACGAGGCGTGCGTGGACCTGCTGCGGCGCGGCCCGGCCGGGCTCGACGGGGTCAGGGCCCGCGTGGACCGGCTGGCCGAGGTGCTGTCCTCGCACTTCGCGTACGAGGAGGAGGAGCTGGTCGAGCCGATCGCCCGCCTGGGCATCCAGGTCTAGACCCGGTCCGGGCCGGCGCGAAGGCGGCGCCGGCGATCGCCCGGCGGGCCTTCTCCCTCCGGTACGCATGCCGGGTGAGATCCGGTAAGACCGGGTACCACTTGCGAGGATACGAGTTCGCGCCCGCCTGAAGTCGCCACCCCCCACGACGGCCCGCACACATGGAGCCTCGAGTGGACGTATCCGCCGCGGTGTGGTGGCTGACGATCCTGGGGATCGTCGGGCTGCTGCTGTTCGACTTCTTCTTCCACGTCCGCAAGTCGCACATCCCCACGCTGCGCGAGGCGTCTGTCTGGTCCGCCCTGTACGTGGGCATCGCCCTGCTGTTCGGCGTCGGCGTCTGGCTGCTCGGCGGGCCCGAGCCGGGGGCCGAGTATTTCGCCGGTTACGTGACGGAGAAGGCGCTGTCGGTCGACAACCTGTTCGTGTTCCTCGTCATCATGTCGAGCTTCAAGGTGCCGCGCGCCGACCAGCAGAAGGCGCTGCTGTTCGGCATCGTCTTCTCGCTGCTGGCCAGGACCGGGTTCATCCTGGTGGGCGCGGCGCTGATCAACATGTTCGCGTGGGTGTTCTACCTCTTCGGCCTGATCCTGCTGATCACGGCGGGCAACCTGCTCAAGCCGGAGGGCGAGGAGAGCCACTCCCCCGACAACCTCATGGTCCGCGTGGCCCGCCGGCTGCTGCGTACCACCGACACCTATGACGGTGACCGGCTGTTCACCGTCGAGGACGGGCGGCGGGTCATGACGCCGATGTTGCTGGTCATGATCGCCATCGGCGGGACCGACATCCTGTTCGCCCTCGACTCGATCCCGGCCATCTTCGGCCTGACCCAGAACGTCTACCTCGTCTTCACCGCCACCGCGTTCTCCCTGTTGGGCCTGCGCCAGCTCTACTTCCTCATCGACGGGCTGCTGGACCGGCTGATCTACCTGGCCTACGGCCTGGCCGTCATCCTCGCCTTCATCGGGGTCAAGCTGGTCCTGCACGCGCTGCACGAGAACAACGTCCCGTTCATCAACGACGGCGAGCCGGTGCCGGTCGTCGAGATCAGCACGGGCCTGTCCCTGTCGGTGATCATCGGGGTGCTGCTGGTCACGGTGGTGGCCTCGCTGGCCAGCGCCAAGGGCCGCGCGCAGAACACGGTGTCGGTGGTCCGGCGGCACGCGCAGCAGTACCTGGACGTCGAGCAGGACCCGGAGGTGCGCGAGGAGATCTTCCGGCGGCTGCTCGCCGAGGAGGCGCAGCTCAGGAAGCTGCCGGAGAAGTACCGGCGGCAGATCCGCGACGAGGACCGCCTGATGGCCCTCCTGCGCCGCGCCCACGAGGAACACGACCGCCCCTGACCGCGCACCGCCCCCGAGCACGTACGCGCCGGACACGCACCGGGCCCGGGCGTCGTGCCCGGGCCCGATGGCCCGATCCCGTGGACGGTGCGGCTACGCGCGCCAGTCGGTGCCGTTGCCGTTCCCGTCGTAGCCGAGCAGCCGCATGGCCTTGTCCGGCTCCATCGCCGCGGCCAGGAGCTGGGCTCGGGCGTTGGCCGTGTCGCGCTCCTGCTCGGCCCTGGCCTGCGCCGCGCGTACGCCCTTGATCGCGACGAACGCCAGCCCGCCGCCCACGATCGCCGCGACGATCACGACGAACAGCAGGAGCAGCAGCCCCGGCGAGGCCACCGGAGACGAGCCGGCCACGTTGGCGCCGTTGCCGCCCGCCAGCGTGCCCGTCACCGCCAGGGCGGCGATGATGGACAGCACGACCAGCCCCAGCAGGCTGGCGACGACCAGCCAGATCCGGCCGGCAACCCTGCGCCGCGCCGGTGCGGCGGCCGGCGCGGGTGTGCCCACCACCACGGGCACCGGCGTGGCAGCCGCCGGAGCCACTCCTGAAGCCGGCGCGGGAGCGGCGGCGGCCCACGGCACGAACTCGGGCCGGTCGGCAGGCTCAGCCGGCCTGTCGTGCGCGACCGACCCGTCATGCACGACCGGCCCGTCATGCGCAACCGACCCGTCATGCGCGACCGGCGACGCCCCACCCTGGAGGGGCGAGACCTGCGAAGCCCCTTCCTGCAGAGGCGCGACCGGCGACGACCCGCCCGTCGCGGGCGGCCCCGCCGCCGTGGGCGACGCCGGGGAGCCCGCCGGCAACGGCGGCCCGTAGGGGGCGGGTGGCTGGATCACCGGATGGCCCTGGATGACCGCCGGCGGGCCAGGCGGCATCGCGCGGGCGGCCTTGAGGCCCGATCCGCCGAAGCCGACCGGCACCGCCTCGACCCGCTCCCCCGCGTTCCCCGGCAGGTCGCGCTCGATGTGGCTGTGCTCCTTGTGCGCCCTGGCCGCGTCGCGGTGGTAGTCCTCCAGCTCGCGGTAGAGCTCGTCGGAGGCGTAGACGGTGCCGTCGATGAGCGGCCCGGGCTCGCGCCGGATGATGGCGACCACGTCGTCGCCGTTGAGCGTCTTGTGCGTCTCCAGCGCGTGCGCCAGGCAGAGCACCTCCCTGCGGTGCTCCTGCAGCAGCGCCTCGGTCTTCTCCAGCAGCCGGACGAGGTTGAACTCGATGCGCTCGCCGAGCACGTCGGGCGTCAGGTCGGGCTGGTTCCGGGCCGGCTCCCTGTCGGTGATGCCGATGGAGCCGCCCGGGCCGCGCTTGCGCATGGCCTTGCCGCCCATGATCTCCAGCTCCTGGAGCGCGGGCAGCGAGGTGACGCCGGAGCCCATGCCCCAGTACGACTCCATCATGGCGGTCAGGTAGGTGGCCGAGTAGAGGTCGCCGGAGACGCCCGAGGAGTTGTCCTCACCGAAGAACATGCGCTCGCCGGCCAGCGAGGCCAGGGAGACCATGATGTCGGCCTCGTGCTCGGACTTCCACCGGGTGAACTGGTCCTCGGGCTTGATCGAGGCGACCATGCCCAGGTAGTCGGCGCCCTTCTCGATGGTGGCGATGTCGATCTCGAGGTGGAAGCGGGTCACGTACGCCACGACGGCGTGGCAAGCCTCGTGCACGGCCACGGCGTGCCGCTCGCGCTCGATGTACTCGACGTCCTCGGGCGGGCCGAGCTGCTTGAGCCGCTTGGCGCGCAGCACGTCCGACCAGGTGATGATCTCCCGCCCGTCCCTGATGGCGGTGATGAGCGACTCGTTGACCAGGTCCTTGATCGTGGCGCCGGTCGCGTACGGGGTGATCGTGGCCAGCTTGTCGATCTGCTCCGGCGTGAGCTCGTGCCACACCTTGTCGAAATAACCCTGGTACGTCCGCACCCGCCCCGCCTTGGACGGGTAGCCGACCTTGTAGATGCGGTCGATGCGGCCCGGCCGCAGCAGCGCCTCGTCCAGCGCGTCCGGCCGGTTGGTGGCCATCATGACGAGGATGCGGTATTTGGGCGGCGGCTTCGGCCGCATCCCGAGCAGCCGCCGCACGAGGCGGTTGAAGAACCCGCGCGGCTTCTTGAGCCCGGACAGCTCGGTGAGCAGCGCCTGCAGCGTGCCGGGGTCGCCGCTGCCGTTCATGCCGCCGCCCATGAAGAAGCGGTTGCGCCTGCCGGGCTCCTCCTCGGCCGGGTGCCCGCCGCGGAAGGCCAGCACCTGGCGGGTCTCCTCGGTCAGGTAGCTCAGGCCGTGGCAGCCGTGGTGGCCGGAGAACTCGGAGAAGCCGCCGCCCTGGCCGGGCGGGCCCTGCTGGGCGAGGCGGCCGCGCTTGCCGAGGGAGTCGGCCTCGTCGAAGAAGACGATCACGCCGCCGTACCGGAGGGCCAGCTTGCGCAGCTTCCTGAACAGCCCCTTGACCTTGAGGATGCCGACGCCCATGAACATGTTCGTGAACGCGCCCGGATCCACGAACACGTACGGCTTGCCGGTCTCGCCGGCCACGGCCTCGGCCATGAGGGTCTTGCCGGTGCCCGGCGGGCCCCAGAGCAGCAGGCCGCTGGGGACGTACCCGCCGCGTCGCTCGATCTCGTCGGGCCGCTCCAGGAAGACGATGTTCTCCTGGACCCGCTCGACCACGTGGTCCTGCCCCCACACGTCGCGGAAGCGGGTCTTGATGTCGTCGGGGAAGTACGTCTCGACGCCGCCCCTGGACAGGAACCAGAACAGGCCCACGAACTGGATGATGACGAAGAAGAACAGGAAGACGATCTGCAGGAAGAACGGCAGCGCCTGCCAGATGAGCGCCGGCGCCTGCAGCAGCGCGGCGAACGGGCTGACGTCCAGCACCGCACCCAGCACCAGCGCGGTCAGCGTGATGAAGAAGGCGATCTTCAGCGCCCGTGCGAGGCGGAAGCGCGTCCAGTCGTCGAAGCGGCGGTGCGTCCAGCGCTCGAAGCCGCCGAAGACCTTCTGGCTCCAGAAGCGGTGGTAGGCCGACCAGTGCTCGCTGACGAAGAAGTGCAGCTGCCGCAGCACCTCCGCGCCGAGCAGCCAGAAGATCCACTGGTAGGCGTACGCGATCTGCTGCGCCGCCTCGGGAAAGGTGACGACGCCCTCGAAGTCCGCCATCACCTTCCACGTGAGGATGAGGTAGGCCAGGACGAGGACGATGAGGAACTTGCTCCGATCCCAGAACTGCATCTTCTTCCTGGTCACGGATTCGGGATCGGAGGGCCCGCTGCCGGGGGCACGCAGCCCTTCATGCTGATTGGTCGTGGTCAATGATGCTCCCTCATCCGGGCAGCCGGAGCAGCTTGAACGAACTCGCGATCTTCTCGAACTCGGCGGCGCGCTTCCGGAAACAGACCGACTGGCAGCCGATGAGCATGACGGAGACCGTCCCGCCCTTCTCGTCGAGGATGGCGGTGTGGTCGAAGGTCTGGACGTCGTTGCCGATCTGGTAGTTGAAGCGGACGTGCACGCCCCTGGCGCCCTGGTCCAGGAGCAGGACCTCGTCGCTGATGGGCTCGAAACCGTTGAACATCGGCGCCTGCCCGCCCGCCGCGGCCTGCTGCGCGTAGAGCATGCGCATCTGCTCGGTCACCGGCAGGATGAAGTCGCGCAGCCGGTTCAGGGAGATCGAGTCGCGTTGCTCCTCGGTGAGCTGGTGCACGGTGGCGTAGACGAACGGTTCCGGCGAGCCGAGCAGGTGGTTGACCGACGGATCCGTCGACTGGTCGAAGGCCGTCGACCAGACCCGCTGGGCGCGCAGCAGAGCCGCCTGCGAGTTGGGGTGGTCACCCGACAGATACAGCTCGATGGGATAGGCGTCGAGTTGGGTGAACGAAGCGGGCACCTTGAAGTAGGTCGTGCCACCCTTGTCACGTACGTAGGTGAACTCCGGCTGTCCGCACGCGGACAGCATCAGGACCGCGCCCATGAGCGCGATCAAAGCCCGTGCCTTTTTCACCAGGGCTTACCTCCGCTTTACGGACCAACGGAGTGGTTGTGCCCGCTTTCAGGAGGAATGAGCCCGATGGGCGGCGAAAAATCTTGACCAAATCTTGGCCGTCCATTGGCTTTACTTGTTACAGATCAAAAAGCCGTCCGTACCGGGTCTGTGGCGCGCCGCTACAACGTTCATGCAACCTCCATTGGTTCAACTCAGGAAGTAGCGAAAGATATGAGGATCCCTACCGCCACCCCCGGAGCGAACAATGACAGAACCCGCGATGGAGACCGTGGACTCCTTCGGCATGACGGCTGAGCGCCAGTTCGCCGATGTCTGGTCACGGTCTGTCCTGTCGATCAGGGAGCGCCGCCTGCTCCTCATCGGGCTGCTCGTCGGCCAGGGACTGCACGAGATGACGGACGTCCAGCTCGACGCCGGCCTGCGCGCCGGGGACCTGAGCGAGAACGAGCTGCGGGAGGTGGTGGTCTTCCTGACCCACTACGCGGGCTGGGCCCGGGGCGCGAAGCTGAACGACCAGGTGGAGGACCTGATCGAGCGGATCAGGCAGCCTCGATCCGATAGAGCGGACCCTGCAGGCTGAGCGCGTAGAGCTCGCCGTCGGGGCCCTCGCCGAACGACGAGAGCTGATCCACCTTGCCCACCTCGGCCGCGGCCTTGAGATCGTCCACGGGCGCGGCCCTGACCCATCCGGCGCAGAAGTCGCCGTACAGGAACTGCCCCTGCAACCAGGGGATCTTCTGGCCGCGGTAGACGTGGCCGGCGATCACCGAGCAGTTGCCGCCCTCGTGCAGGGGATAGACGATCACCGGGTCGACCAGGTCACCGGCCTTGCCGTCGCGGAAGGGCTGCTTGCCCTCGCGCAGGTTCCAGCCGTAGTTCTCGCCGCCCTCCGAACCGGCCGGCTGGTAGTCGACCTCCTCCCAGGCGTTCTGCCCGACGTCGCCGATCCACAGGTCGCCGGTGGAGCGGTCGAAGCTGAAGCGCCAGGGGTTGCGCAGGCCGTAGGCCCAGATCTCCGGACGTGCCCCCTCCTTGCCGACGAACGGGTTGTCCTCCGGCACGGTGTACGGCTTCCCGCGCGGGTCGATGCGCAGGATCTTGCCCAGCAGCGTGCCCAGGTCCTGGCCGTTGCCCTCCGGGTCGCCCGCGCTGCCGCCGTCGCCGAGCGCGATGTAGAGGTGGCCGTCGGGGCCGAAGGCGAGCTGGCCGCCGTTGTGGTTGGCGTACGGCTGGTCCTGGGTGAGCACGTCGCGCCTGGCGGTGGCCCGGGTGCCGTCGTAGGCCCACTCGGTGACGTGGGTGTGGCCGTCGGCGTCGGTCCAGTCGAGGTAGACCCAGCGGCCCGAGGGATGGAACGCGACGCCGAGCAGCCCCTGCTCATTGCCCGTGCTCACCTCGCCGGACAGGTCGATCACCGTGTCGCCGCCGGAGGTGCGCAGCCGGCCGGTCTGCTCGGCGACGTAGAGCCGGTCGTCGCCCTTGCGCACGGCGAAGGCCACCGGCTGCTCCAGCTTGGCGATCTCCGTGAAGCGCAGCTCACCCCGCTCGGGCGGCGGGGTCACGCCGGGAGAGGGGGTGGCGTCGGGAGACGGCGCGGGAGACGGGGACACCGCGGAAGCGGTCGAGACCGCCTCGGCGGGTGGCCGGGCGGTCGAGCAGGCGGTGAGTGCCACGAGGAGCGACACGATAAGCGACACGGCCACGACGAGGCGCACACCGTTCATCCTGCCATGAACGTTATGGTTCAGGCATGCCTACCGCACTGATCACTGGAGCGACCGCCGGCCTCGGCGCCGCCTTCGCCCGGCGCCTGGCCGCCGACGCGTTTTCGCTCGTCCTCGTGGCGCGCGACGAGCTCCGCCTCGCCCAGGCCGCCGACCAGCTCAAGCTCAGGTACGGCGTGGACGTCGAGGTGCTGCCCGCCGACCTGGCCACCGAGGAGGGCCTGGCCAGGGTCGAGGCGCGGCTCCGTGACCCGGCTCGCGGCGTCGACCTGCTGGTGAACAACGCCGGGTTCGGCAACGCGGGCCACTTCCCGAACGTGCCGGTCGCGAACGAGGTGCGCATGCTCAAGGTGCACTGCGAGGCCGTGCTGCGGCTGACGCTGGCGGCACTGCCCGGCATGCGGGAGCGCGACCGGGGCGCGATCGTGAACGTGGCGTCGGTGGCCGCGTTCTTCACCCGGGGCACCTACAGCGCGTCCAAGGCGTGGGTGGTGAACTTCAGCGAGTCCGCCGCGCACGAGGTGGGCAACCCGCGCATCAGGATCATGGCGCTGTGCCCCGGTTTCGTGCGGACCGAGTTCCACCGGCGGGCCTCGATGGACACCTCGGGCATCCCCGGGTTCCTGTGGCTGAAGGCCGAGGACGTGGTCCGCGAGGCCATGCGCGACCTGGCGCTGGGCAAGCGCGTGTCGGTGCCGGACTTCCGTTACAAGGCCATCGTGGCGGTCGGCCGCCTCGTGCCGCGCGGCCTGCAGTCCATGGTGTCGTCGCGGATCGGCCGCTGACCTTCCGCGGCAAAGGAACGGGCCCCCGCCGCGGGAGGGGGTCGCGGTGGGGGCCCGAGCGGCCGTGAGCTGGGCTCACGGCCGGGAATCAGGAGTCAGGGGGTGCTCAGCGGTTGGCCTCGTGGCCGATCGCCAGGCCGGAGGACGGGTCGAAGAAGTGCAGGTTGTGCGTGTCGAGGACCAGGTCGATGTTCTGGCCGGGACGCACGTGGCTGCGGGCGTTGACGCGGGCGGTCCACAGGGACTTGTCGCCCACGAGCGGCAGCGCGGCCTCCTCGTCGTCACCGGTGTCGGCGGCGGCGACGGTGTCCTTGTGCTCGACCGGCGGGGCGTCGATCAGGAACAGGACGTTGATCTCGGAGCCCAGCTCCTCGGTGACCTCCGCCTTGACGGGCAGCGTGGCCCAGCCGTTGGCGTGGGTGCCGGCCGAGGTGGCGTCCTCGAAGTCGGAGGGGCGGATGCCGAGGATGATCTTCTTGCCGATGTACTGGTCGAGGCCCGGCTTGTCGGTGAACGTCGAGTCGGGGATCGGCAGCTTGATGTCGGCGAAGGTCACGGCGGCGCCGCCGTCGCGGACGAGCTCGGCGGTGACGAAGTTCATCGACGGGGAGCCCATGAAGCCGGCCACGAACAGGTTGACGGGCTTGTCGAACAGGTTCTGCGGGGTGTCGACCTGCTGGAGCAGACCGTCGCGCAGGACGCAGACGCGGTCGCCCAGGGTCATGGCCTCGACCTGGTCGTGGGTGACGTACACGGTGGTGACGCCGAGGCGCTCGTGCAGCGTGTTGAGGGAGGCGCGCATGGAGACGCGGAGCTTGGCGTCCAGGTTGGACAGCGGCTCGTCCATGAGGAAGGCCTGCGGCTCACGCACGATGGCGCGGCCCATGGCGACACGCTGGCGCTGACCACCGGAGAGGGCGGCCGGCTTGCGCTTGAGGTAGGTGTCCAGACCGAGCATCTTGGCGGCTTCGCCGACGCGCTTCTGGATCTCCGCCTTCGGCATCTTGCGGAGCTTGAGACCGAAGGCGAGGTTCTCCTCGACCGTCATGTGCGGGTAGAGCGCGTAGTTCTGGAAGACCATCGCGATGTCGCGGTCTTTGGGCGGGAGGTGGTTGACGACCTTGTCGCCGATCGAGATCTCGCCGCCGCTGATGTCCTCAAGGCCGGCGATCATCCGGAGCGCGGTCGACTTACCGCAACCGGACGGGCCGACCAGCACCATGAACTCGCCATCCTTGATCTCAAGGTTGAGCCCGTTCACGGCCTTTACGCCACCGGCGTAGATCTTGTCGACGTTCGTCAGAACGATGGATGCCATGACATTCCTTCGCGCTCCAGGGCTGTGGCCCGGACGTTGGTACAGAGTCCCACTCACGTGGATACGTTTTCAAGCATCTCACCCGAAACGGACATCGGTGTCAAGGGTTACCGCGTGACCAGCCGTTGTCAGCGCGCCCGTCTTCCGATTTTCCTGGAACCATGATGGAATCGTTTCCATGGAGCGGCGGGCGACGATCAAGGATGTGGCCGAGGCGGCCGGCGTGGGCGTCGCGACCGTGTCCCGGGTGCTGTCGGGCGGCTCGGCCAGCCCGCAGACGCGGGAGCGCGTCCTGGCCGTCGCCGCCCAGCTCGACTACCGCCCCAGCGCCCTGGGCCGCAACCTGCGCCAGCGCCGCACGGGCGGCATGGGCCTGCTCGTCCCCGACCTGACCGACACCTTCCACGCCCAGCTCGCCGAGGGCGTGCTCGCCTGTGCCCGCTCGGCCGGCGAGCCGGTCGTGCTCGGCTCCACGGGCGGCGACCCCGAGCAGGAGTCCGAGCTGATCGGCATGCTCCTGGAGCAGAGCGTCGACCGCCTCATCGCCGTCCCGTCCGGCGACGTGGAGACCTGGGCCCCGGCGATCCGCGCGGGCATGACGGTGGTCTTCGCCGACCACCTGCCGCCCGGCCCGGCCGCCGGCGACGATCCGGCCGCGACGGCGATGACCGACCTCATGCGCCTGGACGGCCTGCCCTCCGCCCCGCAGCCGCGCCCGCTGGACGTGCCGTCCGTGGTGGCCGACGACCGGGCGGGCATCCGTACGGCGGTCCGCTACCTGCGCGGCCTGGGCCACAAGCGCATCGCCTTCCTCGGCGGCCCCGGCCAGGACCGGCGGGTGGCGGCGTTCCGGGAGGCGGTGGGCTCGCCGGTGGACGAGGAGCTGGTCGTGTTCGGCACGGGCAGCCGCGACTCGGCCTACGCCGCCGCCTCCGGCCTGTTCCAGAGCCGTCCCGACCTGACGGCGGTGCTCGCCGGGGGCAACGTGCTCGGGGAGGCGGCGGTGCTGGCGGCCAGGGAGCTGGACCTGCGGGTGCCCCGGGACGTGTCGCTGGTGATGTACGACGACGTGCCCTGGGCCGAGCTCTGCTCCCCGCCCCTGACGGTGATCGCTCAGCCGGGCCGCGACATGGGCTACCGAGCGGCCGAGCTGGTCCTGCGCTCCGGCGGCCGCCGCCCGCGCGGCGTCGTCCTGCCCACGGAGCTCATCATCCGCGGCAGCTGCGCCCCCCGCCGCTGAGCCCCGTCACCCCTCGTTCCCTCCCTCCCGGAGGATCCACGCCGAAGTGCGCGCGGAGGTCCGCCCCTGTCATCCCTCGTTCCTTCCGTCCCGGATGACCCACGCCGAAGTGCGAAGGGACGGGAGGGTGCGGGTAAGGGGTGGCGGAAAGGCTAGGGGCCGGTGGTGAGGACGGCGGCGGCGCCGCGCAGGAGCTCGGCGCGCAGGTCGGCGGCGGGCACGTCGGGGAGCTGGGTGATCGGGTCCGTGACGGCGGCCAGCGCCTGCGCCGCGCGCACCCGCCGCCGCCAGTCCGGGTCCGGGCCCGCCAGCAGGTCGACGGCGCGATTCATGAGACCGACCACCCGGGACATCGTCTCGGTCGTCTCGTCCCCGTAGACGGAGGCGTCGCGCAGGAGCAGGACCATGGTCTCCCGGTGGGCCAGCATGACGTCGAGGCAGCCCTCCAGCACCCGCCGCCGCACCTCCGCCGGCCCGATGCCCGCG
Source organism: Nonomuraea sp. KM90 (assembly GCF_052246675.1). Taxonomy (NCBI): domain Bacteria; kingdom Bacillati; phylum Actinomycetota; class Actinomycetes; order Streptosporangiales; family Streptosporangiaceae; genus Nonomuraea; species Nonomuraea sp. KM90. The sequence goes on along the minus strand of NZ_JBQQCB010000005.1, from coordinate 228,405 downwards.
GACGCCTGCTCGCTCGCCGCCTCGATCGCCGCTTCCAGCTCGTCGATCGGCGGCCCCACCAGGCTGGCCAGCAGCTCGCTCTTGCTGCGGAAGTGGTGGTAGAGCGACGGCTTGGTGATGCCGACGCGGGCGGCGATGTCGCGCATGGAGGCCGCGCGGTAGGTCTGCGCGGTGAACAGCTCCCGCGCCGTCTCGATGATCCGAGACCTCGTGTCGCCACCCGGCTCGTCCCTGGTCAACGTCGCCTCCTCCTCATCATTACCGCGCCAGCCTAACATCCCTACCTACCGGTCGGTTGCCAACCTTCCGGTCGGTAGGCTAGCGTCGAAGCTCCCTACCGACCGGAAGGTCGGGAAGATCGAAAGGAGTGCCCGATGACGTTGGCAGAGGGTGTGGTGGCACCGGGGTTCGAGCCGGTGCGGGAGGCGTTCGAGCGGAACTTCGCGGACGGCGGTGAGGTGGGCGCCGGGCTCACCGTCTACCGGCACGGCGAGCCGGTGGTCGACCTCTGGGGCGGCTGGGCCGACCCCGCGTCGCGCCGCCCCTGGCGCCGCGACACGATCGCTCCCCTCGCCTCCACCTGCAAGACCTTCGCCTCCGGCGCGCTCCTGCTGCTCGCCGAGCGGGGCCGGGTCGATCTGGAGGCGCCGGTGGCGCGCTACTGGCCGGAGTTCGCGGGGCAAGGCAAGGACGGGATCACCGTACGCACGCTGCTCGGCCACCGAGCGGGGCTGCCGAGCCTGCACATGCGCCCGATCACCTGGGAGGACCTGCGGGACTGGACACCGATCACCGAGGCCCTCGCGGCGGCGGCCCCCGAATGGCCGCCGGGCACCGCGCACGGCTACCACGGCGTGACCATCGGCCATCTCGCCGGCGAGATCGTCCGCCGGGTCTCCGGGCTCACCCTGAGCGAGTTCCTGGCCAGGGAGATCACCGGGCCGCTCGGGCTGGACTGCTACGTCCGCGTGCCGGACGCGGCGATGCCGCGGCTGGCCACGATGGTGGTCCCCGACGCGGAGGCGGTGCGCCTGGGCATGGAGGTGCCGGAGCTGGCCGAGTTCGTCGAGGCGTTGCACGACCCCGGCACCCTGACGTACCGGGCCCTGTACGGCAGCGTCGCCATCGGCTGGGACACGACCAACGAGCGGCGCACGTACGAGGTCGAGAGCCCGTCCATGGACGGCGTCGCCTCGGCCCACTCCCTGGCCCGCTACTTCGCCGCCCTGATCGGCGAGGTCGGCGGCGTCCGGCTGCTGAGCCCGGACCTCCTCGACCGGGTGCGCACCCCGCAGGCCGACGGGATCGACCGGATCCTGCGGGTGCGCACCGCCTGGGGCATCGGGTTCGCGGTGCCGGGCGGCCCGTTCTGGCCCGCTCCCGAGCACCTCACCGGGCTGTTCGGCCAGAGCGGCGCCACCGGCTCCTTCGCCTTCGCCGACCCGGACCGCGGCCTGGCCTTCGGCTACGTGCCCAACCGCGGCTCCGAGCTGCTGGAAGGCGGCGACTTCCGGGTCCGTACGCTGATCGAGGCCCTCTACCGGGCCCCGCTGTAGCGGCGCGGCAGGATCATCACAGGGTTGTCGTCGAGGATCACGTCCGGCGGGCCGAACTGCGCCGCGACCTCCCTGATCTCCGGCTCGTCGAGCATCAGCAGCCGCCCCTGCTCCACGAACAGCTCCCCGTCCACGACCACGGTCGGCCGGTCCACCTGGCAGTCGCAGTGGGCGAAGCCGGGCCCCGACTTGACCGGCACGCCGTCGGTCAGGCCGTCGAGGCCGCAGTAGAACGCCCCGGCGTGCTTCTCCCGCTCGAACTGCGTGCCGCCGGACAGGCGCACCTTCGGGTTCAGCCCGAACAGGCCGTGCCGCATGTAGAAGCCGCCGGGACAGTAGCGGCGCAGCTGCTCGGCGGCGACCCCGCCCTCGACCTTGCGGACCAGGTTGCCTTCGAGCGTGATGCGCAGGGGCTCCTCCGGCACGCCGGTGACCGTGGAGTCCTCGACGACGAGCACGCCCTCGGTGTCGGTCGGCCAGAAGTTGGCGCCCCCGTACGGGAAGGGCCGCCAGTCGCCGGGCCGCAGCGCGCCCGGGTCGGGGTCGAAGGTCAGTCCGGAGAACGTCACGTCGGTCCCGCGCCCGGACGTCACCCGGATCGACGTCGCCGCGGACAGCTGCCGCAGCGCCCGCCGCAGCAGCGCGTAGAAGACCTCGGCGGGCAGCCGGCCGCCGGTCAGCAGCGCGCCGGCCGTGGCGGTCATGTGCAGGGACAGGAAGCGGGAGGAGCGGGACTTGATCTGGTCGAAGAACAGCGGCGCCGTGTGCACCTCGCCCCACCAGGTGCCGCTGATCACGACGTCGGCCTCGTGGAAGGCGGCCGTCTCGATCCCCAGCGGTGCCTCCCGGTCCCACCCGCCGGCGCTGAACGGCGGCACCGACAGGATGCGCACGTCCGCGTCCCGCAGGGCCGCCGCCGCGGCGATGGCCTGGACGACGACCGGATCCACGGTGTGCTCCATCAGCAGCAGGACACGCTCACCGGGTGCGAGCCGCACGTATTCGCACAGATTGCGCACGCCGGGCATCAACTCGACGATCGAGTACGGGGCCGCGGCCGGCTCGGCGACGTAGGTGAAGGGCGATCCGGCGTACGGGTTGATCGTCATGCGCGCTCCCTGCGTGACGTGCGGCGAGTGTCCCGGCCGGCGGCGGGCCGGCCGACAACGTAGAGCGGTACCCAGCGCGCGCTGCGGCACCGCCCGCCTTTCCCATCCCCTGACCTGCCAATACAGTCCCCTTTGTGCTTTTCGGCAGATCGGCGGAGACCGCCGCCATCGACGACGTGATCTCCCGGGCCCGCGACGGAGCCGGCGCGGCCCTCGTGCTGCGCGGCGAGGCGGGCGTGGGCAAGACGGCCCTGCTCGACCTGGCCGCCTCCCGGTGCGGCTCCATGCGGGTGCTCAGGACGACCGGCGTCGAGCCCGAGTCCGACCTGGCCTTCGCCGCCCTGCACCAGCTGCTGCGGCCGGTGGCCGGGCTGCTGGACCCGCTGCCGGAGCCGCAGCGCGAGGCCGTGCGCGGGGCGCTCGGTCTGGCCGGGTCCGCGTCCGGGGACCGGTTCCTGCTGGCGGCGGGGGTGCTGTCGCTGCTGGCCGAGGCCGCCGCGCCGGACGGGCTGATCTGCGTGGTGGACGACTTCCAGTGGGTGGACCGGGCCTCGGCGGACGCGCTGCTGTTCGCCGCCCGGCGGCTGGGCACGGAGCGGATCGCGATGCTCCTGGCCGTACGAGGGGACGCGCCGGTGAAGGGGGTGCCCTCGGTGGATCTCGGCGGCCTGCCGGAACCGGCGGCGACCGAACTGCTGGAGGCGGGCGCCGGCGAGCGGCCCGGGCCCACGGCGGGCGCGTCGGGCGCCGGGGTCGCGGCGGGGGTCAAGCGGGAGCTCGTGGCGCTGACCAGGGGAAACCCGCTGGCCCTGCGCGAGACCGTACGGCTGCTGAGTCCCGGGCAGCTCGCCGGCCGTGAGCCGCTGCCGGACCCGCTGCCCGGCGGCAGCCGGCTCTTCGGCGACCAGGTCGCCGCGCTGCCGGAGCCGGCCCGGCTGGTCGCCCTGCTCGCGGCCGTCGAAGGGGACCTCGACCTGGTGCTGCGCGCCGCGGCCCGGATGGGCGCGGACCGGGCGGCGCTGCACGAGCTGGAGGCGGCCGGGCTCGCGCACATCGCCGGCCCGGCCGTGCGCTTCCGCCACCCCCTCATCCGCTCGGCCGTCCACGAGGCCGCGACCCCGGCGGCCCGCCGCGAGGCGCACGCCGTGCTGGCGGAACTCGCCGACGGCGACCGCCGCGCCTGGCACCTGGCGGCCGCCGCACTCGGCCAGGACGAGGGCGTCGCCGCCGCGCTGGCCGAGACCGCCGCCCGGGCCCGCGACCGGGGCGGGTACGGCGACGCCGCCACCGCCCTGGTCAGGGCCGCCGAGCTCACCCCGGAGCCGCCGCTCAGGGCGGCCCGCCTGAAGGACGCCGCGGTCGCCGCCTGGCTCGGCGGCCGTCCCGGCCAGGCGGAGTCCCTGCTGGCCGAGGCCCGCGAGCGCGCGGGGGCGGACGCCGCGCTGGGCATGGAGATCGCCCAGCTGCGCGGCCGGTTCGAGCTGAACTCGGGCAGCGCCGCCGAGGCCGTGCGGATCCTGGCCGCCGGCGAGAGCCTGGGCATGCTGGCCGACGCCTCGGAGGCGGCCTCGTACGCGGGCGACACGGCGGCCATCGTGGAGATCGGGCGGCGGGCGCAGGCCTACCCCGAGGGGTTCCTGCGCGACGTGCTGGCGGGCATCGGCGCCATGCTCTCCGGGGCGGCCGGCGGGCACGACCTGCTCAGGCGGGCGCTCGGGCGGACGGACGAGCTGACGGAGGCGGCCGAGTTCCTGTGGGCGTCGGCGGCGGCCAGCTACCTGGGCGAGGCCGACCTGTCGGGCGAGCTGGCCGGGCGGGCCGGCCGGGTGGCCAGGGTGTCGGGGATGGTCGGGCAGCTCCCCGTGGTGCTGGAGTTCGTGGCCACCGGCGAGCGGTTCGCCGGGCGGCTGGCGGAGAGCCGGGCCCTCTCGGAGGAGGGGCTGGAGCTGGCCCGCGAGGCCGGGTACGCCAACACGGTGGCCGCGCACCTGGCCAACCTGGCGGTCCTGGCGGCGCTGCGGGGCGCGGAGGAGGAGTGCCGCCGGCACGCCCGGGAGGCGCTGGCCATCGCCGTCCCCCACCGGGTGGGGCTGCGGGTGGGCGTGGCCGCGTACGCGCTGGCCATGCTGGACCTGGGGCTGGGCCGGTTCGCCGCGGCGCACGACCGGTTCGCCGCGATCGTGGCCGCGGGTCCCGGAGCCGGCCATCCGACGGTGGTGTGGCGCTCGACGCCCGACCGGATCGAGGCCGCCCTGGGCGCGGGCGACGTGGCGGCCGCCGGGGCGGCGCTGGAGGCGTACGAGCGGTGGTCGGCGCACGCGGGCACCGCGGAGTCGCGCGCCCTGCTGGCCCGGTGCCGCGCGATGGTCGCACCCGGCGAGGGCGACTTCGAGGAGGCGCTGCGGCTGCACGCGAACCCGTTCGAGGCGGCCAGGACCGGCCTGCTGCTGGGCGAGCGGCTGCGCCGCGCGCACCGGCCGGGCGAGGCGCGCCCGCACCTGAGGGCGGCCCTGGAGACGTTCCGGCAGGCCGGCGCGGAGCCGTGGGCCCGCCGCGCGCACGGCGAGCTGCGCGCGGCGGGCGAGAGCGCGCAGGACCCGGGCGGCTCGGTGCTGGACGCGCTGACCCCGCAGGAGCGGCGCATCGCCGGGCTGGTCGCCGACGGGCTGTCCAGCAAGGAGATCGCCACGCAGCTCTTCCTGAGCCCCCGGACGGTCGAGTACCACCTGTACAAGATCTATCCGAAGCTCGGCATCGGTACCCGTACCGAGCTGGCGCGGCTAGTAGTTCTACGGAAGGCGCCCGTGGCCGGACGGGACATGCTCTGAGCATGCAACCGAACATCTGGAGCGAGGAGTTCGGCGCCGCCACCGACGCGCCGATCGTGTTGATCATGGGTTCGATGTCGCAGGGGATCCTGTGGCCGGACGAGTTCGTCGGCAGGCTGGCCGCCGGGGGCCGCCGGGTGATCCGGTACGACCACCGCGACACCGGCAGGTCCGGCACCGTCGATTTCGCGAAGGAGCCGTACACGTGGGACGACATCAAGGACGACGTGCTGCGGGTGATGGACGCGCACGGGCTGGAGAGCGCGCATCTGGTCGGCCACTCGGCGGGCGGGCTGCTCGGGCAGCTGATCGCGGTCGAACGGCCGGAGCGCGTGCGGACGCTCACCGTCATCGGCTCCTCGCCGCTCGGCGGCGGTGAGGGCCAGGTGATCATGCGGGCGCTGATGGGGCAGCCGCAGCCGGAGGGCAGCCTGCCGGAGCCGGCGCCGGAGTTCGTGGACTTCTTCCGGGCGATGATCGCCGCCCCGCCGCCGGCCGACCGGCGGGAGCGGATCGACGGCATGATCGCCGAGCAGCGCGTGCTGCACGGGACCGCGCTGCCGTTCGACGAGGACGCGGCCCGCCGCCTGCAGGAGCGGATCTACGACCGGGCCCGCGACCTGGACGCCGTGGCCAACCACCGCCTGGCCGCGATGGCGCGGCCCGACTTCGAGCCGGTGGGCGTGCTGCACCTGGTCAAGGCACCCACCCTGGTCATCGAGGGCACCCACGAGCCGGCCAAGCCCGGCCACGGCGCGCTCATCGCGGAGGCGATCCCGGGAGCGCGGCTGATGATGGTCGAGGGCATGGGGCACACGCTGCCGCCGGAGGTGCACGAGGAGCTGGCCGCGGCCGTCCTCGCGCACACCGCCGGCTGACGCCCTTAGAGCAGCTTCTCGATCGCCGAGACGACCGCGGGGTCGTCGGGGGTGGTGCGGGGGCGGAAGCGGGCCACGACCCGGCCCTCGCCGTCCACGAGGAACTTCTCGAAGTTCCACTGGACGTCGCCGGCCGCCCCCTCCCCGTCCGGGGCCTGCGTGAGCTCCGCGTAGAGCGGGTGGCGGCCGGGGCCGTTGACGTCGGCCTTCTCCAGCAGCGGGAAGTCCACGCCGTACGTGGCGGCGCAGAACTGCTGGATCTCTTCGGCCGTGCCGGGCTCCTGGCCGGCGAACTGGTTGCAGGGCATGCCGATCACCGTGAAGCCGCGCGGGCCGTACTGCCGGTGCAGCTCGACCAGCGCGGTGTACTGCGGCGTGAGGCCGCACCGGGAGGCCACGTTGACGATGAGGGCGGGCTTGCCGGCCGCCAGCTCGCCCAGGGTCGTGGGGGCGTCCGTGAGGGTGCGAAGCGGGATGTCGCTGAGGCTCATGTTCCGACCCTACAGAACGAGTCAGGCCAGAATTGTGACGCACCCCTCATTTTTCCGACATATCCCCAGAAGAAGGTATATATCGAGATCTTTACTGACGATCTACCTTTTCATGGTCAATTCGCTGTAAAGGGAACCCATCGGGCAGGGTGGCGCGGTCCACGAACCCCCTCGAAAGGGAACCCGCATGCCCATGCTCCGCCGTACCGGCGTCCTGGTCCTGACCGCCACACTCGTGGCGGCGGGCGGCGCCCCGGCCGCACAGGCGCAGAGCTCCCAGACCAGCGGCAGGAACAAGTCCATCGCCAAGGCCATGGTGGCCCAGCGAGGCTGGGACAAAGCCCACTTCAGGTGCCTGGTCCTGCTCTGGTCAAGAGAGAGCGGCTGGAACCACCGCGCCGGCAACCGCTCGGGCGCCTACGGAATCCCGCAGGCGCTCCCGGGGCACAAGATGGCCTCGTCGGGCCGCGACTGGCGGACCAACCCCCGCACCCAGATCAGGTGGGGCCTCGGCTACATCAAGCAGCGGTACAAGACGCCGTGTCGCGCCTGGGCGCACTTCCAATCCCACCATTGGTACTGAGCCAAACCCCAGGCTTGTCCGCGTTTTCCGGCAAGGCCCGCCCATTTGGGTGGCGGACCGCGCAATACCGGTCCAGCGAACGGACCCTTTATCCGCAACGATCACACAAACACCTGTCCTTCGCGTGTCTTGGTGTATGACCCGCGGTGACCGCGCGTAATAGGAATCGTGCTAGAGGACACGTCGCGGCGCCCTCCGGGCCGCCCAGCACGACCGGGCGGACGCAGGATCCCGGAGGGCCGCGCGGACCCTCCACGTCCGAGCCACGGACGCGGACCGGCAGGGCGCCCGTCGAGGGCGCCCGTCCGCACGCGACCCGACAGCGAGGATCACATTGGACGGCAAACGCGCGATAAGCGGCACCATTATCTCTTTCACCGCGGTCACCGCCTTCGGCGCCACCGCACCGGCCAGGGCCGAGAGCGTCGAGAGCGGACCACCGATCAAGACCCGGATCTGGACCACGTCAGCGCAACCCAAGATGTCGGCCGTGCGGCCGGCCAGCAGGAACAAGAAGATCGCCCTTGACCACGTCGTCCAGCGGGCCTGGAACTACCGGGAATTCCGCTGCCTGGACGCCCTGTGGACCCGGGAGAGCAACTGGAACCACCGGGCCCTCAACCACTCGTCGGGCGCGTACGGCATCCCGCAGGCCCTTCCGGCCGGCAAGATGCGCGGCGCGGGCCACGACTGGAAGTCCAATCCGGAGACGCAGATCCGGTGGGGCCTGGCCTACATCAAGGGGAGGTACGGCAGGCCGTGCGGCGCCTGGGGGCACTGGAGATCGCACAACTGGTACTAGCCGGCTCCGGAGGGCACCCGGGGCAGCTCACCGGGTGCCCTCCCGACGCCCCGCATGGGCCTCGATCGCCGTGATCAGCAACTCCAGCCCGAAGTCGAACTCGGCCTCGTGGTCGCACTCGGCGAGCAGGTCCGCCAGCGAGCTCACTTCGGGGAACAGCGCCGGATCGACCCCGTCGGCCTTGATCGTCCGGGTCTGGACGGGCGCGAACGTGGGCGTCACGCCGACCTCGCGCAGCAGCGAGCCCACGATGTAGGCGATGAACATGCGCAACATCCGCACCGCGTCCGCGCCGTCGAACCCGGCGCTGCGCAGCGTGGCCAGCGCCCGCTCGACGGGCAGCAGGCCGGCGGCCGAGTGGAGCTGGCGGCTGACCACGAGCATCGTGGAGCGCGGGTGGTGGTGGGCGATCTGCCGGAAGGCCCGCGCCTGCATGCGCACCCGGTCGGTCCAGTGCGCGTCGGGGTCGTCGGTGAACTCGATCTTGCTCAGCACCGCCTCGGCCACCCCGTTGAGCAGGGCGTCCTTGTTGGGCACGTGGTTGTAGAGCGACATCACGCCCACCCCGAGCTCGGCCGCGATGCGCCGCATGGAGACCGCGTCGGCGCCCTCCCGCTCGATCAGGTCGATGGCCGTGGCGACGATGCGTCCTCGGGAGAGAGGCTCGGATGGCATAGCTCATTCTATTGACTGACGTACGGCGTACCTGCAAGCTCGAAACACGGACGTACGGTGTACGTAACCCCCCTCGGAGGTCCCATGTCGACCCACGATCTCTACACCATCCCCCCGGAGCTCTCCACCTGGGACGTCGAGATGTCCGGAAGCAGCCGGTTCACCTGGGAGTACGACGACGGCCGGGACCGGATGCTGGCCTTGTACCAGAAGGGCAAGGACAAGCAGTGGGACTCCACCAAGCGCATCGACTGGGACCTGGAGGTGGACCCGTACAACGTGCTCGGGATCCCCGACCAGACCATCGCCATCTACGGCACCCCGCTCTGGGACCGGATGGACGACAAGATGCGCAGGGACGTGCGGCTGCACGGCGCGGCCTGGCAGTTCTCCCAGTTCCTGCACGGAGAGCAGGGCGCGATGATCTGCTCGGCCAAGATCGTTGAGTCGGTGCCCGACCTGGACTCGAAGTTCTACGCGGCCACGCAGACCATGGACGAGGCCCGCCACGCCGAGACCTACGCCCGGTTCCTGCAGGAGAAGGTGGGCCTGGCGTACCCGATCAACGAGCACCTGAAGGCGCTGCTCGACAGCACGCTGAGCGACTCGCGCTGGGACATGCCGTACCTGGGGATGCAGGTCCTCATCGAGGGGCTGGCGCTGGCGGCGTTCGGGGTCATGCGCGACATCACCACCAAGCCGCTGCCCAAGCAGATCCTCGCGTACGTGATGCAGGACGAGGCCAGGCACGTCGCGTTCGGGCGCATGGCGCTGCGCGACTACTACGGGAACCTGTCGGGGAGCGAGCTGCGCGAGCGCGAGGACTTCGTCATCGAGGGCTGCTACCTCATGCGCGACCGCCTGCGCGGCCGGGAGACCTGGGAGCACCTGGGCCTGTCGAAGGCCGAGGTCGCGGAGGCCATGGAGGCCACGGACAGGTCCGAGTACCTGCGGCTGTTCAGGTCGCTGCTGTTCAGCCGGATCGTGCCGTGCGTCAAGGACATCGGGCTGTGGAGCCCGCGGCTGCAGGCGGCGTACGCGGAGATGGGCGTGCTGGAGATGGCCGGGCAGTCGCTGGAGGCGCTGATGCGCCAGGACGAGGACATCGCCGAGCAGCTGGACGCGGCCCGCTTCGCCGAGGAGGAGGCCGAGCGGCACGCGGAGGTGGCCGAGACGATCGCGCTCGGCACCGAATCCTGAACGCGTCGCCGCGATCTTCGGCAGACTGGGTGGGATGCGGCAGATCCTCACCTATCGCGACGCCGTGGTGCTCCTCGGCGGCCCGAGCCGGCTCACGAACGTGCTGGACAAGGCGTCATCCATAGCGCTGTTCGGCACGGGCGGCATCGACCTGTTCGACGCCCGCGCCGAGGCGGTCCGGCTGGGCGACGCCTTCCTCCGCGGGCTGCGCGACAAGGTGAAGGGCCTGAGCCGCCACGACACGACGCAACGGCTGGCGGCGGCGCACACGGTCATCGTGATCGCCGCCTACCTCGAGGTGCTCGCCGAGGTGGACGTGCTGCGCGAGCTCACCCCCGAGGACCAGCGCAGGATCACCGGGATCGACGGTTTCGGGCAACTCCTGACCGTGGCCACCATGCCGATGCCCACCCCCGCGGTTCCGCACGAGAAGGTGCTGGACGAGCTCCTGCGCTCATACAGCGCACTGACCGGTTCGCTGGTCCGTTTCCTGTCCGGGCTCGCCCGCTGGGACGCCTGGGACGAGACCACGCGGGCCCGGCTGTCCGAGGACATACCCCCTCGGGCGGTGCGCCGCTACGAGGAGTCCTTCCGCCGGCTCGTCGCCGAGTTCCCCGAGGTGGCCTGCTGGTCCGACCTCGTCGGTCACCAGGCCACCCGGGAGGAGGTCAGGAGCCTGGCGCGGGGGCTGGCGGGAATCCAGGAGCAGCTGGCCAGGATCCCCCCGACCCGCGGCCCGTCCGACCGGCTGGCGGCGCTGATCCGGTCGAACCGGGCCGCCCTCCGGCGCCCGATCGTCACCTCGGCCAGGACCCCGGCCGGGATGACGATCCCCGTCCTGGACCAGGGCTACGTCAACCCGGGCTTCCGCCTGCTCGAACCTTTCTGGAACCGCCTGGTCACCTCGGAGGAGACCTGGGCGGCACTCCCCCGCCGCCACGACCTGGACGCCTTCCTGGCCGGGCATCTCACGCTCCCGCAGGCCACCGAGGCGCCGCTCCTGGTGCTCGGCCAGCCGGGCGCGGGCAAGTCCGTGCTGACACGCGTGCTCGCGGCCCGGCTGCCCGCGGAGGAGTTCCTCCCGCTCAGGGTCGAGCTGCGCGGCGTCCCCGCCGACGGCGACGTGCTGGCGCAGATCGAGCACGGCATCAGGGCCGCCCTGGACGAGGCGATGTCCTGGCCCGACTTCGTGCACGCGGCCGGGGGCGCGCTGCCGGTGGTCATGCTGGACGGGTTCGACGAGCTCCTCCAGGCGACCGGGGTCAACCAGACCGACTACCTGGAGCGGGTCGCCCAGTTCCAGCACGCCCAGGCGGAGCGGGGGCGGGCTCTGGCGGTCGTCGTCACGTCCAGGACCGTGGTCGCGGACCGGGCGCGGCTGCCCGAGGGCTCGTACGTGGTGCGGCTGGAGCCCTTCGACGACGACCAGGTCCACCTGTGGGTCACCACCTGGAACCACGCCAACTCCGGCTATTTCCGGGAACGCGGCCTGGAGCCGCTGCCGGTGGACCGGGTGCTGGCCGTCCCGGCGCTCGCCGAGCAGCCCCTGCTCCTGCTCATGCTGGCCCTGTACGACGCCGACGCGAACGCGCTGCGGCTCATGCGCGAGGACCTCCACGAGGCGGAACTGTACGAGCGGCTGCTGACCGGGTTCGCCGCCCGCCAGGTCCGCAAGTCCGACGAGCACCTCGCGGACGCGGAGCTGGAGCGCGCGGTGGAGGACGAGCTGCTGCGCCTGTCGATCACCGCGTTCGCGATGTTCAACCGCGGCCGGCAGTGGGTCATGGAGGACGACCTCGAGGCCGACCTCCGCGCGTTGCTGCCCGCGGCGCAGGAGGCCACGCCGCAGGCCCACGGTTTCCGCCGCCCGCTGACCAGGGCGGAAGGCGTCATCGGCGGCTTCTTCTTCGTCCACACGACCCAGGCCCTGCGGGATCAGCAGCGGCTCAAGACCTACGAGTTCCTGCACGCCACGTTCGGCGAGTACCTGGTCGCCCGCCTGGTCGTCAGGGAGCTGGCCGACCTGGCCGAGGAGCTGGCGGCCGCCGAGTCGCGCCGCCGCCCCACCAGGCCGGACGACGCCTACCTGCACGCGCTGCTGTCCTTCGCCGGCCTGACCGTCCGCGCCCCCACCGTGGACTTCCTCGAGTACGGCATCGAGCGCCTCATCCCCGCCGACCGCCGCGCGCTGCTGACGCGGCACCTGTGCGAGCTGTTCTCGCAGTCCCTCATGGCCCGTCCCGGGTCCGCCTACGACGCCTACCAGCCGGCGCGGATCGAGGTGACCGCCCGGTGCGCCGTCCACAGCGCCAACCTGCTGCTGCTGGCCCTGCTGTCGTCGGGCGAGCCGATCCCGGGGACCGAGCTGTTCCGCGTCGAGCAGCCGGAGCCGGCGAACGAGTTGTGGCGCCGGATCGCCCGGCTGTGGCACTCGCAGCTCGTGCGCGCGGAGTGGGACTCGCTCACCCGCGCGGTCAGGGTCCGTCATTTCCTGCGCGACGGGACGCGGATGATGATGATCGAGTTCACCCGGACCCCGGTCATCGACTCGGATGACCTGGTCTTCCACACCTGGCCCTTCGACGCCGCGCCGGAGCAGTTCTACCGCCTGGAATCGGCGAACTCCACCTGGATGCGCGAGATCTCCTTCCGTGACGACACCGCGCTGGGGCATCTCCACGCCGACCTGCTTCCGTACGTGGTGGAGATCGACCACGGACTGGCGGCATACCCGCACAGCCCGGTCGCCGACCTGCTGGCGGTCCTGCTGAGCCCGGCCCCGGCCTACCTCCGATACGAACGGGCTCTGCTCCATGGGCCGAGTTGGGCCTACGTGGACCGGGTGCTGCGGCAGCTGGAGCTGGACGCGCGAGAAATGCCGGGCGAGGACGTGCTGAAGCTGCTGCGCATCGCCTGCCATCGCTGGACCGGGCCGGATCGTCTGATGCGCGTCGTGCGCGTCCTGGAGGACCGCCGGGACCTCGACCCCAGGGTCTCCCAGCAGGCCGCCGAGCTAGTCCTGTGGAAGTCGAAGGATCAGCCGAGTTTCCGGCCCCTCTCCGATGCTGAGATCGCCGCCATGGGAGCGGGCGATGTCGCGGGCGATCGGGAGCCCTAGACCGCTTCCTCCGGCGTCCCTGGAGCGGGTCCGGTTGAGCCGGGTGAACCGCTCGAACACGCACTCCCGCAACTCCTCGGGGATCCCCGGCCCGTCGTCCACCACCTCCAGCACCGCGTCGTCCCCGCGGGCCAGCACGCTGACCCTGATGAAGGAGTCCCCGTACCGGTCGGCGTTGGACAGCAGGTTCCCGAACAGGCGGGCCAGCTGCAGCCGGTTGCCCTGGACGAACACGCGGGGCTCGGCCTCCACCGTCACCGGCAGCCGGCAGGTCCGCCGGGCGACCTCCTCCTCCACCAGCCGCCCCAGGTCGACCCGCTCCGCCGCCACCGGCGCCCCGGCGTCCAGCCGGGCCATCATCAGCAGGTCGTGCACGATGTCGGACAGCCGGCGCGCGTCGTCCAGCGCCGCCCGCCAGTCGGCCTCGGTACGATCCTCCAGCCCCGCCTCCAGCCGTACCATCAGGCCCGTGATCGGGGCGCGCAGCTCGTGGGAGGCGTCGGAGACGAAGCGCCGGTGCCGCTCGACGGCGTCCTCCAGCCGGGACAGCGTGTCGTTGACGGTGGTGGCGAGCTCGGCGACCTCGTCGCGGGTGGCGGGCACCTCGACGCGCCGGCTGAGGTCCTCGGCGCTGATCCGTTCGAGCCCCTGGCGGATGCGCTCCACGGGGGCCAGCACGCGGCCGACGCCGTACCAGGTGCCCCAGGCCATCAGCGCCAGGAGCAGCACCGCCGGGCCGAACAGGAGCGCCGGCAGGAAGGACGACCGCAGCAGGAACGGCTCCCGCACCGCCGCGTAGGCGACGATCGGACCGTACACGGTGGCGCGGTTGCTGGTGCCGACCACGAGCATGCACCCTTCGGGCTGGCAGACCCGGGCGTCGACCCGTGATTCGCCGCCGGTCGGCCGGGCCCTGGTGAGCGGTGGGCTGCCGGTGAGCCCGCGGCTGGCCGCCACGACGTTGCCGCTCGCGTCCACGATCTGCAGGAGCCCGATGCCCTGCTGCGGTGGGATCGGGCCGGGGAAGCGGTAGGTGTCGACGATCGTCGTGAGGCGCCGGCTGGCGGCGGCCGCCTGGTCCAGGAGGTCGGCGCGGGCTCGTGCGGGGTACACCGCCATGGTGATCGCCACTCCGGTCATGAGCAGGACCCCGAACAACGCCACCGTGGCGATCGTCATCCGGGCCCTGATGGAGCGGCAGTGCACCATGGATCGACTTTGCCACGCAGCGTACAAACCGCAGGTCAAACGGGTGTCGGTCGTCAGCCGTGGTAGCGGCGGTGCAGCTCGCGGACCTCCCCGACCAGCTCGGGCACCGGGCCCTCCACGACCACGCCGGGCGCGACCTCGTTGACCGGCAGCGTGCGCACGGGCGGCGCGGGCACGCCCAGCTCGGCCAGCCAGGCGGACAGCTGGGCCGAGGAGGCGACGTAGACGATCCGCCCCAGTCCCACCCACGCGTGCGCGGCCGCGCACATGGGGCAGTGCTCGCCGGAGGTGTAGACGGTGGCCGCGGCCCGCTCCTCGGGCGTCATGTGCTCGGCGGCCCAGCGGGCGAGCGCGAACTCCGGATGTTGCGTGCGGTCCCCGGCCGCGACCCGGTTGTGGTCCTCGGCCAGGACGGCGCCGTCGCCGGAGACCAGCACCGAGCCGAACGGCTCGTCGCCCACCTCCAGGGCCCGCGTGGCGAGCTCGACGCAACGCCGCAGGTGCGGAAGCTCTGCTTGGTCGATCACGGATTCCTCTTCGTCGCAAGGCCGGTTATGGTCTGCCAGAAATGCACGATCTTTCACGTTTCCCCATGTCACGTACAGGAAACCGACCCTGAGGCCACAGAAAATCGGTTGATCCCACGTATTAGCCTAGAAGGGATGCCTCCCGATACGCACACACCTCGCCGTCCCCTGCTGTCCTCCAACTCCTTGTGGCGGATGAAGTCCTACCTCCGCCCGTACGTCGTCAGATTGGTCATCATCTGGCTGTCCGCGATCGTCGGCATTGGCGTCGGCATCGCCCTGCCGCTCATCAGCGGTGAGATCATCGACGGCCCCGTGGCACACGGCGACTCCGACGCGCTGCTCCCGCTCGGGCTGCTCGCGATCGGCGTCGGCGTCCTCGAGGCCCTGCTGATCTTCTTCCGGCGGTGGCTCCAGGTCAAACCGGTGCTCGGCCTGGAGACCGCCATCCGCGACGACCTGTACGAGCACCTGCAGCGCCTGCCCATGGGCTTCCACGGAGACTGGCAGTCCGGGCAGCTGTTATCACGGGCCACGACGGACCTGTCGACGATCCGTCGTTTCCTCGGCTTCGGCATGCTCTTCCTGGTCATGAACATCCTTCAGCTCATCACGGTCACCGTGCTGCTGCTGAACATGTACTGGCCGCTCGGGCTGCTGGTGCTGGCCTCGTCCGTGCCGATCGTGTGGACGTCGCTGCGCTTCGAGAAGCGCTACATCAGGATCTCCCGCCAGGTCCAGGACCAGCAGGGCGACCTCGCCACGCTCGTCGAGGAGTCCGCGCTCGGGATCCGCACGATCAAGGCGTTCGGCCGCCGCCACCACGTCTACGACCGCTACGACGACGCCGCGCTCAAGGTGTACGGCACGTCGATGGACAAGGTGCGGCTGTCCGCCAAGTTCTTCTCCTTCCTGGAGTTCATCCCGAACATCACGCTGGCCCTGGTCCTGCTGCTCGGCGCGCTGGCGGTCGGCTCCGGCGCGCTGACGCTGGGCACCCTGGTGGCCTTCACCACGCTGATGCTGCAGCTCGTCTGGCCCATCGCGAGCCTCGGCTACATCCTGGCCATGGCCCAGGAGGCGATGACCTCCGCCGACCGCCTGATGGAGGTCATGGACACCGTCCCGGCCATCGAGGGCGGCAGCGACACCATCGAGCGGCCGCGCGGCCACCTGCGCTTCGAAGGCGTCGGCTTCGGCTTCGCCGACTCCGAGGAGCCGGTGCTGCGCGACGTCTGGCTGGAGGTCCGGCCGGGCGAGACGGTGGCCATCGTGGGCGCGACCGGGGCGGGCAAGACCACCCTGACCGCGCTGGTGCCCCGGCTGATCGACCCCACCTCGGGCCGGGTCACGATCGACGGGCACGACGTACGCGACCTCGACCTCAGGACGCTGCGCTCGGTGGTGGCGACGGCGTTCGAGGAGCCCACGCTGTTCTCGATGAGCGTGCGCGAGAACCTCACCCTCGGCCGGCTCGACGCCACCGAGGAGGAGCTGGCCGAGGCCATCCAGACGGCGCAGGCCATGTTCGTCTACGACCTGCCGTGGGGCCTCGACACCCGGATCGGCGAGCAGGGCCTGTCCCTGTCGGGCGGCCAGCGGCAGCGCCTCGCCCTGGCCAGGGCCGTGCTGAGCAAGCCGCGGATCCTGGTGCTCGACGACACGCTGTCCGCGCTCGACGTCGAGACCGAGGCCCTGGTGGAAGAGGCGCTGCGGCACGTGCTGCGCGAGGCGACCGGCATCGTGGTCGCCCACCGCGCCTCCACCGTGCTGCTGGCCGACAAGGTGGCGCTGCTGCGCGGCGGCACGATCACCCACGTCGGGCAGCACCAGGAGCTGCTGGCCCAGGTCCCCGAATACCGGGAGCTGCTGGCCCAGGACGCCGACTTCGACGACGCGTCGGAAGGGGCTCTGCGATGACGACCACGGCTCCGGAGACCAAGCCGGACGCGAGGTCCTGGCTCGGCGTCGCCTCCGAGGACCAGGACGAGCTGCCGGCCAAGGTGTCCGTGCTGCTGCGGGCCCGCTCGCGGCAACTGCTCGGCGCGCTGCTGCGCCCGTACCGCAAGAAGATCACGCTGCTCATCCTGATCATCGTGGTCTCCAACGCGGCGGGCCTGTCGATCCCCTTCCTGGTCTCGGTGGGCATCGACGATGGCATCCCGCCGATCACCCGCGGGTCGGGCGCCGGCGTCCTGCTCACCGTGGTCGGGGTGATCCTGGCCGCGGCGGTCACGCAGGCGCTGACCCGGCAGGCGTTCCTGCGGCTGTCGGGCACGATCGGCCAGAGCATCCTGCTGGAGCTGCGCAGGAGGGTGTTCGACCACTTCCAGCGGCTGTCGCTGAACTTCCACGAGAAGTACACCTCCGGGCGCGTCATCTCGCGGCTGACCTCGGACATCGAGGCCATCGCCGAGCTGCTCCAGTCGGGGTTCGACGCGCTGGTCAAGGCCGTGCTGACCATGGTCGGCACGGCGGTGCTGCTGCTGATCCTCGACGTGCACCTGGGCCTGGTGGCGCTGGTCCCGCTGCCCCTGCTGCTGCTGTTCACCAAGTGGTTCCGCCGGCAGTCGGCCATCGTCTACCGGCGTACCCGCGAGACGGTGGCCCTGGTGATCGTGCACTTCGTGGAGTCGATGACCGGCATCCGCGCGGTGCAGGCCTTCCGCAGGGAGCCGCGCAACCAGGAGATCTTCGAGCAGCTCAACGACGACTACCGGGACGCGAACGCGCGCGGCATGCAGCTCGGCGCCACGTTCATGACCGGCATCAAGCTGATCGGCAACCTGACGATCGGCGGGGTGCTGCTCTACGGCGGCTGGCTGGCCCTGCACGGTGACGTCAAGGTCGGCGTGCTGACGGCTTTCCTGCTGTATCTCCGGCAGTTCTACGAGCCGATGCAGGAGGTCAGCCAGTTCTACAACACGCTGCAGTCGGCCGGCGCGGCGCTGGAGAAGCTGTCGGGCGTGCTGGAGGAGGAGCCCGGCGTCCCCGAGCCGCGCGAGCCGGCGGCGCTGCCCGGCGGCCGGGCGCGCGGCAAGGTGCGCTTCGAGGCCGTCGAGTTCTCCTACGTCAAGGAGATGCCGATCCTGCCCCGCCTGGATCTGACGATCCCGGCGGGACAGAGCGTGGCGCTGGTCGGCGCGACGGGTGCGGGCAAGACGACGCTGGCCAAGCTCATCTCCCGCTTCTACGACCCGACCGAGGGCCGCGTGCTGCTCGACGGCGTCGATCTGCGCACGCTCGACGAGCCGACGCTGCGCCAGGCCGTGGTCATGGTGACGCAGGAGAACTTCCTGTTCAGCGGAACGGTCGCGGACAACATCCGGTTCGGCCGGCCCGACGCCACCGACCGGCAGGTACGCGAGGCGGCCAAGGCCATCGGCGCCCACGAGTTCATCGCGGGCCTGCCCGACGGCTACGAGACCGAGGTGGGCAAGCGCGGTGGGCGCATGTCCGCCGGGCAGCGGCAGCTCGTGGCGTTCGCCCGGGCGTTCCTCGCCGACCCGGCCGTGCTGATCCTGGACGAGGCCACCTCCAGCCTCGACGTGCCCAGCGAGCGGCTGGTGCAGCGCGCGCTGCGGACGATCCTCGCGGAGCGGACGGCTCTGATCATCGCGCACCGGTTGTCGACCGTCGAGATCGCCGACCGGGTGCTGGTCATGGAGCGCGGCCGGATCGTCGAGGACGGCCCGCCGGCCCAGCTCATCGCGGCCTCGGGCCGGTTCGCCGGGCTGCACCAGGCCTGGCTGGACAGCCTGAGCTAGTGGAGCGGGCGGGCCGCGGCCACGATGTTCGTGTACAGCTCATATCCCACGAACACGGCCAGCGGCACGCCCAGCGCCACCAGTAACCGGCCGGGCAGGTGTGCCCGCGCGGGAGCGGGCACACCTCTCCGCACCGGCACCGGCGCCGGTCCAGTGGCCGGGACCGGTGCCGGATCCGGCTCGGGCCCGGGAACGAGCTCGGGGTGGCGGGTCAGATACCCGGAGGGGAACCAGGTCACGTCGTATGCGCCGCAGTCGGGGCAACCGGTGCCCGACCAGGGCGGCGGCACGGGAACTCCCGAGCTGAGCCAGATGTCGACCCCGTTGCCGTACGCGTCGGAGAGATGTCTGACGACGAATTCCTCTTCCCACACGTGCAGGCAGCGAAGGCATTCGTAGGGCCACATCTCGCGGGTGTCGAACCCGTCGGTCATCAGGACCACCCCCGGCTGTTCGATCGCCGTTGCGTCCCGAGTGTCCGCCCGGCTCCGATCTCCCTGCAAGACGGGCTTTCTGCCACCGACCGCTACGAATTCCTTACCCACTGTCAGGGTTTGGAGTCAGTAAAGCGGCCTCGGCACCGGGCTGAGCAACGGCGTCGCGTCCGGGACGCCCGGCTCGACCGGTGGGATCAGCTCCGGATGGCGTGACAGGTAGCCGTCCGGGAACGTGGTGGCCTGCTGACAGCCGCACCGCGGGCAGATGGCGCCCGGCGAGGGCGGCGGGACGGGCAGCCCGGCGCGCAGCCAGATCTCGCCCGCGTTGCCGTGGTCGTCTTCGATCCGTCTGACGACGTAGTCTTCCTCCCATACGTGCCAGCAGCGCCGGCACTCGAAGGGCACTTTCCTGTGTTCCTCCTCCATGAGGTCACCCCCTTGGTTCGAGTCTCCGCCTCCTTCCCGAATTCCCGCAACCAGGCTCACCGAACGGTGAACACAAAGGTCAAAGCGCCCGCGACCACGCTCAACGTGCCAAGCCAGGCGAAAAACGCGTCGAGCCCGGCGTCCAGGGGCAGGCCGGCGTGCAGCGCCGCCTGCACCCGCCGGAACCGCAGCCTCGTCCTGATCAGCAGCACCCCGCCGCAGAGCGCGGCCATCGCGAAACCGGCGATCGCGATGGCGGGCAGGCCGCTCCTGGCGGCCACCCCGGCCGCGCCGAGCCCGCCGGTGGACAGCGCCACGGCCGTGCGCACCCAGGCCAGCCGGGTGCGCTCGCTCTGCAGGCCCCGGTCCCAGATCTCCTCTTCCCCCGTCATCTGTCAGGCGCCTGTCAGGCCGACAGGATGATGAGCACGAGGGCGACCACGGCCACGGCGGCGACGCCGTACCCGAAGACGGCCGCGAGGGCGGGCGGCGGCAGCGGCGCCTGCTGACGCAGCGCCCGCTGGATGTTGCGCCAGCGGGGGTAGGCCATGCCCGCCGCCAGCGCGGAGAGGGTGACCAGCACGACGGCCAGCGTCGTACGGATCCACGGCACGAACACGTCCGCGGGCACGGCCGCCATGGCGACCCCACCCGCGCTGAGCGCCAGCGCCGTGCTCAGCCACGTGAGGAAGGTGCGTTCGTTGGCCAAGGTGAAACGCGGGTCGGGTTCCATGGGAAAAACGGTAGTTCGTCCCTATTTCCCCTAGAGAAGCCGGGATTCTCCCTGGCTACTCAGCTGCAGGCCTGCGCGATCTTCTCCACGTAGGCGGCTCCGTCGGCGGTGACCTTCTGTGCCGCGTCCACGGCGTCGTTGACGTCGTTGACGGTGATGCCGGTCAGCGTGGCGGCCAGATCGTCGGAGGCCTCCTTGATCGTGGTGTTGGCGGCCTTGTCGGCCACACCGTTGAGTTTCGCGGCGGCGTCGTCGAGGGCCTTGTCCATGGCCTGCGGGTCGTTGGTCAGCTGGCTGATCTGCGCGCCCAGGTCGGCGATGATCTTCGGCGCCTCCAGGCAGGCCTGGGCCTTGTCGATGGTGCTGTTGACCTCGCTGCAACCGGCGACGAGGACACACGAGGCGAACAGGGCCAGGGGCACGAACCGGCTCTTGAAGTGAGGCATGTCTCGACCCTACCCAAGGGCCCGGCCACGTGCCGTGATCACGCGGCTCGCGGGAGCGAACTCAGCCAGCCGGCCAGCAGGTCGTTGACCTCGTCCGGGCGTTCCTGCTGCACCCAGTGCCCGCAGCCGTCCAGGATGTGGGCGCCGGCCAGGCCGGGCATGGTCTGCGGGAACGCCTCGATGGCGCCGGCCATCCAGGTCGTGCTGGCGTCGAGCGCGCCGCCCACGAACAGCGCCGGCTGCCTGATCGGCGCGCCGTCCCAGGCGGCCAGGTCCGCCCAGTCCCGGTCGACGTTGCGGTAGCGGTTGAGCGCCCCGGTCAGGCCGGTCCGCTCGAACTCGCCCGCGTAGACGTCCAGGTCGGCCTCGGTGAGCCAGGAGGGCAGGACGTCCTTGGGGAAACGGTCGCGCAGCCGGCCGCCCTCGGGCACGAAGTAGGCGCCCTCCCCCTCCGCGGACAGGGCGGCGTAGAAGCCGGCCAGCCAGCCGCGCACGTCGGGCTCGATTTCCGCCTCGGCCCGGCCGGGCTCCTGGAAGTAGCTGACGTAGAACTCCTCCTCCCCGCCGACCGCGGCGAAGCCGTCGGTGGGGCGGTGGGGGCCGCGCGGCGCGTACGGGACGCTCAGCAGGCCGGCCGCCCGGAAGAGGTCGGGCCTGAGCAGGGCGGAGTGGGCCGCGATCGACGAGCCCCAGTCGTGGCCGACGATCACCGCCGACCGCTCGCCGAGGGCCCGCACGACGGCCGCGTTGTCGGCCACGTGCGCCAGCATCCGGTAGTCCGCCGTGCGGGCGGGCTTGGACGAGCGGCCGTAGCCGCGTACGTCGAGGGCCGCCGCCCGGAACCCGGCCGCGGCGATCGCCGGGAGCTGGTGGCGCCACGAATACCACGACTCGGGAAAGCCGTGCACCAGCAGCACCAGCGGGCCGCTGCCCTGCTCCGCCACGTGGATCCGGCCCCCGGGCACCTCGACCAGCCGATGCGTGACACCTTCCGCCATGTCGGCCCCCCTCTTCTCGCTCTCCGGGAACTATGCGCCGCTGGCGTGCCGGAACGCGAACCACGTTGCCGTTCCGGCAAAGTGCGTGCATTCCAAAGGAATCCTTGACATCCTCGGGCTCTTCGCCCGAAGATTCCAAGCATGTCTTTGGAATCCACGCCCGGGCGGCCGCGGCGGGTGCTCGACGACCCGGCGGCGATGCGGGCGTTCGCCCATCCGGTCCGGCTGGCGCTGCACGAGCTGCTGCTGCGCGCGGGCGCGGCGACCGCCGCCGACGCCGCCCGCGAGGTCGGCATCAGCCAGGCGCTGGCCTCCTACCACCTGCGGCAACTCGCCAAATACGGCTTCGTCGAGCAGGCCGAGGCGCGGGACGAGCGGGAGCGGCCGTGGAAGGTGACCGAAACCGTCCAGGACTGGGCCGACGGCGACACCACGGCCGCCCGAGGGCTGCTGGAGCAGGTCCTCGCCGAGCGGGCGCTGTCGCGGCTGGTCGAGTGGCAGCAGCACCGCGCCGACGAGACCGGGGCGTGGCGGGCGGTCGGCGGGGTGGGGAACACCTACCTCTACGCGACGCCGGAGGAGATCGAGGCGATCGGTGCCGACCTGGCGAGCCTGCTGGAGCCGCTGATGGCCCGCGTCGCCGATCCGGCCGCCCGGCCCGAGGGGTCGCGCCCGGTCCTGCTGACCCAGATGCTCGTCCCCCTCCCCCCGACCGCCTCCGGTGACTGAGGTGCGGAGGTCTCCCTCACCGGGTCCGGCCGCCGAGGTCCGGCGGTCCTTGTCGCCGAGTCCGGCGGCCGAGGCGCGGGGGGCTTTCTCGCCGGTTCGGGGTGGCGCCGGTGAGTGAGGCAGGGGGCGGGATCCGGGGGTTGCTGGGCGGGAGCCGGGACTTCCGGCGGCTGCTGGCGGCCGGCCTGGTCTCCCAGACCGGCGACTGGGCGATCGGCACCGGCCTGGCCTTCCACGTCTACCAGCTGACCGGCTCCACGCTGTCCACCGCGATCATGCTGCTGGTCTCGCGGCTGCCCGACGTCGTGCTGGGCCCGCTGGCCGGGATGCTGGCCGACCGCTGGGACCGCCGCCGCCTGCTGGTGACCACGGACCTGCTCCTCGCCGCCGGGCTGCTGCCCCTGCTGGCGGTACGCGAGCCGGCCCAGGTGTGGATCGTCTACGCCGTCGCGCTGTGGACGGGCGTGCTCAGCACGCTGCTCGCCCCCGCCCAGAAGGCGCTCCTCCCCCAGCTCGTGGCCGAGTCGCAGCTCGTCCGGGCCAACGCCCTGCACGGGCAGAGCGGCCAGGCCGCCCGCCTGCTGGGGGCGATGGCCGGCGGGGTCGCGGTCGGCGCGGGCGGGCTGGCGGCCGTCGTGTGGATCGACGTGGCCTGCTTCGTGCTCTCGGCCCTGCTGCTGGCCGGCCTGCGGGCGCCGGGCCGGGCCGCCCCGACGTCGCGCCGGGCCGGCGGGCGGCCGGCGCCGGTGCGGGACGCGGGGGTCCGGCTGCTGGTGGCGTACATGGCGATCACGGGGCTGGGCGAGGGGATCTTCGCGACGCTGGCGGCGCCGTTCGTGGCGGACGTGCTGGGCGGTCGCGGGGAGGCGTACGGGCTGTTCCTGTCGGTGCAGGCCGTCGGCGGGATCGCCGGGGGGCTGGCCGTGGCGGCGTACCCGGGGAACGCCTCGCCCCGGGCGCTGCTGGGCTGGGGGACGGTCGTGTTCGGGGCGGTGGACCTGGCGCTGTTCGCGTACCCGCTGGCGTTACCCGCGCTGTGGCCCGCGCTCGTGCTGATCGTCGTGGCCGGCGTCCCTTCGGCGGCCGCGATGGCGGGATTCACCACCCTGGCCCAGACGCTCACCGGCGATGACCGCCGGGGTGCCGTCTTCGGCCTGCTCGGCAGCGCTCATGCGGCCACGGGGCTGCTGGGCATGGCGCTCGCGGGCGCGCTCGGCGACCGGATCGGCATCGTGGCGACGCTGTGCCTGCATGCCGGCGGGCTGGTCGCCGCGGGGGTGCTGGTCCTTCTACGGCGGCGCTGACCTGCTGTCATATGGGATTCGATATCGAACTTTTCCCGATATCGCTATTAGACATCGGCTGATCGCATCTGCTTTGCTCCTGCCCTCTGACCTGATGACGGACGACAGCAAGGACATGGCATGCGACACCTCCGCGCCCGCCGCTACCCGGCCGCGCTGCGGGCGACCGCTCTGACGATCTCCCTCCTGGCGGGCGGCACGCTGACATCGGGGACGGCCACGGCCGCCCCGGCGGCGAGCGCCGAGCGGTCGGCGCCCGTGGGATTCGCGACCGTCCAGCCCGCACCGGTGGCCGCGGCCCGCGTCAAGAAGGAGCTGCGCGCTCTGGAGGCGTCCTTCAAGGGCCGCATCGGCGCGTACGCCATCGACACCGCCACCGGCAGGACGGTCGCGTACCGGTCGGGCGAGCGGTTCGCGCTGCTGTCCACGTTCAAGGCGATGGCCTGCGCGGCGGCGCTGGACAGGGCCCGCACCTCCGAGCCCGGCCTGATGGACAAGGTCGTCAAGTGGACGGCCGCCGACCTGAAGCCCAACTCGCCGACCACCGAGAAGCACGTCAAGGACGGCCTGACGGTCGCGCAGCTCTGCCAGGCGACCATCACCCTGAGCGACAACACCGCGGGCAACATGGTGCTCAAGCAGATCGGCGGCCCGGCCGGGCTGACCAGGTACTTCCGCACGCTCAAGGACCCGGTCTCCCGCCTGGACCGCTGGGAGACCGAGCTGAACGACTGGACCCCCAAGGACAAGCGCGACACCACCACGCCCGCGGCCATCGCCCGTGACCTGCGCCTGGTCACCGCCGGCAACGCGCTCGACGCCAAGGACCGGGAGCGGCTCAACGCCTGGCTGGTGGCCACCGAGACCGGCGACGCGCGCATCCGCGCCGGCCTGCCCAAGACCTGGACGATCGGCGACAAGACGGGCACGAACTCGGAGATCGGCGCGGCCAACGACATCGCCGTGGCCTGGCCGTCCGGCAGGTCGGGTGCCCCGATCATCCTGGCCGTCTACACCAACCGCGAGGTCGCCGGCCTGCCCGCCGACGACACGGTCATCGCCCGGGCCGCCACGATCCTGGCCCGCGGGCTCGGCAGGCTCTGATGTCACGTCGGGGGACGAAGATCATACGCCTGGGCGCCGCGGGTGCGGCGGCGGGCGTGCTCGTGGCCGCCATCGCGATCCCGGCCGTCGGGGGCGCCGGGTTCGGGTTCGTGACGGCCGCCGGTGAGGTGAACCTCAAGCCCGCCGACCTCGCCGAGCCGCCGCCGGCCGAGGTCACGATCGTGCGGGACGCCAAGGGCGGCGAGATCGCCCGCTTCTACGAGGAGTACCGCGAGGTCGTCGGCTTCGACGAGATCTCCGAGACGATGAAGACGGCCATCGTGTCGATCGAGGACTTCCGGTTCTACGAGCACGGGGCGATCGACATCGAGGGCACGCTGCGGGCGTTCGCGACGAACCTGCAGTCGGGCCGGGTGAGCCAGGGCGGGTCGAGCATCACCCAGCAGTACGTCAAGCAGGTGCTGCTCAACTCGGCCGACACCGAGGCGGAGCGGAACGCGGCCCTGGAGGCGAGCTACGCGCGCAAGCTCAACGAGCTGCGGTACGCGATGGGGATCGAGGAGAAGTACACCAAGGACCAGATTCTCGAGAAATATCTGAACATCGCGTATTTCGGCGCCGGCGCGTACGGGGTGGAGGCGGCGGCCAAGCGCTTCTTCGGCGGGTCCGCGGCCAAGCTGACCCTGCCGCAGGCGGCCACGCTCGCGGGGGCCGTCCAGGACCCGAACGCCACCGACCCCAACCTGGGCAAGCAGCATCGCGAGCGCCTGCTGAAGCGCCGCAACGTGGTCCTGGACCGGATGGCCGAGCTCGGCAAGATCACCACCGCCGAGGCGGCCAAGGCGAAGGCCACCAAGCTCGGGTACAAGGGCACGCAGATCCCCGGCGGCTGCGAGTCCAGCAAGTATCCGTACTTCTGCCTGTATGTCCGGCACGAGATCCTCAGCAACCCCGACTTCGGCCGCACCGCCAAGGCCAGGCTGACGATGCTCAACCGCGGCGGCCTGACGATCAGGACGACGATCGACCCGGCCATGCAGGCCGCCGCCGACCGGGCCATCAAGCGGTACGTGCACGCCTCCGACGAGCCGGTCGCCTCCGAGGCCCTGGTGGAGCCCGGCACGGGGGCGATCAGGGCGATGGCCGCCAGCAGGCGGTACGGGAGGAGCGCGGCCCGGAACGAGATCTCGTACAACGTGGTCGCCGACGCCGCGCACGGGGGCGGCATCGGCTTCCAGCCCGGCTCCACGTTCAAGACGTTCACCCTGATCACGGCGCTGGAGGAGGGCATGAAGCTGGACGACGGCCTCACCGCCGGCGCCGGCTACCGGGCCCCGGCGTACTCGACGTTCAAGAACTGCGCGGACCAGAGCGTCGGCGACCCGACGCACACCGTCACCAACGACGAGGGCTCCCCCGGCTGGAAGACGCTGCGGAGCGGGACGTGGGACTCGGTGAACACGTTCTTCATGGAGCTGGAGGAGCGGGTCGGGCTCTGCGACACGGTCAAGACGGCCAAGTCGCTGGGCATCCGGCGGGCGGACGGGAAGAAGCTGCAGGAGTTCGAGACGTTCACGCTCGGCATCAACGAGGCGGACCCGGTGACGGTGGCGAGCGCGTACGCGGCGATCGCGGCGCGCGGCACGTACTGCGCCCCGATGGTGATCACCCACATCACGGACAGGAACGGCAAGACCACCCGCTACCGCCCGAAGTGCCGCGAGGCCCTGGAACCGGCGATCGCCGACGCGACCGCCGAGGTCCTGTCCGGGGTGTTCACGAAGGGCACGATGAGCGGGGTCGGGGGCATCGGCCGGGACGCCGCCGGCAAGACGGGCACCACGGACGACTACGCGTCGGCCTGGTTCGCCGGCTTCACCCCGGACCTGGCGGCCGCGGTCAGCCTCGGCGACCCCCGGGGATCCCAGCGTCACAAGCTGACGGGCGTGACGATCGGCGGCCGGTACTACGGGGCCGTCCAGGGGGCCAGCATCCCGGGTCCGATCTGGAAGGACACGATGATGTCGGCACTGAGGGGGGTGGAGCCGACGGCCTTCACACCGATCGACGCCGCGCGCTTCGAAGGGTGCGGCGAGGGCTGCCGCCAGGAGAAGCCGGAGGAGCCCGGCGAAGCGACCCCGGAGGTGACCCTCGGCCCGGACGACATCCTGGAATAGGTCTGCCGTCTGGGCGGCGCTCCACCGCCGGAGGCGCGAGCTCAGGCGGCGAAGCTGATGGTGGCGGGCACGCTTCGGCGGGTCATCTTCGCGTACGGGCACAGCGCGCTCGCCTGCGCGAGCAACGGGGCCGCCGTCTCGCGTTCGACTCCGGGCCAGGTCACGACGAGGTCGGCGCTCAGCTCGTAGTCGCCGTCGGCAGGGTCGCGGGCGAAGGCGACGGCTGCTTCCACGCTGATCGTCTCGGGGTCGAGGAGGTGCCGGCGGGCCAGCAGGGCGAGGACGCCGTGGAAGCAGGCGGCGTATCCGGCGGCGAAGAGCTGTTCGGGGTCCGGGCCGAGGTTGTCGTCACCCATCTCCTCGGGCATCCGCAGCTCCAGGGTGAGGCCGCGGTCGGCGGAGTCGGCCCGGGCGGAAGCTCCGGCGGTCACGGTGACACGCGTGGTGTAGAGCGGTCTGAACGTCGAGCCGCTGTAGTCGTGCTCCGGGGACAATGTCGGGTTGTTCATCGGTACACCTTTCAGTGGCACTCTGTTCTTGGGTTCCAGCAAATTAAGACCGGATGGCGCGGCGTGTTGTGACAGGCCGATCCGGCTTTCCGCCTGCGTGAGCGTTCGAACGGGTTGACGATCCCCATGAGGTCGCGCTCACGTGCCGTGAGTGCGACGACGGCGGTCGCGTACGCGTAGCAGGGCCTTGACGACCTCGCCGGTCCACAGGATGGCCGAGCCGACGGCCAAGCAGGTCATCCACTGCCCGAAGGTGAGATCGGTGGTGGTGAAGAAGCCGTGCAGGGCGTCCAGTTCGACGATGAGCAGCAGCAAGGCGACCACCGCCAGGGTGGCGAGCAGCGGGTTGACGTTGTGCAGGGTTTCGCGGTGGAACAGGCTGCGGGTGGGGTGGCGAACGGTGAGCAGGTTGAACGCCTGGAAGAAGACGAACGTGACGAGCGCCATCGTGCCCGCGACACTGGCCTGGCCCACGGCCGGGGCGGGCCCCGGGGCCCAGACGAGCACGGCGGCGGTGCCGGTCGCCATGATGGCGCTGGTCAGCAGGATGCGCATGAGACGCTCACGGGTGAGGATGGCTTCGCGCGCGGGGCGGGGTGGCCGCCTCATCGCGTCCGGGCTGACCGGGTCGACGCCGAGGGACATCGCGGGCGGGCCGTCCATGACGAGGTTGACGAAGAGGATCTGCAGGGCGGTGAACGGGGCGCCGCCGGCGATGCCGGTCAGCGAGGTGATCAGGAACGTCAGGACGAAGCCGAGCGCGGTGGAGAGCTGGAAACGGGTGAACTTGACGATGTTGTCGTAGACGCCGCGCCCCTCGCGTACGGCGCCCACGATGGTGGCGAAGTTGTCGTCGGTCAGGACCATGGTCGCCGCCTCCTTGGTCACCTCCGTCCCGGTCAGGCCCATGGCGACGCCGATGTCCGCCTTGCGTAGCGCGGGGGCGTCGTTGACGCCGTCGCCGGTCATCGCCACCACGTCGCCGCGGGCCTGCAGGGCACCGACGATGCGCAGCTTGTGCTCGGGTGAGACCCGGGCGATCACGCCGATGTCGTCCAGGCGGCGGGCCAGCTCGGTGTCGTCGGAGATCTGGTCGAGCTCGGCGCCGGTGACGGCTTGCCCGGGGATGTCCAGGTCTCGGGCGATGGCCGCGGCCGTCACCGCGTGATCACCGGTGATCATGCGGACCCGGATGCCCGCTTCGTGGCACTGCTCGATGGCCTGCCGTGCCTCCGGGCGGGGCGGGTCGACGATGCCGACCAGGGCGATCAGGACGATGCGGTCCAGCAGCTCCTTCGCGTCGTCGCCGGTGTCGAACCCGTCGGCGGGGAAGTCCTGGCGGCCCACGGCCAGCACCCGGCGGCCCTGTTCGGCGAGGGTCGCGTTCGCCTCGTCGTGGCGTCGCCGGGCCTGCGGGCCGAGCTCGGCGACGCCGTCCGGGCCCAGCTGGTGGGTGGCACGTGCGGCCAGGACGTCCGGCGCGCCTTTGACGAAGCAGCGCACGACCGGCCGGCCGTCGTCGTCCGTCCAGTGGTGGAACGTGGCCATGAACTTGTGATCGGCGTCGAAGGGGATCTCCGCCAGGCGCGGGTGCCGCCGGCGCAGGGCCGTGACGTCGATGTCGCCCTTCTCGGCGAGCACCACCAGGGCGGCTTCGGTGGGGTCGCCGACCACCTCTTCCCCGTCGCGGAGCACGGCGTCGGTACACAGCGCCATCGCGAGTAACGCCTGGTCCAGGGTAGGCGGTGGCGGGAGGCCGTCCGTGGAGCGGATCCGCCCGTCGACGGCGTAGCCGTGACCGGAGACGGTGAAGCGCCGCTGCGCGAGGACGAGCTCGCGGGCGGTCATCTGGTTGAGGGTCAGCGTGCCGGTCTTGTCGGTGCAGATCTGCGAGGTGCTGCCGAGGGTCTCCACCGAGGACAGCCGCTTGACGATGGCTCCGCGGCGGGCGAGCCGGTCGGTGCCCATGGCCAGCGTGAACGCCACCACCGCCGGCAGCCCCTCGGGGATGGCGGCCACCGCCAGCGAGACCGCGGTGACGAACAGCACGCCGAGCTCCTGTCCGCGCACCAGTCCGAGCACGACCACGATGACGACCACGACGGCGGAGATGAGGGCCAGGGTCCGGCTGAGCACGCTGATCTGCCGTTGGAGCGGGGTCGGGACCGGCTTGGCCGTGGCGAGCAGGCCCGCGATCCGGCCGGTCTCGGTCGCCATGCCGGTGGCGGTGACCAGCATCTCGCCCCGCCCGCGGGTGACCGAGGTGTTCATGAACAACGCGTTCGTCCGGTCACCCAGCGGCGCCCCCTCCTCGACCTGGCCGGCGGCGGACTTGGCGACCGGCTGGGCCTCCCCGGTCAGCGCCGCCTCCCGTACCTCCAGCGCGGACGACGACAACAGCCGCCCGTCCGCCGGCACCCGGTCTCCGGCCTCGACGACCACCACGTCACCGGGAACCAGCTCCTTGGCGTTCAGCCGGGCGAGCCGGCCGTCGCGCCGCACGGTGGCGGTGGTGGAGGTCATCCTCCGCAGCGCCTCCAGCGAGGCTTCGGCGCGCGACTCCTGAACGAAGCCGATGGTGGCGTTCAGCAGCACGACCACGGCGATCGCGAGCGGGGTCTCCCAGTCCCGCGAGATCACCAGGCTGACCGCGGCGGCGACCAGCAGGATCAGGATCATCAGGTCCTGGAATTGGCGCAGGAACGCCCGCCAGCGCGGCTCGCGGGCCGCCTCCCGCAGTTGGTTGGGGCCGTACCGCTCGAGCCGGTGTGCCGCTTCGCCGGTCGACAGACCGTCCTCCGGGGCCGCCTGAAGCCGCAAGGCGACATCGCCCGCCGGCAGCGCGTGCCACGGCACCTGATCCGGTTCGATCATGCGGTCATCCTCCGTTGCTGCGTGACCGTCTCCCGGCCGGCACCGCGTCTCCACCCTGGTGAAGTGCCGGAACAGCTGATGGGAACCCGACGACCATCGGCCGTCCCGCGCACCCGCCGGGATGGGGGGAACTCCGCCCCCTGCTATGACCGAACGACCGAGCCGGTTGTGACAGACAGATCCTTCCGTCCGAGTGACGTGCAGGCGCAGGCCGACGCTAGCCGGTCTCCGGGAAGTCGCCCGGCGGTGGCATGTAGATGTGACGGTGCGTGTAGAGCAGCCCGTCATCCGCCTCCCCGGCCACCGCGAACGGATCCACCGGGCAGTTGTGGTACTCGACCGGCATCGCCTCACCGACCTCCAGGAACCAGATCATCCCCGTGATCGGTCGTGCGCCTCGTCCTCGCCCGCGTCGGGCTCGATCGAACGGTACGCCCGCCGTCCCGCCGCGATGATCTCGTCGAAGTCGTCGACCAGGTAGTCGGTGCGGGTCAGGATCGAGAGCACACCACCGGCATCACCATCGGCATCACCATCGGCGCCGTCCTCTTCGACCTCCGAAACATCCGCAGAGGCCGGCGTGATCACGTTCTCGCCGGTGAGGTCGGCGTGAGCCTCGTCGTAGGCGCGCAACGCCTCCTTCAGGGCGTCGCCATCGGCCTCCTCACCTGAGGTCCCCGTCATCGCGGCACCATCCGATGCGCACCAGTCACTCACGTACGGCCAGGACCGTCTTCGGGGGCGCCGTGCGGGACTCCAGGGCCGCGTGGACGTCAGCGACCTGGCTCAACGGCACCACCGCCGGCACCGGTTCGTTCAGCACGCCGCGGTGGAGGAGGCCGATGACCGCCGCGCTCGCCGTGGCCACCGACCGCGGGACGAGATGGGCCACCCCGCCGACGCTCAGGCCGATGACCTGGCGGGAGTTCAGCCAGGCGCCGTCGCCGGGCAGTGCCGTGTCGTCGCCGCTGGCGTCGCCGACGATCAGCAGGCGGCCGAACGGTGCCAGGTGCTCGAACGCCCGGCGCCGCAGGTCCCCGCCCACCGGGTCGACCACCACGTCCACGCCGCGCCCGCCGCTC
Organism: Nonomuraea sp. KM90; assembly: GCF_052246675.1. Lineage (NCBI taxonomy): Bacteria > Bacillati > Actinomycetota > Actinomycetes > Streptosporangiales > Streptosporangiaceae > Nonomuraea > Nonomuraea sp. KM90. The sequence goes on along the minus strand of NZ_JBQQCB010000005.1, from coordinate 196,882 downwards.
AGCCGCCTGAGGGCGTCGTCGAGGTCGGCGGCGAGGACGACGTCGGTGCACTCCGCGGGGGCCGCCGGGCGTTTGGCCTCGCTGCCGACGACGCCGATCACCTTGCGGGCCGGGTGGGCCGCGGCCATGCGGCACATGGTGCCTCCCAGGCCGCCGCCGGCGCCCAGCACCACGACGTCCTCGTCCGCCCGCAGGCGTGCCAGGTCGTGCAGCGCCATCCAGGCGGTGACGCCGTTCACCAGGGCGCCCGCGACGCGGGCCCGGTCGGCGGCCTCCGGGAGCGGCACGGCCATGGTGGCGTGCGCGACGGCGACCTCCGCGTACCCGCCGGCACGGGCGGCCCTGCCGAAGTCGTTCAGGCAGGCGCCCACGGGCCGGCCGGGCTCGAAACCGGTCACGCCGGGGCCGACCGAGCGTACGCGGCCGGTGACCTCGATGCCCGGCGTGAACGGGACCGGGAAGTCGAAGGCGCCGGCGCGGAACAGGGTGTCGACGAAGCCGACGCCGGCGTACTCCACGTCGATGGCGATCTCGCCCTCGCCCGGCGTGGGCTCCTGGACCTCCACGATCTCCAGAGCCTCGACAGGGCCGGGTTGCTTGACGACGACGGCGCGCATCATGCCCTCCGTTATCGGGATCGACATTACATTCCGACCCGCCTCAACGTACCAGCAGACGTGATCTTGAAAGGTGGCGGGCCGCCCGGCCGCCTCCCCGCCGCGGCGCCCCTGTTGGCATGATCGAGGCATGAAAGTGATCGTGATCGGAGCGACGGGGACCGTGGGCCGGGCCGTCGTCGGCGCGTTGCGACCGGCCCATCTCGTGGTGCCGGCCTCGCGGCGCGGTGAGGTGCGGGTGGATCTGGAGGACCCCGCCTCGCTCGACGCCCTCTTCGCCGCGGTACCCGACGCCGACGCGGTGGTGTGCTGCGCTGCCGGCGGGCCGCTGATCGACCTGGGTACGGCCAAGGACGAGGAGTTCGCGGCCGGGCTGCGCGGCAAGCTTCTGGGGCAGGTCGCCTTGGCCATGCGTGCCGCGCACCACCTGCGGGACGGTGGCTCGATCACGCTCACCGCGGGCACGTTCGCCGCCCCGCTGGCCGGTGGCTCGCTGGGGGCGCTGGTCAACTCGGGTCTGGAGGGCTTCGTCCGCAACGCGGCCGCCGAGCTTCCGCGCGGGCTGCGGATCAACGTGATCAGCCCGGGTTGGGTTCGGGAGACGCTGGAGGCCATGGGCACGGACGGATCCGCCGGAACGCCTGCCGCCGAGGTCGCGCGGGCGTATGTCGAAGCCGTCGAAGGCTCCGCGCGAGGACAGACGATCATTCCCTGACGGGGGTACGGGACGCCACCGCCCCGGCTCAGTCAGCGGCGATGCGGGCGAGAGCCTGCCGGATCTCGCCCGCGGAGCGGTCAGGCCGTGGCCGCCGCGCCGCCGAGCACCGTGCGGATCTGCTTGCGGGAGGAGATGCCGAGCTTGGCGAAGACCTTGCGCAGGTGCCATTCGACGGTGTGCGGGCTGATGAAGAGCTGCGCGCCGATCTCGGGGTTCGTCAGCCCGTCACCGGCCAGGCGCGCTATCTGCGTTTCCTGGGCGGTGAGCGCGGAGGAGCGCACCTCGGCGGCGCGCTTGCGGACGGTCTCGCCGGTGGCCTGCAGCTCGCGCCGGGCGCGGTCGGCGAACGCCTCGGCGCCCATCTGGCCGAGCATCTCGTAGGCGACGCCGAGTTGCTCGCGCGCGTCGACGCGGCGGTTCTCCCGGCGCAGCCACTCCCCGTAGAGCAGCCGGGTACGGGCGAGCGTCACCCGGACCTCGGTGCTGCCGAGCCGCTCGATCGCCTCGCGGTACAGGGCCTCGGCGGCCGGTCCGGTGCTCGCCTGGGCACGCGCGCTCGCCGACGTGCCGAGGGCCCAGTCGGTGCCACTGGCCTGTGCCAGCTCGTCGATCCGCACGGCGGCCTCGGCCGCCCGGGCCGCCCGACCGCTCCGGGCGGCGGCCTCGACGAGCTCGATCAGCGACCTGATGAACGGGCCTCCGAGTTCCTGCGGGTGCTCGCAGCCTCGCTCCGCCGCGACGTACGCCTCCTCGTAGCGAGCCAGGCCGTTGTACAGCACCGCGCTCGCCCACTGGGTGGCGGCCACCACCATGCCTTCCCGCTGCAGGACCGTGTCCTGCGTGAGCGCTTCGATCGCCTGGCGCGTCGCGGCCTCCCGGCCCTTCCAGGGCTCGAGCACCAGAGCGGCGTACTGGGCGAGGAAGCGGCTGCCCGTCGCCTCACCGATCGCCTCTGCCTCGGCGACCAGCGCGTCGGCGGCGGCGAGCTCGCCGGCGAGGGCCCGGTTCGACACGCGCATGTGGAGGGCCAGCGGCAGCACCGACAGCGTCCCCGTCTCGCGGGCCAGGTCCACCAGCCTGGCCGAGAGCACCGACCAGCTGTCGAAGTCCCAGACGTTGTGGGCCAGGCGGCAGGCGAACGGGAGCCAGCCCAGGCCCTCGTCCCTGGAGACCCCTCCGTCGCGGAAGTCCTCCAGGGCCCGCAGGATCATCGGCACGCCCGCCGGGAACCCCTCGGTGGCCACCACGGCCGCGCCGTCCAGGAGCAGATCGTTGCGCCCTGGTGGCGGACCCGGCGGTGCGGCCAGCACCGCCTTGGCGACGTCCACGACCTGAGCGCCGCTCGGCAGGTGGCCGGCCGTCATGGCCGCGTTCAGCGCGTCGCGGTAGGTCTCGCGGGCCAGACCGGTGTCCAGCGGCTCCAGGCGCTTGCCGGCTTTGAGCAGCAGCGGCAGGGCGGCGCCGGCACTGGTGGAGGCGCACACGATCTGACCGCGCAGCAGGTCGGCCTGGGCCCGTTCGCGCTCGTCCAGGGGGCTGAGCTCGGCCGCGTCCAGCAACTCGAGCGCGGCGTCGTACCCGCCGGCCTGATACTTGGCCCGCGCCGCCGCCAGCGCCCTGGCCCCGCGGCGGGCGGAATCGGGGGTCAGCTCGGCCGCCCGCTCCAGGAACGCGGCCGCCGCCGCGACCCCGCCGCGCGCCTGCGCCCGATCGGCCGAGCGCTCCAGCTCGGCGGCCACCGTCTCATCCGGGCCGGTCATCGAGTTGGCCAGATGCCACGCGCGGCGGTCGGGATCGGTCTGCGGATCGGTCGCGTCGGCCAGCGCGCGGTGCACGTGCTGCCGGTCCTGCGGGGCCGCCACCCGGTAGGCCGCCGAGCGTACGAGGGGATGGCGGAACCGGACGCGGGTTCCGATGGTGATCAGGCCCGCCGCCTCGGCCGGCGACGCGGCGGAGGCGTCGATGCCCAGCGACTCGGCCGCGCGGGTCAGCAGGGTCACATCGCCTATCGGTTCGGCCGCCGCGATGAGCAGAGCAGCAACTGCTGCGTCTCGGCCGGCAGCGACTCGACGCGGCGCAGGAAGCTCTGCTCGATCTGGCCGGCCAGCGGCCGCGCGTCCGGACGCCCGAACCCGCCGGCCAGCTCCGCCGGCGTCAGTCCCCGGGGCAGCTCCAGCAGGGCCAGCGGGTTGCCCTGCGTCTCGGCGACGATCCGGTCCCGGACCCGCTCGTCCAGCCGCCCGGGCGTCACGGAGTCCAGCAGCGCGCGGGCGTCGATGTCGCTCAACCGGCCCACCGCCAGCTGCGGCAGCCCCACCAGCTCGGTCTCGAGGCTGAAGTCGCGCACGGCGAGCACCAGCCCGATCGGCTCGGCGAGCAGCCGCCGCGCGACGAAGGCGAGCGTCTGCGCGGAGACCCGGTCCAGCCACTGGGCGTCGTCGATCAGGCAGACCAGCGGCTCCTTCTCCGACACCTCGGCGAGCAGGCTGAGCACGGCCAGCCCGACCAGGAAGCGGTCCGGCGGATGTCCCGCGCTCAGGCCGAACGCGGTTTGGAGCGCGTCGCGCTGCGGGCCGGGCAGGCGAGCGAGATGGTCCAGGAACGGGGCGCACAGCTGGTGCAGCCCGCCGAAGGCCAGCTCCATCTCCGACTCGACGCCGGCCGCCCGGGCGATGCGGCAGCCGGACGCGCTGCCGCGCGCGAATTCCAGCAGCGCCGTCTTGCCGATGCCGACCTCGCCGCGTACGACCATGACCGCGCTGCGGCCGGCCTGCACGGTCCCCACCAGCCGGTCCAGCGTCTCGCACTCGATCAGCCGGCCACGCAGCTGCGGCCTGGGATCCCTGCCGATCACCAGGACCGCCCGACCGGCACGCCGGCCGCGACAGGGGCGCTGTCGCGGCTCATGTGTTCATCCGTCCCGGTGTATCGCCGCTCGGCCGAGGACTCGGAGGAGATCATGGGCTTCCACATCTGTCAGGGTTCGACAAATCGACGCAGCGCACAGGTCGGTGCGCGAGTGGGAGCCGTGCCGACGACCGGGTCAGGCATCGTTCCCTCGAAAAGGTGCGCACGACAAATGGAAGCAGGCGCGGTGAGCTGCGGTCGAGGCAGAACCACAGGCAGAAGTACGCAACGGCTCCACCCCTCGCCCGGGGACGAGGGAGCGGCGAGGGGTCCGGAGCTATCGGCGGGCTACAGCTTGGTGTAGCAGGGCCCGTCGAACGTGTGCGCCTGCGCCGTGGGCCCCACGAAGAAGTCCTTCACCGTGGTGACCCCCGTGGTCGCCTTGTCGTCCACCTTGTTGATCAGGGTCTGCCGGAACACCGAGGCGCCCGTGGCGTCCGCGTAGTTGCCGGCCTCCGGGGGCAGCATGCCCTCGTAGTCGACCGTCTTCAGCGTCTTGACCGCCGCCAGCAGACCCTTCCGGCTGACGTCCCCGCCGGCCACCATCTGGTCCAGGGCCGCCTTCAGCGGGTACGCCCACGCCCAGCCCGACGTGTAGCCGTCGTTGGGGGTGACGCCGGGCAGCGCGTCGCGCATCGCCTTGTGGCCGGGCGTGTCGGCGTCCCAGGGACGGCCGGGGGCCGACTGCTCGTACAGGGCCTTCAGCGCCGGTGCCGCCGGCGACTGCAGGAGGGCGGGGTTCCAGGTGGGGCCGGTGCCGATGAAGCGGCCCTTGTAGCCGGCCGCGGCCGTCTGGCCGACGATCGTGGCGGCGTCCGCGGGGCCCGTCGTCAGGATGACCAGGTCCGGCTTGTTCTTGGTGATCTCCGTGATGGCCCGGCCCTGCTCGGTCGCGCCCGTCGGGGTCTCGACGCTGGTGAACTTCAGGCCGTTGCGCTCGGCGGCGAACTTGGCGCCGGCCGCGGCGTCGGCGCCGTAGTCGCCCGCCAGGTGGACGGCCATGACCGACTTCGGCTTGTACGTGTCCATCGCGTAGTCCACCGAGTTCATGGCCTCCACGCAGTAGTTGGAGCCGGTCTCGATGATGACGTCCTCGAACTCCCAGGCCGAGGTCCAGGAGGCGGGGGCCGCGACGATGTTGTTGGCCTTGAGGTCGCCGATGATGGCCGCCGTCGTCGGCGAGCCGAGCGTCTGGGCCAGCCCGAGCACCTGGTCCTTGATCTCGTTGTAGACCTGCCGGTGCACCTCCGGGTTGTACTTGTTGTCCTTGACGTACCTGGTGACGTCCACCTCGTACTTGCCGCCGATGCCGCCCGCCTTGTTGACGCGGGCCCAGAACGCCTTCTGGGCGTCGGTGATCGGTACGGCCAGCGCGGCGAAGGGGCCGGAGGTCAGGTCGGAGACCGTGCCGAGGTAGATGCAGCCCTTCTTGGTGTCGACGGCTGAGGGGCAGGGTTCGGCGGTGACGCCTGGAGCCTGCGCGGCGGCGCCCTCACCGCCCTGATCGTCCCCCCGGAAGACACCGCATGCGGACAGCAGGGCCATTATGGCGATAAATCCGGTTGCGGAGCGACTCTTCATCGCAACCCTCCTAGTACGAGAACGGCCAGGACTTCCAGTAGTTGCGAACCCGGATCCACAGGCCGAACAGGCCTCGGGGCTCGAAGATGAGGAACAGCACGATCAGCAGCCCGTACAGGACGGTCTCGACCTGGAACACGTTCGGCGTCTGCGTCGTGTCCCCGCTGATGAACGGCACCAGCGCGGGCAGCGACCGGGTCACCGGCTGCAGGAGCGAGATGAACAGCGCGCCCGCGATCGCCCCGGACACCGTCGCCACCCCGCCGATCAGCACCATCGCGATGAACTGCACCGACAGCAGCAGGTTGAACGACCCGGGCTCCACGTAGCCGGAGATCGTGTACAGCAGTCCGCCCGCGCACCCCGCGTAGAACGACGAGATGCCGAACGCCAGGACCTTGTAGCGCGTCAGCGGCACCCCGATCACCGCGGCCGCGATGTCCCGGTCGCGGATGGCGGCGAAGGCGCGGCCGATGCGGGAGCGGGCCAGGTTGCGGGCGGCCACGGCGAAGACGATGAGCAGCGCCAGCATGAGCGTGTAGAGCAGCTGCTCCTTGGTGCCGAGCGGGCCGTCCTGGTCCAGGCGCACGCCGAACAGCTGCGGGATCGCCGCCTCCCGGCCGACCCCGGGGCCGCCGGTGAGCTCCTGCCACTCCTTGAAGATGTGCTCGCCCAGGAAGACCAGGCCGAGCGTGACGACGGCCAGGTAGAGGCCGCGCAGCCGGGTGGCCAGCGGCGCGACCAGCACCCCGGCCGCCGCCGCGACGAGTCCGGCGGCGGGCAGCCAGATCCACAGCTCGGCGATGCCGTAGCCGAGGTTCTCGCCGTCCACGGGGCCGGACAGCGCGGCGGCCGTGTACGCGCCGATGGCGACGAAGAAGGCGTGCCCGAGCGAGACCTGCCCGGCGTACCCGGTGACGATGTTCAGCCCGATCGCGCCGATGGCCAGCACGTACGCCCCCGCCAGCACCTCCAGCGACCGGTCCTGCAACAGCACCGACAGCCCGAACGCCAGCACCACGAGGACCAGCGTCGACACCCGCTTGGCCCGGGTGTCGAGCAGCGCCATGTCCTGGGCGTAGGAGGTGTAGAGCAGCGGCCGCCCGCGCACCTTTCGTGACCGGCCGACCGGTATGTCGGGCGCGGCGGACGCCGCCGCGGAGCGCGTCTCGGTCATACCCGCTCGACCTCCCGGGTCCCGAACAGCCCGTACGGCCTGACCAGCAGGACGATCAGCATCACCACGTACGGCGACACGACCGCGAAGTTCTGCCCCAGCCACGGCGCGAACTCCCCCTGGTACGACTGGAACAGCGACTCCACCACCCCGACGACCAGCCCGCCCACCACGGCACCCCCGAGCGAGTCGAGCCCGCCCACGATGATCGCCGGCAGCGCCTTCAACGCGATCACCCAGGTCATCTGCTCGATCCCCTGCCCGGTGCCGACGAACATCCCGGCGATCGCCGCCAGGAACCCGGCCAGCCCCCACGACAGCGCGAACACCGCGCCCACCGAGACCCCCTGCGCGAGCGCGATCTCCTGGTCGAAGGCCGCCGCCCGCATGGCCAGGCCGTAGCGGGTGTAGCGGAAGAACGCGAACAGCAGCGCCACCAGCACGGCGGTGACCAGCATCATGGCCAGCCAGCGCGACTGCACGACCAGCGGCCCGAGCGAGACCTGCGTGAACCCCCACGGGTCACCGACCTGGCGCACGTCGCGGCCGATGAAGCCGTTCACCACCACCCGCACGACCACGTCGATGCCGAGCGTGATGATCGCCACGACGAAGACCGGCCGGCCCACCATCGGCCTGATCGCCACCCGCTCGACGACCAGCGCCACGCCGGCGATGAGCAGCGCCGACAGCAGGACGGCCGGGTAGAAGCCGGTCACCGCGGCCAGGTAGCTGACGGCGACCCCGCCGGCCAGCATGAGGGCGGGCTGCGCGAAGCTGATCACCCTCGTGGCCTTGTAGATGATCACGAAGCCGAGCGCGAGCAGCGCGTACACCGAGCCGTTGCCCAGGCCCCTGATCACCGACTCGAGCAGCCCCTTCACCGGCTGTACATCCCTTCGACCAGGTCCTCGAAGAGCTTGGCGATGGCCGAGCGCTTGACCTTCTGGGTGGCGGTCAGCTCGCCGTCCTCGTGGTCGAGCTCCTTCGGCAGGAACGCGAACCGCTTGACCTGCTCGACCCGGGCGAACCGCTCGTTCACCCCGGTCACGATCCCCTGGACGAGCTCGCGCACCTCCGGTTTCTCCGACAGGTCCCGGTAGGTGGTGTACGGCAGGCCGCGCCGCCGCGCCCAGTCCCCCACCGTGTCCAGCTCGATCCCGATCAGCGCCACCAGGTACGGCCGCTGGTCCCCGATCACCACGGCCTCCTTGACGTACGGCGAGGCCTTCAGCGCGTTCTCGATCTCGCTGGGCGCCAGGTTCTTGCCACCGGCCGTGATGATGATGTCCTTCATCCGGTCGGTGATCCGCACGTGCGTGCCCTCGACGAACTCGCCCACGTCGCCGGTGTGCAGCCAGCCGTCCTCGTCCAGGACGTCCTTCGTGGCGCGGGGGTTGCGCCAGTAGCCGGCGAAGTTCCCCGGGTGCCTGGTCATGATCTCGCCGGTGGCCTCGTCGATCTTCAGCTCGATGCCGGGGTGCGGCTCGCCGACCGTGCCCAGGCGGATCCGGCCGGGGCGGTTGGCGGTGGCGATCGCGGTGTTCTCGCTCATGCCGTACACCTCGTGCATGGGCACCCCGATGCCCATGTAGAACTTGAGCACGTCGGGCGCGATCGGCGCGGCCCCGGAGGCGGCGTAGCGCACCCGCCGCATGCCGAGCCGCTCGCGCAGCGAGCGGTAGCAGAACACCCAGCCCAGCGCGTACGCCATCCGCGTGCCGGACGTGTGCCGCCCGCCCGTGCGCACCAGCGTGTCGCCGATCCGGTCGGCCGCCCGCAGCCAGAACCTGGTGACCGCCCGCTTGACCGGCGACGCCGACTCCAGCCTGATGTTGACCTGGGCCAGGACCTTCTCCCAGATCCGCGGCACCCCGAACAGGATCGTCGGCTGCACCTCCCGCAGGTTGGCCTGGACGGTGTCGATGGACTCGGCGAAGTTCACCTGCACCCCGGCCGCCGCGTTGAACCACACCGTGAACGCGCGCTCGGCCACGTGGCACAGCGGCAGGTAGGACAGGGCGAGGTCGCGTTCGGCGGGCGGCGGCGAGGTGAAGCCGCCGCCTTCGACGAGCGTGCGCACGGCGAACTCGACGTTCCCGACGGTGAGCATCACGCCCTTGGGCGGCCCGGTGGTGCCGGAGGTGTAGATGAGCGTCATCACGTCGCCGGGCTCGACCTCGGCCATGCGGCGCTCCACGGTGCCGGGGTGCGCGGCGCGGTGCTCGGCACCCAGGGCGAGCAGCTCGGGCCAGGACATCAGGACGTCGTCGTCGTAGCGGCCGCGGATGCCGCGCGGCTCCAGGTAGACGATATGCCGCAGGTCGGGGCACTCGTCGAGGACGGCCAGGGCCTTGTCCACCTGCTCCTGGTCCTCGGCGATAAGGATCTTCGCGCCGGAGTCGCCCAGCAGGTAGGCGACCTCGGCGGGCGGGTTGGTGGGGTAGAGGCCGACCGTGATGCCGCGCACGGCGACCGTGCCGAGGTCGGCGTAGAGCCATTCGGGCCGGTTCTCCGAGTGCACGGCCACCCGGTCGCCGGGCTCGACGCCGAGCGCGAGCAGGGCGTGCGCGACCAGCTCGACCTGCGTCCAGTACGCGGCCCAGGTGACCTCCTGCCAGATCCCGAGGTCCTTGTGCCGCATCGCGACGGCCTCGGGGGCGGTCCTGGCCCGCTCACGCACCCTCGTGACGATCGTCGCCGTCGTCACGCCCTCGGTCCGCACGCTCATGCCGTCCCTCCCAGGTACGCCTCGATGACCGCCGGATCGCGCTGGACCTCGGCCGGGCTGCCGAGCGCGACCGGGCGTCCGAAGTCGAGCACGAGCACCCGGTCGGCCAGGTCCATGACCAGCGCCATGTCGTGGTCCACGAGCACGACGGGGATGCCCAGCTCGTCGCGGATGTCCATGACGAACCTGGCCATGTCCTCGGTCTCCTCCAGGTTCATGCCGGCCACGGGCTCGTCCAGCAGGAGCAGCCGGGGCTCCATGGCCAGCGCGCGGCCGAGCTCGACCCGCTTCTGCACCCCGTACGGCAGCAGCCGCACGGGATGGCGGCGCCACGCCTCCAGCTCCAGGAAGTCGATGATGTCCTCGACCTTCGCGCGGGCGGCCAGCTCGGCCCGCCTGGCGCGGCCGTACCAGAGCAGCGCGGACAGCGCGCCGTAGCGGAAGTGGTGGTGGCGGCCGAGCATCAGGTTGTCCAGCACCGTCAGGTTGTGGAACAGCTCCACGTTCTGGAACGTCCTGGCCAGGCCCATGGCGGCGATCTCGTGCGGGCGCCTGGTCAGCAGGTCCGCGCCGAGGAACGTGACCCGGCCGCTCTGGGGCCGGTAGACGCCGGACAGGACGTTGAAGATCGAGGTCTTGCCGGCGCCGTTCGGTCCGATGACGGCCAGCAGCTCCGCCTGGCGCACCTCGAAGGAGACTCCGTCGATGGCCTTCACCCCGGCGAAGCTCAAGTGCACGTCGTCAAATGTCAGGAGAGCCATCGTTTTCTCCGCTTGTAGTGCTTGACCTCGCGGAACGAGCGGACGGCCCCCAGGTAGAACTCCTTGATGTCCTCGTCGGCGAGCAGCTCGCGCGCCGGCTTGTCCATCACGATCTTTCCGGTCTCCATGACGTAGCCGTGGGAGGCGATGGACAGGGCCATCGTGGCGTTCTGCTCGACCAGCAGGACCGTGGTGCCCTGCCGGTTGATCTCGACGATGAGGTCGCGGACCTGGCCGACCAGCGACGGCGCCAGGCCCAGGCTGGGCTCGTCCAGCAGCAGGTATTTCGGGTCCGCCATGAGGGCGCGGCCGACGGCCAGCATCTGCTGCTCGCCGCCCGACAGGTAGCCGGACACGCTCCTGCGCCGCTCGCGCAGCACCGGGAACAGGTCGTAGACGCGCTGCAGCTGCGAGTCGCCCGCGGTGTGGCCGCCGACCCTGAGGTTCTCCTCGACGGTCAGCTCCGACAGGATGCGGCGGCCCTCCATCACCTGGCTCACCCCGCGCCGGACGATCTGGGCCGGCCTGAGGTGGTGGATGGGCTTGCCCTCCAGCGTGACGCCGCCCTTGGTGATCTCTCCGTCGTGCACGTCGAGCAGCCCCGACAGCGCCCGCAGCAGGGTCGTCTTGCCCGCGCCGTTCGCACCGAGCAGCGCCACGATCGACCCGGGCGGGACGCTGAGGCTGACGCCGCGCAGCACGAGCATCACGTCGTCGTAGACGACCTCGAGGTTGCGTACCTCAAGCACGCGCGGCTCCTCGGGATGGTGTGGCCTATGTCACTCCCCCGATGAGGCCAATGTCCACGCTTGCCCGGCGCGCCACAAGAGGCCCGGCCGAAATTCGAACGAGACTCTGGTCCTAGGATTTCTGGTATGGCAATTTGTGAGCATCTTTCCACGTCCGACGACCCGACCGCGAAGACTCCGGCCGGCTGCGAGGAGTGCCTGGCCTCCGGCGGCCGCTGGGTGCACCTGCGGCGCTGCCTGGAGTGCGGCCACATCGGCTGCTGCGACTCCTCGCCGTCCAAGCACGCCACCGGCCACTTCCACGCGACGGGCCACCCGGTCGTCCAATCCTTCGAGCCCGGCGAGAGCTGGCGGTGGTGCTTCGTGGACAGCCAGATGGCCTGACGCCGGCGGATCGCCTCATTGGACGAAGGGCCTAACGCTCGAGGATCGCTTCCTCGAAGTCGAGCTGGGCCATCACCTCGCGCAGCACCTCGTCCTCGAGCCGGCGCTCGTCGCGCAGCCGGACGAACACCTGACGCTCGGCCTGCAGCATGTCGCGGCGCAGGCGGCGGTAGAGCGAGCTGGGGGTCTCCGCGCCGCCGGCGCCGGTGCCGCCGCCCAGGCGCTCCCACGCGCTCAGGGAGCGCCGCCACGACTTCTCCTTGAGCTGGTCGACGACCTGTTTCTGGATCTCGTCGGGCTCGCTCCCGAGCTGGGCGACCAGCCGGTCCAGCTCCGCCAGCCCCGCCTCCAGCGCCGCCTGCTGGGCCGCCGCCTCGGCCAGGCGGTCTTCGTACCGCTCCTGCTCGCTCGACACGCGCAACCGCCTGATCAGCGCGGGGAACGTGGTGCCCTGGATGAGCAGCGTGCCGATCACGGTGGTGAACGTCAGGAACAGCAGCATCGCCCGATCGCGCTCGGGCACCTCCGGCGGGATGGCGAACGCGGCGGCCAGCGACACCACGCCCCGCATGCCCGCCCACCCCAGGATCACCGTCTGCGGCACCGTCGGCCGCCGGTCGCCCTTACCCAGCACCTTGATCAGGTAGGTCACCGAGAACACCCACACGAACCTGCTGACGATCGTCACCCCCAGCACCGCCGCCGCGTAGCCGGCGACGTGCCAGGGGCTGTAGCCGGTGATGCCCTCGACCACGGTCACGAGCTGCAGCCCGATCAGCGCGAACACGATCGCTTCGAGGAAGAAGTCGGTGACCCTCCACACCGCGTCGGACACCAGCCGCGTGCCGAACCCCCGCAGGTGCATGCGGTTGCCCAGGTAGAGCCCGACGATCACGACCGAGATGACGCCGGAGGCGTGCACGGACTCCGCCGTGAGGTAGGCGGCGAACGGGATCAGCAGCATCAGCGTGTTCTCGACCAGCGAGTCGCGGGTGCGCTGGAACAGCCAGGCGAAGACGAACGCCAGCGCCAGCCCGATCGCCACCCCGCCGGCGGCGGCGAGCACGAACTCGCCCAGCCCCTCCCACAGGCTCACGGCCCCGCCCACGGCCGCCCCGATGGCCACCCGGTAGAGCGTCAGCGCGGTGGCGTCGTTGAACAGGCTCTCGCCGATCAGGATGGTCAGCGACGTGCGCGGCAGGCCCAGCCGCCGCCCGACCGCCACGGCGGCCACCGCGTCGGGCGGGGCGATGATGGCGCCGAGCGCGAACGCGAGCGCGAGCGGCAGGTCGGGCAGCAGCAGGTGGACGACCAGCCCGACGACGGCCGTGGTGAACACCACCAGCCCGACCGACAGCAGCCCGACGGCCCGCTTGACGTCACGCAGGCGCAGGTAGGAGCTGTCGAGCGCGGCGGAGTAGAGCAGCGGCGGCAGGAAGACGTAGAGCACCAGCTCCGGGTCCAGCGGCACGGCCGGCACCAGCGGCGAGACCAGCAGCCCCGCCGCCACCAGCAGGAGCGGGGCCGGCCAGCCCTTGCGCCGTGCGACGGCCGTCACGCCGATCGCCCCACCGGCCATCAACAGCAGTTGCAGGCCCATGGTCGGATTCACCCACGCTCCTCCCGCCCGAGCCCCGTCCTGTCAGGGGCGATCGATCAGGTCCGGATCGATCGTCCCGCGGTGAGCGTACCGTCCGGGCGGAAGCGCGTGGTCACCACTCCCTGCGGTCGCTTCTCTCGTGGTAGTCGGGCTGCTCGGGGCGCAGGCGCTCGCCCGTGGAGAACATGGGGTCCCCGGCGTACGAACGCGGCAGGTTCGGGTCGGGCTGCTGTTGCTGGTACTGCTCCTGCCGGCCGAGGGCCAGCAGCGGGTCCACCGGGTTGGGCGGGGTCTGGTAGGGGCCGTAGTCGTCGTGGACGGGCTGCGGCGGCTGCTGGGGGGCCGAGCGGCGGCGGCCCGCGCCCGGGATGCCGTGCATGGGCGTGCCCAGGCCCGCCGCGCTCGCCTGCGGCTGGGGCTGGGGCTGAGGCTGGGGTTGCGACTGCGGCTGCGGCTGGTAGGCGTCGGGGCGCCGGCCGCCGTACGGGTCCGAGGGGTAGGGGTCGGGCGGGTACTGGTCGGGCCGCTGCTGGTACGGGTCGGCGGCCTGGGACGGGAAGCCGAGCGGGTCGGTGCTCAGCGGCGCCTGGCGGCGCTGGTCGCCGGGCATCTGGTAGACGGGCTCGCTGTCGACGTACTGGGGGCCGGTGAACGGCTCGGGCGGGGGCGGCTGGGTGTAGTGGGGGCCGCTGAGCGGGTCGGCGGTGTACTGCGGGCCGCTGAAGGGATCGCCGGTGTACTGGGGACCGCTGAAGGGGTCGCCGGTGTACTTCGGCTGGGGGCCGGTCGCGTCCACGTACTGGGGGCCGGTGAAGGGGGTCCGGGGCTCGCCGTACGCGGGGGTGGTGTCCCGGGGGGCCGCGGTCTCGCCGTACGCGGGGGCTGGGTCCCTTGGGGCAGTGGTCTCGCCGTACGAGGCCACCAGCTTGTCCTGGTGGGCGGGGGCGCCCCGGGCCACGAGGACGTCGCTGGGCGACAGGGCCGCCGTGGGCCGCTCGTCCAGCTGCGGCGGGGGCGGTTGCTGGGAGTGCTGGGCCGGCCGGTGATATTGGCCGGTGCCCGGGATGACCTCGGTGCCGGGATCGTGCGCGGGCACGGCGGGCTGCTCGCCCGTGGCCTCCGCGAACCCCTCGTCGAGCGTGTCGAGCAGCCGGCCGACGTCTTCCATCGGCATGCGGAAGCTCGCTGTGCACATCTCGCCGCGCCACAGGCTGAGGACCAGCGTTCCCTCATGCCACGTGACGCGGAGGCACCGCTCCTGACCTCGTGCATCGAAGAAGACTTCGCCGAACGACGGCAACGGGACAACTTCCGACATGGCAGACATACTGCTTTAACCAGCCTTTATTCGTCCACTCAACCCCGGAAAACCCTACTGAACCGGCCTTCCCATTCACACCGGGAACCCCTGCGGTCACGCCCGGTGAGGACAGGTTGGAGTTCCGATCGCCCAGTGTGCCACGCAACCCGCCGAGAGGGTCCGGGAACGCCGGGATGCGTCTGGCCGATCACACCGCGTTCGGCACGACGACCCTGGAATGCGGGTAGCGTTTACTGCCGTGCCGGACTCCCATCTCCCGCCAGTGGACGAACTGCTCAGCATCGCGGTCAACGCTCTCGGAGGGAGCGAACGGCAGGGCCAGGTCACCATGGTCCAGGCCGTGCAGAAGGCCATCGACGACGAGGAGCATCTGGCCGTCCAGGCGGGCACGGGGACCGGCAAGTCGCTGGCGTACCTCGTGCCCTCCATCCGCCACGCGATGGACAGCGACACCCCCGTCGTGATCTCCACGGCCACCATCGCGCTGCAGCGCCAGCTCGTCGACCGCGACCTGCCCCGGCTGTCCGAGGCGCTGGCCAAGGAGCTGCCGCACGAGCCGACGTTCGCGATACTCAAGGGCCGCCGCAACTACCTGTGCCGCTACAAGGCGACGGCGGGCTGGCCCGAGGAGGACGAGCAGGACCAGCTGTTCGACCCGCGCGAGGTGAGCGCGACCGGGCGCATGGTGCAGCGCATCCAGGAGTGGGCCGAGGAGACCGAGACCGGCGACCGCGACGAGCTGGTGCCCGGGGTGAGCGAGCAGGCGTGGCGGCAGTTCTCGGTGAGCGCCCAGGAGTGCCTGGGCGCCACGCGCTGCCCCAGCGGCGCCGAGTGCTTCGCCGAGCTGGCCAGGGCGCGGGCGGGCGAGGTCGACGTGGTGGTGACCAACCACGCGCTGCTGGCCATCGACGCCATGGGCGACCTGCCGGTGCTGCCCGAGCACGAGGTCGTGGTGGTCGACGAGGCCCACGAGCTGGTCGACCGGGTGACGTCGGTGGTGACCAGCGAGCTGTCGGAGGCGTCGGTCATGCTGGCCGTACGCCGGGTCGGCCGGCTGATCGACCAGCCCGTCGCCGACCAGCTCATGGAGGCCGGCGAAGACCTCAAGGCGCTGCTGGCCGCCGCGCCGCCCGGCCGCATCGACGAGCTGCCCCAGGTGCTCGGCCTGACCCTCCAGCTCATCCGCGACACGGCCTGGCGCTGCATCACGGCCATGGGCCCGCGCAACGCGGACAAGGACGACCCGGACAAGGCGGGGCAGCGCAAGGCGGCGTTCACGGCGCTGGACGAGGTGCACGACACGGCGGTGCGCATGCTCGACGCCTACGGGCACGCCTCCGAGG
Source organism: Nonomuraea sp. KM90 (assembly GCF_052246675.1). NCBI lineage: Bacteria > Bacillati > Actinomycetota > Actinomycetes > Streptosporangiales > Streptosporangiaceae > Nonomuraea > Nonomuraea sp. KM90. The sequence goes on along the minus strand of NZ_JBQQCB010000005.1, from coordinate 180,993 downwards.
CCGACCGGGCCGAGGTGGTCTGGCTCGACGCGGGCACCGACCGGCGCCCGCCGATGTTGCGGGTGGCGCCGCTGAGCGTGAGCGGCATGCTGCGCGACAAGCTGTTCGGCGAGCGCACGGTGGTGCTCACCTCGGCCACGCTGGCGCTCGGCGGCACGTTCGACGCGCTGGCGGCGCAGTGGGGGCTCGGCGACGGCAAGTGGCAGGGCATCGACGTCGGCTCGCCGTTCGACCACCCGCGCGCCGGCATCCTCTACGTCGCCAAGCACCTGCCCCAGCCGGGGCGCGACGGGCTGCCGCAGCAGTACCTCGACGAGATCGCCGAGCTGATCGAGGCGGCCGGCGGGCGCACGCTGGGGCTGTTCTCCTCGATGCGCGCGGCCAAGGCGGCCACCGAGGCGCTGCGCGACCGGCTCGACGTGCCGCTGCTGTGCCAGGGTGACGACTCCACGATGCTGCTGGTCAAGCAGTTCGCCGAGGACGAGCCGACGTGCCTGTTCGGGACGCTGTCGCTGTGGCAGGGCGTGGACGTGCCGGGGCCGTCGCTGCGGCTGGTCATCATCGACCGGGTGCCGTTCCCGCGCCCGGACGACCCGCTGACCTCGGCCCGGCAACGGCACGTGGCGGCCAAGGGCGGCAACGGGTTCATGGCGATCGCGGCCAACCACGCCGCCCTGCTGCTGGCGCAGGGGGTCGGCCGGTTGCTGCGGTCCCAGGACGACAAGGGCGTGATCGCGGTCCTGGACCCCCGGCTGGCCACGGCCCGCTACAGCGGGTTCCTGCTGGGCTCGCTCCCGCCGTTCTGGCGCACCACGGACCCGGCCGTCCCGCGAGCCGCCCTGAAGCGCCTCGCCACCGACCCCACCTGACCCGCCCCACCGCCTCGACCCGACCGCCCGGGAATCCGCGGATCGGCCTCGCCACCCCGGTTCGACCGGGCACGCGGGCGCCTCCGGCCTGCCCACCGCACACGCGGCAGGCCCGTGCCGCGTCGGCGGCGCCGCGCCTCGCGCCCGCCGCACGGTCACGCCGAGCCCATGCGGGGGCCGGTGCGGCGAGCGCGGGAACGGCGCAGCTCGGCGAACGCGTGCGGCGGCCCTCTGTCACGGCAAGCGGCGCAACCGGCAGCACGGCATGGCGCGAGCGTGCGAGACGGGTTGGGCGGACGCCGGTGACGGGAAAACCCGAGAACCGGCGCAAGCCCCGTAAGCGGAAAGCCCTAAGACCAGGGAGCCAGGTCCGGGCGTTTCGGGGACACCCCGTCGCCCGACGACACCCCGCGCAGGCGGCGGGAGACCCAGGGCACCAGGTATTCGCGCATCCACTGCGCGTCCTCGCGCCGCCGGGCGCGCGGGTCCACCGACCGGTCCGGCCAGTCCTTGCGCCAGTCCTCGAACGGCACCCCCAGCACGTCCAGCACCCGGGCCGCGACCAGCCGGTGGCCGTCCTCGTTCATGTGCAGCCGGTCCGCGCTCCACGCCCGCCAGTCGCGCAGCCCCTGCATGGACCACTGGTCGACGAGGCGGCAGCCGTACAGGTCGGCGATGGAGCGCAGGTGCAGGTAGAAGATGGCGAAGCGGCCGCGCAGGCGGCGCATGAGCGGCGTGTCACGCGGGTCCACCCCCGTGAACAGCAGCACGTCGGCCCCGCCCGCCCGCAGGTCGCGTACGCCCCGCGCGAGCTGCTTGGCCATCACGTCCGGATCGCTGCCCGGCCGCAGCAGGTCGTTGCCTCCGGCGCAGAGGCTGACCAGGTCGGGGGCCATCTCGACGGCCACCGGCACCTGCTCGGCCACGATCTGGTCGAGCAGTTTGCCGCGGACGGCCAGGTTGGCGTAGCGGAAGGCGGGGTCGTCTGCGGCGAGCCGTTCGGCCACCCGGTCGGCCCATCCACGGTAGTGCCCGTCCGGACCGGGATCGTTCAGCCCTTCCGTGAAACTGTCGCCGAGGGCGACGAAGGACTTGTAGTGCCTCATGAGGTGGTGTTCATCTCCGCGATAGCTTGCAGCGCAAGGACGTATGACTGTAGCCCGAAGCCCGCGATGGTTCCCGTCGCCACCCCGGACACGACAGAGGTATGGCGAAACTCTTCCCTGGCCACGGGATTGGAGATGTGCACCTCTACGAGCGGGGCGGTGCGCTGGGCGATGGCGTCGCGCAGGGCGTAGGAGTAATGAGTGAAGGCGGCCGGGTTGAGCACGACCGGGATGCGGCCGTCGCACGCCTCGTGGATCCAGCCGAGCATCTCGGCCTCGTCGTCGGTCTGGCGCACCTCGACGTGGTGGCCGAGCTTTCTGCCGGTGTCGCGGCAGAGGTCGGCGAGGTCCTCGAACGTCTCGGCGCCGTAGACGTCGGGCTCGCGCGTGCCGAGCCGGCGCAGGTTGGGCCCGTTGAGCACGAGGATCATGCGGAGATCTCCTTGTAGGCGGCTTCGAGCAGCTCTTCCGTGGGGGCTTCGAGACGGCCCGGCTTCGCCAAATCGTCGAGGACGACGAAGCGCTGCTTGGCGCCGCGGTTCTTCTTGTCCAGGCGCATGTGGTCGCGCAGGTGCGGCCAGGCGTCGGCGCGGTAGGAGACGGGCAGGCCGACGCCGGTGAGGATGGCGCGGGTGCGGTCGACGACGTCGGCGCGGCCGGAGAGCCTGGACAGCTCGGCGGCGTAGACCATGCCGATGGCGACAGCCTCGCCGTGGCGGATGCCGTAGTGCTCCTCGCGCTCGATGGCGTGGGCGAGCGTGTGGCCGTAGTTGAGGATCTCGCGCAGGCCCGCCTCGCGCAGGTCGGCGCCCACGACGTCGGCCTTCACCCGGATCTTGCGCTCGATGAGCTCGCGGGTGTGGGGCCCGTCGGGACGGGTCGCCGCCTCGGGGTCGGCCTCGATGAGCCTGAGGATCTCCGGGTCGGCGATGAAGCCGCCCTTGATGATCTCGGCCAGGCCCGCCACGTAGTCGGCCCTGGGCATGCCGGCCAGCGTGGACAGCTCGCACAGCACGCCCGCGGGCGGCAGGAAGGTGCCCACGAGGTTTTTGCCCTCGGGGGTGTCGATGCCGTTCTTGCCGCCGACCGCCGCGTCCACCATGGCCAGCAGCGTCGTGGGCACGAGCACGACCTGTACGCCGCGCAGCCACGTGGCCGCCACGAACCCGGCCAGGTCGGTGGTCGCGCCCCCGCCCACGCCGACCACGGCGTCGGAGCGGGTCACGCCGTGGCGGCCGAGCGCGGACCACAGGCCCGCGGCCACCTCGACGGTCTTGGCCCGCTCGCCGTCGGGCACGGGCAGCTCGACCACCTCGTGGCCGGCGGCGGACAGCGCCTCGCGGACCGGCCGGGCGATCTCCGGCAGGGTCTCGGGGCAGATGACCGCGACGGTGCGCACGCCGGGCTTGAGCAGCGTGGTCAGCTCGGCCAGCACGCCGGTGCCGACCACCACGTCGTACGGGCTGTCCCCGCGTACGGTGATCCTCGTCGCCGTCATGCGGGCAGCCCCTTCACGATCTCGTCGGCGAGCTCCTCCGGCTCGCGCTTGTCGGTCACCACCGTCATCACGGCCAGCCGCTCGTAGACCGGCCGCCGCTCCTCCATGAGCTTCTTGAGCCGGCTGCGCGGGTTGAGCACCAGCAGCGGCCTGGCCGAGGCGAGCCCGACCCGCTGGACCGCGTCGGCCAGCCCGACCTCCAGGTAGACGACGTGGTGACCGGCGAGCAGGGCCTGCGTCTCCTCGTGCAGGACGGCGCCGCCGCCCAGGGACAGGATGCCCTCGTGCTCGGCCAGCGCGCGGCGCACGGCCTCGTGCTCCAGCTCGCGGAAGCGGGCCTCGCCGTCCTCGACGAAGATGTCGGCGACGGGCTTGCCCGCCACGGCCTCGATGTCGGCGTCCGTGTCGCGGAACCCGACGCCGAGCCGCTCGGCGAGCAGCCGCCCGAGCGTCGTCTTGCCGGACCCGGGCGGCCCGATGAGCACGGCCTTCGCTGTCATTTGATCACCATGGAAGAGAGGTAGCCGGACAGGTTGCGGGCGACTTCCTCCACGGAGTCGCCGCCGAACTTCTCGATCGCCGCGTCGGCCAGCACCAGCGCGACCATCGCCTCGGCCACGATGCCGGCCGCGGGCACGGCACACACGTCGGAGCGCTCGTGGTGGGCCTTGGCCGCCTCACCGGTCTTGACGTCGATCGTGGCCAGCGCCCTGGGCACCGTGGAGATCGGCTTCATCGCGGCGCTGACCCGCAGGATCTCGCCGTTGGTCATGCCGCCCTCGACCCCGCCGGCGCGGTTGGTGATGCGGCGCACGCCGTCTTCGGTGGTGTATTCGATCTCGTCGTGGGCGCGGGACCCCGGGCGCCTGGCGGTCTCGAAGCCGTCGCCGACCGCCACGCCCTTGATCGCCTGGATGCCCATCAGCGCCGCGGCGAGCCTGGAGTCGAGCCTGCGGTCCCAGTGCGTGTAGCTGCCCAGGCCCGGCGGCAGGCCGTAGGCGAGGACCTCGACGACGCCGCCGAGCGTGTCGCCGTCCTTGTGGGCCTTGTCGATCACGGCGACCATGGCGGCGCTGCCCTCGGCGTCGGAGCACCGGACCAGGTCATCGTCGATCCTGGCCAGGTCGTTCGGGCCGGGCAGGATCTCGGACGGGGTGCGGGCGCCGCCGATCTCGGTCACGTGGCTGAGGATGTCGACGCCGAGCGCCTGCTTGAGGAAGCGCCTGGCGACCTCGCCCAGCGTTACCCGGGCGGCGGTCTCGCGGGCGCTGGCCCGGTCGAGCACGTTGCGGGCGTCGTCGAAGCCGTATTTCTGCATGCCCGCCAGGTCTGCGTGGCCGGGGCGGGGCCGGGACCTGGGCGAGTTGCGGGCCAGGCCCTCCAGCTCGGCCGGGTCGACCGGGTCGGCCGACATGACCTTCTCCCACTTGGGCCACTCGGTGTTGCCCACGCGGATCGCGACCGGGCTGCCCATCGTGCGCCCGTGGCGGACGCCTCCGACGATCGTCACCTGGTCCTGCTCGAACTTCATCCGCGCGCCCCGGCCGTAGCCGAGCCTGCGGCGGCGCAGGGCCTCGTCGATGGCGGCCGTGCTCACCTCCACCCCGGCCGGCAGGCCTTCCAGGATGGCGACGAGTTCGGGCCCGTGGGACTCTCCAGCGGTCAACCAGCGCAACATGCGTACAAGTCTTCCATGTGCGGCCTAGTGAGATGTCCCTCGCTCACCAGGCGAGACAGAGTGTCGTGAGCGCGCCCAGGAGCATGAAGGGGCCGAAGGGGAACTGCGTGTGCCGGTTCCCGCGGCCGGTCAGCAGCAGGGCCACGCCGTAGACGGCGCCGAGGAGCTGGCCGCAGAAGGCCGCCGCCACCAGGGCCGGCCAGCCCAGGGCGGCGCTGGCCATGCCGATGAGCCCGGCCAGCTTGACGTCGCCGAACCCCAGCGCGTCCGGCCTGGCGAACCAGAGCAGGCCGTACACCCCTGCCAGCACCGCCCCGCCGGCCAGCGCCCTGGGCAGCTCTCCCGTCGGCAGCAGCGCCAGCGCCGCGACCGGGTACGCGGGCAGCGTGATCGCGTCGGGGAGCGTACTGGTACGCCAGTCGATGACGGCCAGGGCGACCCCGATCACGGCGAGGCACACGTACGGCGGCCCCACCCGCCAGGCGACCAGCGCGGCCACGGCGGCGGTCGCCAGTTCGACGGCCGCCGGGGGCAGGCCGCCGTCGTGGGAGTGGTAGGAGTCCGCCAGCGCCCTGATGCGGTTCCCGCAGATCAGCCCGATCAGCGCCATGAGTGCGACCACGCCGCAGACCATAGGCCCGCCGTCGCGGGAAGGGAGCTCGAACGCCGGATCCGGTATGGCTGCCCGCCGGCGGCTATTGCGGACAAGGGCTCGATCACGGAAACTGCCCGCGTGGACAGGGACCGGTTCGCCAGGGTCGCGGTGGTCATTGCGACGTTCGTCCTTGCCCCTGTGTTGCTCGAGATGCTCGCCTGGTACATCGAGGGCGAGGACTACAACGTCTCCCGCGCCGTCACCGTGCTGGCCGTGGTCGCCGCGCTCGCGCTGATCGCCGCCGTGGCGGGCCGGGTGCGCGGCAGGCTGCCCGTCATGCTGGTCACCGCCATGACGGTGGCCGCGGCAGGCGGGCTGGTGCTGGGGTTCGCGGCCGGGTTCGGGCCGGTGTTGTGGAACCGCGGCGTGCCCGGCGAGTTGCTCGGCCTGTCCATGATCGGGATTGCCGCGTTCACCGCGCTGACCGGCGGCTACCTGCTGTTCCTCTACCGCCGCGGCCTGTACGTGCCCCATCTGGAGACCACCGCGGGCCCCTCCCCGACCACCACGAAGCGCAAGGTGATCGGCGAGTCGGAGATCCTGATCCGCACCCTCCCCGAGATCAGCCACGCCCTGGAGAAGGCCCTGGGGAGCTGCGTGTCCGTGATCGACCAGGAGGACCTGCACTTCGTGGCGTTCTTCGGCCCGTCCGGCTGCGCCTTCTACACCGACGTGCTCGACGACGCCGATTTGCAGCACTTCTTCCACGAGACGACCCCCGAGGAGCGCCGGATCACCTATCTCAGGCTCGGCAGCCAGCTCCACTGGATCGGCGGCCGCCTGGACACGCACCTGCGCTCGATGGAGAGCGGCACGGTGATCAGGACCGTGCTGGACGTCGAGCGCGGCGCCCTGTTCCACTACTGGGTCGACCACGGCCGCTACATCATCGGCGTCACCCTCGACCAGCGCCGGGTCGGCGTGGCCGACGACAAGATGGCCCGGCTCGTGGACATGATCCGCGGCCACTTCACGCTGCCGCCGATCAACCAGCGGGTCAGGCAGCAGCCGGGCGCCAACGTACGCCCGATCAAGAAGGAGGACGCGTGGCCGGAATCGGGCTCCTGACCGCGGGCTTGGGCGTCCGGGGAGGCCGCCGCTCAGCCGTTGCCTGACCGGCCCCTGGAGAACCAGCGGCGCCTGCGCGGCGCGGGCTCCACCCGGGCCACGGTCACGCCGGTCAGCTCGTTCACAGTGCCGGACTCGACGGCGGCCAGCGCCTCCAGCACCTCCCCCTCGATCACGAACTGCACCGGCCCGGCCACGTCCACCACGACCGCCGCGGCCCGCTCCTGCACGGCGGCCCGGCACACCTGGAGCGCGGTGGCCTGGATCGGCCGGGCGTCGGGCCGCCACCGGGCCAGCGACTGCGTGCCGGTGAACGCGAGCACCGCCTGCCTGCCGTCCTGCCCGACGAGCTTGGGCAGGGCCATCTCGCTCTCCTTCTCCTGCCGCAGCCCGTGCGCGCCGACCTCGGTCTCGGTCAGCAGGGCCACCACGGGGACGAGCAGCCGGGCGCCGGAGAGGGCGTTGAGCACCTCGGCGGGGCCGGCCGTACCCGCCTCGTAGGAGGCCAGGGCGGCGGCCACGGCGGGGGCGGCGGAGCCGTCGTCGTGGGGGTCGAGGGGCTGCGGAATGCTGGGCACAGCCTCCGAGACTACCCGCGCCCCGAGCCCGCCCCCGCCTCCTGCCTCACCCACGCGGCCCGCGCCTTTGTCGGTCCCGGTTGATAGACAGGCCCGGTGAGACCCGCCGACCCTCCACCCGACGACCCTCCGCCCGCCGAGCAGCTCGCCGCCGTGCGGGCCGTGCTCGCCGCCAGCCCCGTCGTCACCTCCGTGCTGCACGGCGCCCGCGCGCTCGATCCGCCCGGCTGGTGGGTCGCGGCCGGCGCGGTCGCCCAGACGATCTGGAACCACGTGACCGGCCGCCACCCCGACCACGGCATCCGGGACTACGACCTGATCTACCACGACCCGTCGGACCTGTCCTGGGAGGCCGAGGACGCGGTGATCAGGGCGGGCCGGGAGGTGTTCGGCGACGTGCCGGTGGAGATCCGCAACGAGGCGCGCGTGCACCTCTGGTACGCGGAGCGCTTCGGCATCCCCTGCCCGCCCTACCGCAGCGCCGAGGACGCGATCGACTCCTTCCCGTCCACGACCTGCGGCCTCGGCGTGCGGATCGAGCCGTCGGGCGAGTGGCGGCTGTACGCCCCCTACGGCGTGTCGGACGCGTTCGACCTGGTCGTGCGGCCCAATCCGCGGCTGGCGCCCCGCCACGTCTACGAGGCCAAGGTGGCCCGCTGGACCGCCACGTGGCCCGAGCTGACCGCGCTTCCCTGGCCGGACGCGTGACGCCCACCGGCGGCGCCCTGCCCGGTGGCGGCTATCCGAGGTCGGCGATCGCCGCCACCGGACCGCCGCCGGAGGGGCCCTGGTGCACGGCGGCGACCGAGACGAACACCGCGGGATCGCCCGTGACCGAGGCCGCCACCCCGCCCACCGCGGCCTTGATCTGCCGGTGCCAGTGCACGTCGGAGTCGTCGAGCATGATGTTGCGCCGCCCGCGCACCCGCCCGGACGGGTCGGCCTCGCACTTCATGAACACGTTGACCAGCCGCCCCCCGAGGTCCGACGGGTGCGGGCGGTCGGGCAGGGCGAGCCCGGAGTCCCTGATGGCCTCCCAGATGCCGTCGGCGTCGAGGGCGTCCTTCATGACGCTGTGGCCGATGCGATAGCGCCCGCCGATCCCGCGCACGTTGCCCACCAGCACGATCTGCGCCCGGTCCAGCTCCACGCCCGACGAGCAGGAGGCCACCGACGAGTACAACGACAGGTCCTTGTGGATCTGGTCGGCGCTGGGCATCTCGATCTCGCCGAGCGCGACGGCGATGCCGAGCGCGGTGGTGGAGTTGGACAGGTCCATGGAGGGACCGGTCTCCTCGATGGCGGTGTCCTGGCCGCGGCTCTTGGCCTCGGTGATGGTGGCCAGGGTGAGCAGCGGCGTCTTGGTCTGTACGTAGTGCACGTCGCGCGGGTCGTCGATGCCGGCGATCTTCATGGCCTCCCGGACCCCGGCGGCGACCTTCTCCACCATGGCCGGGCGGCCGATGTCCTCGGGCAGGATGACCTCGCTCATCGCCACGCCAACCGACAGGCGAGGCTCCTCGGTGGCGGGGGCGTCGGCCGTGGTGGCGAAGATGGTGGCGTGCGGGCTGAGGATCCCGTCGGTGCCACCCGACCACACCAGCGGCACGCTCTCCGGCGCCGGATGCCCGTGCTCGGCCAGGACCTCGCGGAAGGCGCGGTCGGCGAGGATGCGGGTGTAGTCGTTCACGCCGCCGTTGCCCTCGGTCTTGCCGACGACGGCGAGCACCCGCTCCGCCTCGATCACCCCGTCGGCGATGAGCCGTGACAGCCCGGAGGCGTCGGTGACGCTCTCGATCGGCACCTTGCGCACTTCGATCGGGTCCGGCATGCGTTACCCCTCCTCCTGGCGTCATTCCCCGATGACGCTACCGAGCCGGTCAGCGGGGTTCATGGTCAATGTGTGCCCATGAACCCCGCGGGTGATGTCAAGGTGCGCTCAGCGCCGCCATGGGAGACAACCGGGCGGCGCGTGCCACCGGACAGAGCCCGGCCGCCGCCCGGACGAGCAGCATGGCGCTCAACGCGGGATAAGCGTCGTGCCCCGAGGGGGCTAGGGTCGCGAGTGTGATTCGCGAAGCACACGTCAACGGGATCAAGCTCGTCTACCGGGAGGAAGGCGATCCTTCCGCTCCCCCGCTCCTGCTGCTGCACGGCCGTACGGCGAACCACAACGACTGGAACGGCGTCACCCAGCACTTCGCGGCCCGCCACCACGTGTTCGCCCTCGACCTGCGCGGCCACGGGGCCAGCGGGTGGCCGGGCGAGTACCCGGTGCCCGCGATGGCCGAGGACGTCGTCGCGCTGCTCGACCACCTGGGCATCGAACGGGCCACGCTGGTGGGGCACTCGCTCGGCGGCGTGGTCGCCTATCACGCGGCCATGAACCATCCGGATCGGGTGGCGCGCCTGGTGCTGGAGGACCCGCCGCCACCGGTGCCGCTCACCGGCCGATCGCCGATCGTGGAGGACGGGTCCACCGGGTTCGACTGGCGGATGATGCACGACACGGAGCGGCAGATGCTCGACCCGGATCCTGCATGGGCGGAGGGTCTGGGGAAGATCACGGCGCCCACGCTGGTGTTGTCGGGAGGGGCGCAGAGCCCCTTCGACGCCGGGGAGGTGGCGGCCCGGATCCCGGGGGCGAAGCTGGTCACGATCGAGGCCGGGCACCTGATCCACGTCAGCGCCCGCGGGGAGTTCGTGCGGACGGTCGACGCGTTCCTCGACTCCTGACCGCAGCGGGTGGCCGACTCACCGGCAGAACCATCTGATGGCGGGGCCCCATCCGGCGGCCCCATCCGACCGTGCCCGGCCACAGCCGCCGTCCTTCTAGCCCATCGCGGTGGTGGTGGCGTGCATCGGCGTCGGGCTCGGGCAGCGGCCTGCGGCGGGTCGTCGAGCCGGTCGGCGGCGGCGCGGGCCGCGGTGGCGATCCTGGCAGCGGCCTCGCGGCGCGGGTCCGAGCGGCGGGGGCCCGAACGGTGAGGAGTTCTCGGGGCATGGGCACAACACCTGACGAAAAGGACTTAGCTGGGGCAAACGTGACCCCAATGTCATAAAGATCCGCCATCGTGGAAAGGTGCGAACCAGGCTCAGCGATCTCATGAAGGAACGGCTGGGCACGTTCGGCCTGATGGCGCCCTCCATCGCGCAGTGCGCGGTCGGTGCCGCGCTGGCCTGGGTCATCGCCATCGAGCTGCTCGGCCACCCACGCCCCTTCTTCGCCCCCATCTCCGTGCTGATCTGCGTGGGCGTCGGGCTCGGGCAGCGGCTGCGGCGGGTCGTCGAGCTGGTCGTCGGGGTCAGCCTGGGCGTCGGCGTGGGCGACCTGCTGGTGTACCGGATCGGCTCGGGCGCCTGGCAGCTCGCGCTGGTGGTCGGGCTGGCCATGGCGGTGGCGGTGCTGCTGAACAGCGGGGCGCTGTTCGTCGCGCAGGCGGGGTCGTCGGCCGTGCTGGTCGCCACGCTGGTGCCGGGTGAGGGGGCCGGGGGCCTGGATCGGATGGCCGACGCGCTGACGGGAGGCATCGTCGGGATCGCCGCGGTGGCGTTACTGCCCGCGAGCCCGTTCACGATCGCGGCCAAGCACCTGTCCGGGGTGCTCGACGCGCTGTCCACGGTGCTGGAACGGGCGGCGGAGGCGATCGAGAAGCGCGACGTGGACCTGGCGGCCGAGGCCCTGGAGGAGGCGCGTACGACGCAGGCGGCGGTGGAGGAGTTCGAGGCGGCGCTGGAGACCAGCAAGGAGATCACCATGATCTCGCCCCTGCACTGGCACCGGCGCGCCCGCCTGGCCCGCTACGAGACCGCCGCCGTGCCGGTGGACCTGGCGCTGCGCAACGCGCGGGTGCTGAGCAGGCGCACGCTGGCCTCGCTCGGAGAGGCCAGCCCTCCCCCGGCGGCCCTGGCCGAGGCGATGCGCGAGGTCTCGGAGGCGGCGCTGCTGCTGCAGTTGGAGCTCGGGGCCGGCCGGGAGCCGACCCTGGCCCGGCAGGCACTGCTGGCGGTGGCGGCCCGGGAGCGGCCCCAGGGGCTGGGGTTCTCGGCGCACGTCATCATCGCGCAGCTGCGTTCCGTGGTCGTCGATCTGCTGCAGGCCACGGGGATGGAGCACGAGGACGCCACGTCGGCGCTCACCCCGCTGGACGAACCGGCCACCAAGGACGAGCCCACCCGACGGACCTGAGCACCCGCACCGCCAGCCGATCGGCCTACCCCCACCCGGACGGCCACGTGACCGGCCTCCGCCAGCTCGAGCTTCCGGCGACACCTGCCTGGGTGTGGTGCTCCTAGGAAATCCTCGCCGCTTCTCCCCCGCCCGCGACCTGGTCAGACTCGGGAGCACCGCCAGCCGGACGGGGCACGGCCCGCCGGCGTGACCATGGAGGTTCAGCGAACATGATCGGAAGAGTGCTGCTCATCGTCGGCTTCCTCACCACGATGGCCGCCTGCGCCGACGGACGCGGCGGCCGTACGGCGGCGGCCGCCCCGTCGGCCGCACCGTCGGCCTCAGCCTCGACGTCCCCGTCGGCAGCGGCATCGGGGCGCGGGAGTGCCGATCCGCATCCGTACGTCGGCATGTGGGTGACCGCGGACGGGCGTATCCGGCAGGAGCTGCGGGCCGACGGCCGGTACGAGGAGGAGCGTGACGGCCGCCCCCGCGCCTACACCGGCCGGTACACCGTGACGGGCAACCATCTCGACTACTTCGACGACGCCGGGTTCACCGCCACCGGCGACGTCCGTGACGGCGTCCTCTACCACGAGCACCTCGTGCTGTATCGGGAGCGATGACCGCCGCCCCGCCCCACCCTCACGGCGCGCTCAGGGCTCGGCGGTGAGGTCGTCAGAGCGTCCGGCCTCCAGTCGCGACCACTGAGGGATGGGACGTCCGTCGGTGCGGAGCCGTTCGGCGGAGCCTGTCCACCCTTGGGGCCGGCCCGGGGGCGCGTCCTGCCACGGCTCCTGGCGTCCGTACACGGTGAGGTCCATGAGCGCGTAGCTGTAGTCCATGGCCTCCACACCGCGGCGCGTCGTCCAGTACGTCTCGAAGACGCGGTCGCCGTCGCGCAGGTAGCACACCAGGTGCATCATGCCGATGTGCCGCCCGACGAGGAGCTCGCCGAGCGAGGCGGCCGCCGAGTACCACGGCATGTCCCAGCCCATGAAGTCGTGGTAGCGGCGGCTCTCGTCGTAGGGCCCCTGGCAGAAGACCGCGTAGGTGATGTCGCGGGAATGGAGGTAGGACAGCTCCGCCACCGAGGTGGCGCACCACGTGCACCCTTCGCACTGCTCGGCCGCGGGCTGCCCGGGATACCACATGAAGTAGTACGCGATGAGCTGCCGGCGCCCTTCGAACGCGTCGAGCAGGGTGAGCGGTCCGCCGGGCCCGATCAGGGTGAGGCCGGCGTCCATCTCGACCATCGGCAGGCGCCGCCGGGCCGTGGCGATGGCGTCGCCCTCGCGGGTGTGCGCCTTCTCCCGTACCCGCAGCCGGTCCAGCTCGGCCTGGAAGGTGCTCCGGTCCACGGCCTCGGGCAGGCCGGTCGCGCCGGCGGCCCCGCCCGCCGGGCTGCCGAGGTTCGCTGGTTCATCGGTCATGGCTGTCTCCTCTTCCCTGTTGCGGCGGCTCTTCTCGTCGTGGTCGCGTCAGGCGGACCCGAGGACCCGGTCCCCCTCCTGCCCGCCCGTCCGCGTGACGGCCGATCCGGCCGCCGGCGGCTTGAGGAAGCCGGTGGCCCAGGCGACCACGGCCGCGACGACGGCGATGGCCAGGCCGGTGACCACCGTGGCGGAGGCGGTGAAGGCGCCGATCACCATGCCGCCGGCGGCCGAGCCGAACGCGATGCCGAGGTTGGCCGCCGAGACGGGCAGTGACTGAGCCAGCTGGCCGCCCGGCCCGGCCAGGCTCACCACGCGGTACTGCAGCGACGGCACCATCCCCATGCCGAACATGCCCAGCGCGAGCAGGACCGATGCCACGAGGAACGGCACCGCGCCGACCAGGTACAGCACCAGCAGGGAGACCACCACGCCGCTGGTCGCGACGATCAGGGTGCGCGTGGCGTTCCGGTCGGCGAACCGGCCGCCACCGAACGAGCCCACCGCCGTGGCCACGCCGTACGCCAGGAGGAACACGCTGATCAGCGCCCCCGAGACGCCCGTGACGCTCTCCAGGAACGGCACGATGTACGTCACCACGGCGAACAGCGAGGCGAACACCAGGAAGTTCAGGGCGAGCACGGCGAGCACCCGGGGAGCGAACGCGTGCCGGGCCTGGTCGCCGAAGCCGCCGCCGCCGGCGGGCACGGAGGGGATCAGCACCAGGACGGCGACGAGCGCGATCACGGTGAGCACCACGACCGCGGTGAACGACCCCCGCCAGCTCACCGCCTGGCCGGCCAGCGTGCCCACCGGCACACCCAGCGCGGCCGAAACCGTGACGCCGGAGATGACCACCGAGATCGCCCGCCCCATGCGCTCCGGCGGGACGAGCGAGATGCCGGCCGTGAATCCGGCGGCGATGAACAGCCCCTGCGCCGCGCCGGCGAGCGCACGCGCCGCGACGAACAGGCCGTAGTCGGCGGCCAGCACCAGGACCAGGTTGGCGAGGACGAACAGGACGAGTGTGGCGATCAGGACGACCCGCTTGTTCAGCCTGATCGTCAGCGCGGTCAGGATCGGGCCGCCGATGGCCAGGCCCAGCGCGTTCGCGGTCACCAGCGCGCCGGCTGCCGGGACCGGGACGTCCAGGTCGGCGGCGATCAGGTTCAGCACGCCGACCACCATCAGCTCGGCGGTGCCCGTCACGAACGCCCCGAGGAACAACGCGGCCAGGGCGAGATTGGCCCTGCCCTGGCTCAGCACGGCTCGGTGCATGCTCACGGGTGGAACCCTCCTTGTCGTCGCAAGTGCGGCCCGTCCCGTTAGGGAACGATCCCTAACACTCACTCCGGCTATCGTAGGGAACGACCCCTAACATGGCAATGGCGAGGACAGAGATGGCACGAACCGCTGCGGAGACCCGGGCCCAGCTGCTGCAGGTGGCCGGCGAGCTGTTCTACTGGAAGGGCGTCCGGGCCACCGGGGTCGACCTGGTGGCGGCCCAGGCCGGCGTCGCCCCGACCACCCTCTACCGCCTGTTCGGCTCCAAGGACGATCTGGTGGCCGCCTACGTCGAGCACGCCGACCAGGAAGGCCGGGAGCGGTGGGCCACCGCGATCGACGCCGCCGGCCCCGACCCGCGCGACCAGATCCTGGCCCTGTTCGACGCGGGCTTCGCCTACGTCGACTCCGAGCAGTTCCGCGGCTGCCCGATGATGATGACGCTGGCCGAGTTCCCCGACCCGGACCTGCCCGCGCACCGGATGGCCGTCGAGGGCAAGTCCGGGTTCCGCGAGCTCGTCGGCGAGCTCACCGGCCGGCTCGGCGTCGACGATCCGGCCGGCCTGGCCGACCAGCTCATGCTGGTCATGGAGGGCCTGTTCGCCTCCGGCCAGTCACTCGGCCCGGACGGCCCCGCCAAGCAGGCACGGCACCTGGTCGAGATGATCCTGTCGACGGCCACCGCCCGGCGGCGAAGCTCCTGATCGTCGCGCACGGTCACGGCAGCGACCGTGCGCAGCCCTCGCGACCGCCGGCAGAGGGGCGCCTCCCTGCCCACTTGACGGTGACCGGCCGGATCGGCTCCCGCCTGGCGGCGGGGGACGAGGTGGAAGAAGGAGCCGTCCATGGGGCCGAGGTCGACGCGGGAGATCTCGTCCAGCCGGGCCATGGCCCGCTCCGGCAGGTCCAGCTCGAAGGCCACCAGGTTCTCCCGAAACCGCGCCACCGTACGCGGCCCGAGCAGGATCGACGTCACCCCCGCCCGCCGCGCCACCCACGCCAGCGCCACCTCCGACGGCGTGGCGCCGAGTTCGGCGGCGACCTTGACGAGCTCCTCGGCGATGCCCAGGTTGTGCTCGTTGAGCAGCGACTCGGCCCACCGGTTCGCGCGGGGCATCGCGTGGCCGAGCAGCCTCCCCATCCGGCTGTCCGGGTCGGGGGCCGCGCCGGGCCGGTAGCGACCGGTCAGGATGCCGCCGCCGAGGGTGCCGAAGTCCATGGTGCCCAGGCGCCTGGCGGACAGGGCCGGCGAGCTGGCCTCGGCCGCCGACCCGGGGGCCGCCTTCTTCGCGTACTTCACCACGATCGTGGAGGACTC
This sequence comes from Nonomuraea sp. KM90, assembly GCF_052246675.1. Classification (NCBI taxonomy): domain Bacteria; kingdom Bacillati; phylum Actinomycetota; class Actinomycetes; order Streptosporangiales; family Streptosporangiaceae; genus Nonomuraea; species Nonomuraea sp. KM90. The sequence goes on along the minus strand of NZ_JBQQCB010000005.1, from coordinate 165,335 downwards.
GACGGTCAAGAAGGTGCTGGTGGACGCGCCGGCGACGGCCGGCATCGATGCCAAGGCGGGCACTCCCGACATCAGGGGCGCGATCGAGGCGCTGCTGGTGCGGGCCCAGGAGGCGGGGGCGGTCCGGGCGGACGTGGGCATGGAGGAGCTGCTGGCGCTGCTCAGTGGCACCTGCCTGGCGGCACAGCAGAACAACTGGGACGAAGGACTCCGTACGCGGACCCTGGGGGTCGTCTTCGACGGCCTCCGCCCCAGCGGGCCCGTCAGGAGGACAGGCGCTTCAGGCGCGTGACGGCCTCGTCGATGACCTCTTCCTTCTTGCAGAAGGCGAACCGCACGAAATGCCGCCCCCGCTCGGCGTGGTCGTAGAAGACCTGGGTCGGGATGGCCACCACCCCGGCCAGCTCCGGGAGGCGGCGCGTGAGCTCGAGCCCGTCGGAGAACCCCAGCGGCCGGATGTCCGTCTGCACGAAGTACGTCCCCGAAGGCCGCAGCACCGAGAAGCCGGCCGCCGCCAGCCCCTCCATCAGCCGGTCCCGCTTGTCCTGCAGCCCGGCCCCGAGCGCCGCCACCCACTCCAGCTCGTGCCGCAGCCCGTAGGCCACCGCGAGCTGTTCCACGGCGCGCTCGCCGTGAACGTGAGGAACTGCTTGACCGTCTGCACCGCCGTGACCAGCGCCGGAGGGGCGCACACCCAGCCGGTCTTCCACCCGGTGACCGAGAAGGTCTTGCCCGCGGACGAGATCATCACGGTCCGCTCCCGCATCCCGGGCAGCGTGGCCAGCGGGATGTGCTCGACCCCGTCGAACGTCAGGTGCTCGTACACCTCGTCCGTGACGGCGGTCAGCCCGCGCTCCTGGCAGAGCTCCGCGATGACGGTCAGCTCGTCGCGGGTGAACACGGTGCCGGTCGGGTTGTGCGGCGAGTTGACCAGGATGGCCCGGGTGCGCGGGGTGACGGCGGCGCGCAGCTCGTCGGGGTCGAACGTGAAGCGGCCCTCGACCGGCCGCATCGTCACGGCCACCAGCCTGGCCTGGGCCAGAGCGATGGAGGCGGCGTAGGAGTCGTAGTAGGGCTCGAACGCGATCACCTCGTCGCCCGGTTCGCACAGCGCGAGCACGGCGGCCGTCACGGCCTCGGTGGCGCCCACCGTGACCAGGATCTCGCCCACCGGATCGTACGAGAGCCCGTAGCGCGCGGCCCGGTGCTCCGACACCGCCTGCCGCAGCTCCAGCACCCCCGGCCCCGGCGGGTACTGGTTAGCGCCGGTGCCGATGGCCTGGACGGCGCGGTCGAGCATGGCCGCCGGCCCGTCCGTGTCAGGGAAGCCCTGGCCGAGGTTGATCGATCCGGTCTGCACGGCGAGCGCGCTCATCTCCGCGAAAATCGTCGTGCCGAAGGCGCGCATCCTGGTAACAAGTGGTTCGGTCACGGCTCCACACTATTAGTCTCGTCCCCGTGATCATTCGGGTCGTGCTCGCCCTCGCCCTGTCCGCGCCTCCCGTCATGACCCCGAGCCAGGCCGCTCCCGGGCCCTGCCCGGTCCCCATGCCCGCCCGTACGAGCTGCGGTTTCCTCGAGGTTCCCGAGCGCAGGGACGCCCCGGAGCGGAAGATCAGGGTCGGGTACGCCGTGCGCCTCTCGACCGCCGCCAACCGCAAGCCGGACCCGGTCGTGTACATGAGCGGCGGCCCCGCCTCCGCCTCGATGCAGCTCACCGCGTTCCTGAGCCGGATGTTCCCCGACCGGGACGTGGTGACCGTCGAGCAGCGCGGGAGCAGGTACTCCCAGCCGGCGCTGGCCTGCCCCGAGACCGCCCAGGCCATGCTGGGCCGGTTGCGGCCGCGGCCCGCGGCCCCGGCCGACGGCCTGGCCGCCGCCGCCAACCGGTGCCGCGACCGGCTCCGGGAACAGGGCATCGACCTGCGGGGGTACAACACGAAGGAGATCGCGGCCGACGTGGTCGCCTTACGCGAGAAGCTCGGGTACGCGAAGTGGAACCTGTTCGGCGTCAGCTACTCCACCAGGGTCATGGTGGACGTGGCCGCGGCCGACCCGGAGGGGGTCCGGTCGGTGGTGCTGGACTCCTACCTGCCCGAGAGCGTGGGCTGGTACGACGACTTCGACCGGAACCTGGCCGACGCCATGGCGCGGCTGGGCGTGCGCGAGCCTTTCGAGGCCATGGTCGCGCGGCTGAACCGGACGCCCGCGCGTGTCGCCGTGCTGGATCCGCTGCTCGGCCGGGAGTTCACGGCCCGGATGAGCGGTGACGACGTGGCCACGATCCTGGCGGAGGCGCTGCAGGACGCGGAGGTGACCGCGGTGGCGCCCGCGCTGGTGAGCGCGCTGGCCAGGGGGAACGACGAGCTGCTGCGGCCGCTGGCGGACGCCGCGGGCGAGGGGCTGGCGTCGCACGAGTTCGGGCTGTATCACGCGGTGCAGTGCCAGGACGAGGTCCCGTTCAACACCTTCACCACCAAATCCCGACTTTTCACCATAAATGGGGATAAGGAGGTGTGTGACGCCTGGCAGCTCCCCAAGGCGAAGCCCGTGAACGCCACCACCAAGGCCCCCGTCTACGTGCTCGGCGGCCGGTACGACCCCACCACCCCCCTCAGGACCGCCGAACCGGCCGCCAAGGCCCTCCCGAGTGCCCGCTTCGACCAGTTCCGCACCTCCCACGCCGTCTTCCTGGCCAGTGACTGCGCCCGGCAGAAGATCGCCGCGTTCGTCGCCGATCCCGCCGCCACGTTCATCACCCCCTGCTCGACGAGCACCCTCCCCTCCCCCTTCCGCGCGGCCGACCTGCACGTGACGGCGGCGCCGTACGCGATCTCCCGGTCCCCGTGGCTGGCCGCGCCCTTCGCCCTGTTCGCGCTCGCCTCCCTGGCCCAGCTCGTCACGGCCGCGCTGAGGGGCCGCGCCCTGGCCGCGTACGGCGGGCTGGCCGGCGTGGCGTTCGCCGGCCTGATCGCCGAGTCCGTCAACACGATGGCGAGCCGGAACGAGACCGCCCTGGCCGTCGGCCTCCCGGGCACGACCGGGCTCTACACCTGGCTCGCGGTGGCCTCGGCCGTACTGACCGCCGCGGCGCTCTTCCACGAACGCAGATGGCCGCACATCGCAGCGGCCGTCATCAGCGGCGGATTCCTCGTATGGTGGTTCACCTGGCTCCTTTGACACGCATCCGTGAGCTCGACGCCCTACGCGGCTTCGCGGTGGGCGGCATCATGCTGGTCAACACCTGGCAGCACACCGACAAGGAGCCGCCGGTCGCGCTGGACCTGCCGATCGAGACGCTGTTCCAGAGCCGCTTCTATCCGATCTTCTCGATGCTGTTCGGCATCAGCTTCCTGCTGTTCCTGCGCGGCAACAGCCGCTGGGCGCTGCTGAGCAGGCTGTTCTGGCTGTTCTGCATCGGGAAGGTCCAGCACTCGTTCTACGAGGGTGAGGTGCTGACCGACTACGCCTTCTGGGGGGCGGTGGCGCTGCTGCCCGCCTCGTTCCTGCCCGGGGGCCTGCCGGTGCTGCTGCTGGGCCTGGTGGCGACGGCCTGGGCGCTGCTGCCGCAGGTGGGCGGCGGGGTGATGCTGATCCCCGGGCTGCTCCTCATCGGCATGGGGGTGTGGCGGTTGCGGCCGCCCAGGTCGCTGCTGCTGCCCGGGTTCGCGGTCGCCGCGCTGGCCACCGCGCTGCTGAGCGCCGCCTCGGCCAGCACGGGCAACTGGACCGTCTACAGTGTGGCCGCCCTGGCGGGCGCGGCGGCGTACTCGCTGGGCCTGGTGCTCCTCCTGCGGCCGGGCCTGTCGGCGGTGCTGGAGCCGCTGGGCAAGACGGCGCTGACCAACTACGTCTCCGGCACCGCGGTGATCGTCCTGGTCACCCCGCTGCTGAACGCCGACCCGACCCGGTGGTCCGTGGTCGCGGTGGCGGCGCTCACCCTGCTCGTGCAGTACCTGTTCAGCCGGTGGTGGCTGACGAGATACCGCTACGGTCCCCTTGAGTGGATCTGGCGGTGCCTGACCCGGTTTCGAGCGGTGCCCAACCGGCTAGAGTCGGTCCGTGACCAGAATCGCCCTCTGCCAGATCCCGGTGTCCCCTGACCCCTCGGTGAACCTCAAGAGGGTCAGGGAGGCGCTCGCCGCCTCCGCGGGAGCCGATCTGGCGATCTTCCCGGAGGCCACGCTCACCCGCTACGGCAGGCGCATCACGGGCCTGGCCGAGCCGCTGGACGGGCCGTTCGTGTCCGGGCTGGCCGAGGCCGCCCGCGAGCACGGGACGGCGGTGATCGCCGGGGTGTTCGAGCCCGGCGAGGATCGGGTGCACAACACCGCCGTGGCCATCGACGGTGAGGGCACGCTGAAGGCGGCGTACCGGAAGATCCACCTGTTCGACTCGTTCGGCGCGAAGGAGTCCGACCTGGTCGCGCCCGGCGCGGAGCCCACGGTGGTGGAGCTGGCCGGCGTCCGGGTCGGGCTGGTCACCTGCTACGACATCCGCTTCCCCGAGCTGACGAGGGCGCTGGTCGACAAGGGGGCGGAGCTGTTCGCGGTGATCGCCGCCTGGGGCTCGGGGCCGCTCAAGGAGGACCACTGGGTGACCCTGGTCAGGGCGCGGGCGCTGGAGAACACGATGTGGACCGCCGCCGTGGGCCAGGCGCCCAACCCGGCCGAGTCGTCGGACGGGTTCGGGGTGGGCCGCAGCATGCTGGTCGATCCGCTGGGCGTGGTCCGCAGCGACCTGGGCACCGGCCCCGGCGTGCGGGTCGTGGAGGTCGACGACGAGTGGACCGCCACGGCCAGGGCCACCCTGCCGTGCCTCGAACATCGCGTCCTGTAGTCTCGCACGGTCCATGCCGGGGTCAAGCGATCGTAAAGTAGAACCGTGAGCGGAACGCAGATGCAGAAGGTGGTCCCGCCGCGTCTGCTCGTGCCATACCTGTCGGGCAAGCGCACGGTCATCTCGGGCTACGTCTACCGGGTGCAGGACTGCGTCCGGTTGACCACGCCGGAGGCGCTCTACTACGGGCTCGACCTGTCCTTCGACGGGTCGGAGCTGTTCGCCGAGGTGCCCGAGGTCTACATGATGCGCTGGTATGCCCGTGACGTCGACACCTACGCGGTGCCGTACGGACCCCACATGGGGGGCGACTGGAGCGACGCGCCACCGTTCGCCGGCAACGGGTTCACCACGTCGTCGGAGCACGTCGTGCCGCAGTTCCACACCGTCCCGATGCCGATCCCGGCGGGGGCGGAGATCATCCACGTCACGGCCGACGGCGAGCGGTCCTTCGCCGACTACGACGGGCTGACCTGGCGGCCCGCCGCATGAACGACGAGATCGCGCCGGTCGCCTCCGGCTTCGTCGCCCGCTTCGGCGAGCACACCCTGCCCGCCGCCCTCGGCCCGGACAACGACCAGGTGGTGCTGTTCAGCGAGACGGAGCTGGAGGGGTTCGAGGCCGCCGCCGGCTACTGGCGGCGGATCGTGCCCAGGTCGCAGGTGGAGTGGCTGGTGCTGGTCCGCACGGTGGGCGCGTTCGGCGGCGAGCCGTGCATCGTGCTCGACGAGGACGACGACGGGCTGCACATCGCCTACACCGGCCACAGCGGGATGAAGGCCGAGGCGCTGGGCTACTGGATGGTCGACCACGGCGCCTACGAGGTCGTGGTGCCCCGCGAGGAGGTCTTCTCGATCCGCGTCGAACGGATTCCGGTTCCCTAGTCAACCGCGGGCGCCTCCGCGTGTCTCTAGGGACGTGACCGAAACAGCGACCATGGCGCAGCCGTCGTTCGCCGAGCTGTTCGCGGCCCAGTACCACTCCCTGGTACGCCTGGCCGGACTGCTCGGCGCGGACGACCCCGAGGACATCGCCCAGGAGGCGTTCGCCCGGCTGCACACCAGACGGTTGCGCGACGACGGGTCGGCGCTGGCCTACCTGCGCGCGACCGTCTGCAACCTCACCCGCAACCGCCTGCGCCACCTCAGGCTCGTACGACTGCGCCGCCCCGACCCCCCTGAGCCCGCCCGCAGCAGCGAGCACGCCGTCCTCGTCTCCGAGGAGCACCGCGAGCTGCTGGCGGCCGTGGACCGCCTGCCGCGCCGCCAGCGCGAGGCCCTCGTCCTGCGCTACTGGCTGGACCTGTCGGAACGCGAGATAGCCGAGGCCATGGGCGTCTCGCCCGGCTCGGTGAAGACCCACGCCAGCCGGGCCCTGGCGGCCCTGGGCAAGGCGCTGCAGGAGGAGGACCGGTGAACGACCTGGAAGAGCGCCTGCGGGCCGCGTTCGACGCCCGCGCGAGCACGTTCGAGGCGAGCCCGCACGCCTGGGCCCGCGTACGCGACCGCAGGCCGCGTGGCCGGACGGCCGCCCGCCTGGTGCTGGCCGCGCTGCCGGTGGCGCTGCTGGCCGTGTTCGTTCCCGTCCTGCTCGACGGGGGCCTGGGCCGGAACACCGCGAACGACCCCGACACGATCTACCAGGGGCTCATGCGGGACAGGACCGCCGCCGGCGAGCAGCTGACCGTGGACAACCCGACCGAGGGCAGGCCGCTGCGCCTCTGGTTCGCCAGGGCGCGGCTGGGCTATCCCGAGCTGTGCTTCGTGATGGAGCGGGCGGACGCGGAGTCGTACGGGGGGTGCACTCCCGTCCCGAACGAGCCGAACACCGATGCCTGGTTCACCGGCAGCACGCTGCGGGACGGGGCGGAGACCGCGATGGACTGGGGCGTGGCGGTGCAGGGCATCGGCGGGGTCACCGGCGTCGCGGCCGACGGGCGGACGTTCTCCGGCACGGTGCTGCGGCCGTCCGGGGCCCCGTACCGGATCTGGACCGTGACCTATCCGGCCCGGCACGCCATGTCCAGGATCGAGATCGCGGACGACCGGGGCAGGTCCCTCGGCCGGCGGTCGCGCGACCCGCTGATGCCGCCGGAGCGCAGCAAGGCCGCCGGCGCGGCCCTGGACCTGCCCGCGGGGGTCACCGCGCGACCGCACGCGACGAAGGAGGGCATGGAGGTGTCCTGGACCCGGCACGGCGCGGAGCTCAGCTCGACGCCGGCGGGCGCGCTGCGAGAGCCGGTGGATCTGCGCATGGAGGAGAACGTGATCATGGGGCTCGCCCGGGCGGACGTCGCCAGGATCGAGGTGGCCTTCGACGGCGGGGTCACGGCCGGCATCGAGACGCGGCCCGATCCGTGGGGCCTGGGCGTCGCGCTGTTCGCGGCCGAGCACCCGACCGGCGACCGGCAGGCCCGCCACGACATCGTCGCCTACGACGCCGCGGGCACGCAGGTCTGGCGCCAGGACGACGCGAACCGGGACCGGCTGGAGGACACCCCGCCGATCGGGGAGACGATGACGCTGCCGGGCACCGAGGGCCCCGGCGGCCCGGTGCGGGTCTGGTTCACCAGCTTCGGCGAGGACATGCTCACGCTCTGCCAGAGCGGGGGCGTGACGCCCTGGGGCGGCACGAGCTGCCAGGGCACCTCGGGAGGCTCGCTCTTCCCCCTCAAGGCGATCAGATACCTGCCGGAGCCCGGCTCCGTCACCTACGTCGGGGCGGTCCACGAGAGCTGGGAGTCGGTCGAGGCCGTCCTGTCGGACCGGCGCCGGATCCGGGCCGAGATCCTGCGCGGGACGGGCACCCCGGCCCCGATCTGGCACGTCACGATCCCGACCGGCGACGTGGTGCTCGGGGGCTTCTCCGTGCGGAAGAAGGACGGGCGGATCGAGCGGTTCCCGGAGACGGACAAGGGCTGCGGGCGCAAGGCCGTGACGACCGAGACCGGCCGCCAGGCCCTGCCCGCGGGCGTGACCGCCCTCGTGGTCGAGCCGAGCTGCATGGCCTTCTTCGAGAACGGCGAGCCGTCCGCGTCGCTCCCCGGGCCGCTGCCCGGCGAGCGGCTGAGCGACCTGCTCGGCCCCGACCGGCCGTTGTACTGGGCCCACGGCGCCGGCACCTGGTACGGCTACGCCAGGGCCGGCACGGCCACGATCAAGCTGGTCACCGCGAACGGCCTCACCACGACCGCCGAGGCCGTGCCCGACCAGTGGGGACAGGGCGTGGTGCTGTTCGCGGCCCCGGCGCCCAAGGGCGGCGACTTCTCGGCCGGAATGATCACCACGGGGTACGGCGCCGACGGCGAGAAGCTGTGGCAGGACGGCCCCGTCACGCGGAGGAAATAGACCCGAGGTTGCGGTAGCGGGCCTGGCGGGCCGCGAAACGGTCCGCCGGGCTCACCTCCAGCAGGTTGGCGATCTCGTGCTCCAGCGCGCGCCCCACCCGCTCGCAGAACTGCCTCGGCTCGTAGGCGGCGTCGGGCAGCTCGGGGATGACGCGGTCGACGATGCCGTCGCGCCGCAGGTCGGTGGCGCGGATGCGCTGCGCCTGGGCGATCTCGGGCGCGAAGTCGACCGACCGGTAGAGGATCGCGGAGGCGCCCTCCGGCGGCAGGGGCGACAACCAGGCGTGCTGCGCGCACAACACCCGGTCGGCGGGCAGCAGCGCCAGCGCCGCGCCGCCCGCGCCCTCGCCGAGCAGCAGGCAGACGGTCGGCGCGTCGAGCATGACCAGCTCGGCCAGGCAGCGGGCGATCTCGGCGGCCAGCCCGCCCTCCTCGGCCGCCTTCGACAGGTCCGCCCCGGCCGTGTCGACCACGGTGATCAGGGGCAGGCCGAGCTCGGCGGCCAGCCGCATGCCGCGCCTGGCCACCCGCAGCCCGGCCGGGCCGAGCGGGGAGTTGGTGCGCTGGAGCCGCCGGTCCTGGCCCAGCACCACGGCCGGCGCGGTGCCGAACCTGGCCAGCGCGAGCAGCAGCCCCGGCTCGTTCTCGCCCTCGCCGGTGCCGCTCAGCGGGGTCACGTCGGAGGCGGCGAGCTTGAGCAGCGTGCGTACGCCGGGCCGGTCGTCACGGCGCGAGCGGGTGATCGCCTCCCACGCCTCCACGGGCCGCAGGTCCTCCACGGGCGGCTCCCCGGCCACGATGCCGGACCGGTCGGCGGCCAGCACGGACAGCGCCCTGATCGCGACCTCCCGCGCCTGCTCGGCCGAGACCACCGCGTCGAGCAGGCCCTTGCGGTGCAGGTTCTCCGAGACCTGCACGCCTTCGGGGAAGGCGTAGCCGTGCAGCGACTCGAACACCCGCGGCCCCAGGAACCCGATGAGCGCCTCGGGCTCGGCCGCCGTGACGTGGCCGAGCGACCCCCACGACGCGAACACCCCGCCCGTCGTCGGATGCCGCAGGTAGACCAGGTAGGGCAGGCCGACCGCCCGGTGCGCCTGGATCGCGGCGGTGATCTTCACCATCTGGACGAACGCCAGCGCCCCCTCCTGCATCCGCGTCCCGCCCGACGCCGGCGCGGCCAGCAGCGGCAGCCGCTCGCGGGTGGCCCGCTCGACCGCGGCCACGAACCGCTCGGCCGCCGCGACCCCGATCGAGCCCGCCATGAACGAGAACTCGCACGCCGCGATGGCCACCCTGCGGCCGTCGAGCAGCCCCTCACCGGTGATCACGGCCTCGTCGTAGCCGGACTTGACGCGGGCCGCGGCCAGCTCGTCGGCGTAGGAGGAGCCGGGCTCGGCCGGATCCGCGGGCGGCGCGTCCCACGACTTCCACGACCCCCGGTCGAGGACCGTTTCGATCAGTGTGCGCGCGTCCGGACGGCTCACTATCGCTCCCTAGATGTCTGCCGACGATGCAATGTTGACGCACGAGCGCCCCGGCCGGTGCCACCTGTGAGCGATCATCGTTCGCGCTCCTCCAGCCAGGCGAGCACATCGTCGCCGTCCTGGCCGAGTGCGGGCGGCGCGGTGTGCTCGACCTCGGTGAGGCCGTCGAACCGCAGCGGCGGCCCGGGCAGCTCGATCTTCCCGAGCACCGGGTGCTCCACCTCGACGACCAGGCCCTGCGAGCGGGTCTGGTCCCAGGCGTAGACCTCGTCGAGCGATCTGATCGCGCCCGCGGGCACGCCGGCCTCGCCCAGCCGGGCCAGCCAGTGGGCGCGGTCGTGGGCGCCCAGGGCCTTCTCCATGTCGGCGATCAGCTCGTCGCGGTGGGCGAACCTGTCCCGGTTCGTGGCGTAGCGCGGCTGGCCGGGGTCGATGTCGAGGAGCGCGGCGACCTTGCGCCACTGGCCCTCGTTCGCGGCGGCGATCTGCAGCATGCCGTCGGCGCAGTGGAAGGCGCCGTAGGGGGCGATGGAGGCGTGGTGGTTGCCGCCCGCGGCGGGCACCTTGCCACCGACCGTCCAGGCGGTGCCGTGGTAGGAGTGCACGCCGGTGATCGCGGCCAGCAGCGAGGTGCGCACGACCCGGCCGCGGCCCGTGCGCTCGCGCTCGTAGAGGGCGCCGGCCACGCCGTAGGCGCCGTGGATGCCGGCCAGCAGGTCGGCGATGGAGGCGCCGACGCGGTAGGGCTCGTCGGGCGACGGGCCGGTCAGCGACATCAGGCCGCCCTCGCCCTGGGCGATCTGGTCGTAGCCCGGGCGGCCGCCTTCGGGCCCGTCGTGGCCGAAGCCGGTGATCGACAGGATGACCAGGCGGGGGTTGAGCTCGTGCAGGCGCTCGACGGAGAAGCCCAGGCGGTCGAGCACGCCGGTGCGGAAGTTCTCGATGAGGACGTCGCTCTGGCGTACGAGACGCTCGATGAGCTGCTTGCCCTCGCCGGACTTCAGGTCGACGGCGATGGACTGCTTGTTGCGGTTGGCCGCCAGGAAGTAAGTCGAAATATCGTGATCCGGCCCGACGAACGGCGGTCCCCAGCCGCGCGACTCGTCACCCCCGTCCGGATGCTCGACCTTGATCACCCGAGCACCCAGGTCACCGAGCATCTGAGCGGCGTGCGGCCCCGCCAGGGCCCTGGACAGATCGAGCACGACGATGTCACCGAGGGGTCCGAGCAAGATCCAACCTCCTGCTTGCGTTCGGGGCGAAAGGACATTCTCTCAGGCGTCCACCCTCCGTCATCTACCCTGGGTCCGGTGAATGACCTGCCCGTCCGCATCCGGGATCTGCCGCCGTCGTGCGGCCCGGTGCGGCTGGTGGCCGTGGACGGGCCCGCCGGGTCGGGCAAGACGACGTTCGCGCGGCGGCTGGCGGCGGAGCTGGGCTGCCAGGTGATCCACAGCGACGACTTCCCCGTGCCGTGGGAGGAGGGCCCGGGTGGCTGGTTCCACGCGCTGGAGTCGCAGGTGCTGCGGCCTCTCCAGGCGGGGCGGCCCGGAGGTTTCCGCAGGTACGACTGGGTGCGCGGGACGTACGCCGAGCAGGTGGCCGTGCCGCCGGCGCCGGTCCTGGTCATCGAGGGCGTCGGCACGGCGCGGGCCTCGGCGGCGGGGCTGCTGGCGTACACCGTGTGGGTGGAGGCCGCCGAGCCGGTGCGCCTGCGGCGCGTGCTGGAGCGCGACGGGCCCGAGCTGGCGCCCCGGTGGCGGGAGTGGTTCGCGGCGGAGCGGGCGTGGTTCGCGGCGGACCGCACGCGCGACCGGGCCGACCTGGTCATCACGACGTGAGGTGCGCGACGTCGTTGAACCGTACGAGCTCGAACCCCGCGCCGCCGGTGCGCCAGACGGAGACCGAGGCGTTGAGCACGGGCGCGAAGTCCAGCACGGCGGCCAGCTCCGCGTCCGGGCCGCCGGCGATGACGTGGCGCAGCCCGAGCACCACCGAGTCGTGGGCGACGATCAGCACCCGCCGCCCGTCCGCCCGCCCGTCCAGGTCGCGCAGGAAGTCGCGCAGGCGGGCCACGACGTCCGCGAGCGACTCGCCGCGCGGCGGCCGGTAGGCGTAGGCGCCCTCGGCCTCCCGGCGGGCCAGCTCCTCGGGGAAGCGCTCCGCGATCGCCGCCAGGTTGTGGCGGGCGAACTCGCCCGCCTCCTGGTCCCGCAGGCGCTCGTCCACGGTGACGTGACGGGCAGCGGGTCCACGCCCCACGTCTCGTGGGCGAGCTTCCACGTGTCGAGCGCGCGCAGGTAGGGCGAGCACCACACCAGCTCCGGCGCCTCGTCCCGGGGCAGGGCGGCCAGCAGCCGGCCGAGCGCCGCCGCCTGTGTCCTGCCCAGCTCCGTCAGCGTCACCTCGTCGTCGCCGCGCTCGTAGACGAGCGGGGTCGCGCCGGCCTCCCGGTAGGCGAGGTTGGACTCGCTCTCCCCGTGCCGTACCGCCATGATCCACGCAGGTCCCATGCGCCCATCCTCACACGCGCCCGGCCGCGTGCCCCCTGACGAGATCCTCGACGCGGGCGCGCAGGGCGAGGAACTCCGGGGTCCGCTTGAGCGCGAGCTCCCGGCGGCCGGGCAGCGGCACCGGCAGCTCGGCCGCCACCCGGCCCGGGTGCGAGGCCAGCACGATCACGCGGCGGCCGAGCAGGACCGCCTCCTCCACGTCGTGGGTGACCATGAGCACGGTGGCTCCGGTGTCCTGCCAGACCTGGTGCAGGAACACCTGCATGTCCTCCTTGGTCTGCACGTCGAGGGCGCCGAACGGCTCGTCGAGCAGCAGTACGGACGGCTCGCAGGCCAGGGCGCGGGCGATCGCCACCCGCTGCCGCTGCCCGCCCGACAGCTCCTTGGGCAGGGCGTTCGCGAGCGGCAGCAGGCCCACCTCCGACAGGTACCACTCGACGCGGCGGCGCCGCTCGGCGGCGGGCAGGGGCAGCAGGCGCAGCCCGAACCCGACGTTCTCGGCGACGGAGAGGAACGGGAACAGCGCCCCCGACTGGAACACCAGCCCCCGCTCCGGGCCGGGCCCGGTCACCGGGTCGCCGTCGAGCTCGATCGCTCCGCCGGTGCCCGGCTCCAGGCCGGCGATCAGGTTGAGCAGCGTCGACTTGCCCGAGCCGCTGGCCCCGACGATGCACAGGAAGTCGCCGCGGCCGACCTCCAGGCCGATGCCGTCGAGGACCCGGCGGCCCGCGTACTCCTTGACCACGTCACGCAGCACGAGCGTCACGCCGCCCACCTCCCGACCTTGGCCCTGGCCAGGCGCAGCCCGACGTCGATGGCCAGGCCGATGAGGCCGATCAGGACGAGCACGGCGAAGATGCGGTCGGTCTGGAGGAAGCGCTGGGCGCGGACGATCCGGTAGCCGAGCCCGGACTCGGCGGCGATGAGCTCGGCGACGACCACGAAGTTCCACGCGGCGGCGGCGTTGACGCGCATCGCGTCCAGCATGCCGGGCAGCGCGTACGGCCACACGACCTTCCGCAGCACCTCCCCGCCCGTCGCCCCGAGCGTGGCGGCGGCCTTGCGCAGCTCGCCCGGCACCGCGCGGACGGCGTCGGCGGTCATGAGCGTGTTGAAGAACACGACCCCGATGACCAGAATCGCGATCTTGGACGGCTCGCCGAGGCCCAGCCAGATGATGAGCAACGGGATGAACGCGGACGCCGGAAGGTATCTCAGCATCCCGATCACGGGTTCGAGCAGCGCCAGGGCGACCTGGGACGTGCCCATGGCCATCCCCAGCGGCACCGAGATCGCCACCGCCAGGCCGAACCCGGCAGCCACCCGGCCCAGGCTGGCGGCGGCGTCGGACAGGAGCTGCCCGCTCGCGGCCATCTCGGCGAACGCCCCGGCGACGGCCGCCGGGGACGGCAGGAACGTCGGATCGACGACGCCCAGGGAGCTGACCACCGCCCAGACGGCCAGGGGCACGACGACCGCCACCGCCCGCAACGCCCACCGAGCCCTCCCCGGCAAGTCCTTCCCCCGCCACCGCCCCGGCGCGGCGCCCGCCGAGCGGCGGCGCAGCAGGCGGGCCACCTGGACGGCCGCCTCCAGACGTCCCGGCAGCAGCCCGCCGCCGGAGCCGCCCCTGGAGCCGCCCCCGGAGCCGCCCCTGGAGCCGCCCCCGGAGCCGCCCCCGGAGCCGCCGCCGGCGCTTCCGCCGCGAGGAGCGCGCTTGGGCAGCGGCGGCCACGCCGCGCGCTCCCCGGACGCACCGCCGGGAACCCCGGCCGCAGCCGCGGGCCAGGGCGTGCCCTCCGGCAGGCCGGTCGCCGGTGCCGGGGTGGTGCGCGGGGGTGGGCCCGTCACGAGGACACTCCCTGGACGAAGCGCGGGTCGAGGAGCCCGTCCAGGGACGGCGCCGTGTCCGCCAGGCCCGACTCCGTGAGGAAGGCGGCGATCTCCTTGGCCTGCCGTTCCAGGCTGCCCGAGCCGAACGCCTCCCGGTTGTCCGCCAGCGAGAAGATCGTGGTCCCGGCGTCGTACTCGGCGTAGTCCTGCTCGCTCACCCCCGCCCGCCTGGCCATGATCGTACGAGCCTCGGCCTTGTTCGCGCCGATCCAGGCCACCGTGTCGAACCAGGTCTTCACCAGCCCCTGCACCACCTCGGGCCGCGAGGAGGCGAGCGCGCGCGACACCACGAGGTGGTCGGGGATGGCCCCGGGGAACTCCTTGGAGGTGGCGATCGCCGCGGACCCCGGCAGCTCCAGCGCGGTGGTCGTGAACGGCGCGAACACCCCGACCGCGTCCACCTGCCCCGCCTTGAAGGCGGCCGCCGCCGCGTCCGTGGGCAGCGGCTTGAACGTGACGTCGGCCGGCGTGAGCCCCGCCTCGCGCAGGGCGAGCAGCAGCAGGTAGTGGTCCACGGTGCCCTGCTCGGCCGCGACCGTCCGGCCCTTCAGCTGGGCCACCGACGTGATGCCGGGCCGGGCGATGATCTGGTCGTTTCCGGTGGAGTTGTCGTTCACCAGCACCACGGTCTGCCGCGCGCCACCGGAGACGGAGGCCAGCGTGTCGTTCAGGGTCTGGCTGTTGGCGTCGATGTTGCCGGTGGCCAGGGCGGTGAGGCTGTCGGTGTAGCTGTCGAAGTATTTCAGCTCGACCTGCACCCCGTTCCGGGCGAACAGCCCCTTCTCCTGGGCCACCTGCCACGGGAACCAGCCGGGCCAGGCGGAGAAGCCCAGGGTGACGGCCTTGTCCGAGGGGGCGGCGGAAGGCGTGGACGGCGCTCCGCCGCACGCTGCCGAACAGGTCAGCAGCAGGGCGGCGAGCACGGCGGCGAGCAGGGGCCGGCGGGTCATGAGGTGGCCTCCTTTCCCTTCTTCGGCAGGTGCCCGGAGCGGACCAGGCAGCCGAGCGTGTCGCAGATGACGCGGGTGGCGATGAGCGAGGTGATCTCGGCGTTGTCGTACGGCGGGCTGCACTCGACCACCTCGATCCCGGCCAGCGGCGCGGCGTCGGCGATGAGCTGGATGAACTTGAGCACCTCCCGCGGCAGGAACCCGCCCGGCTCCGGCCACCCCGTGCCCGGCACGAACGCGGCGTCCAGGCAGTCCACGTCGAACGACAGCCACACCGCCTCCGCACCGCGCCAGGCCACCTCCAGGGCCCGCTCGGCGGCGGCCTCGATGCCCATCTCGACGCAGTCGGTGACGGTCATGATCGTGGTGCCGCGCTCGCGCCCTACCCTCACGCCCGGCCTGGGGGCCTGCCAGCCGCCGATGCCGATCTGCACGAGGTTGGCCGGCGGCACGTTCGGCAGGTCGGTGGCGTGGAACCAGGGCGTGGTGTGCATGCGCTCGTCCAGGTCGGTCTCCTGGGTGTCCACGTGCCGGTCGAAGTGGATGATCCCCAGGTTGCCCGACAGGTGCTCGGCGACCCCGCGTACGGTCGGGTAGCCGATCGAGTGGTCGCCGCCGAGCACGACGGGGAAGGCGCCGCTGGCGTACACGTGGGAGACGGCCTTGGAGATCTGGTCGAAGGTCTTCTCGATGTTGGCCGGGATGGTGAAGACGTCGCCGAGGTCGGCGATGGTGATCGACTCGCGCAGATCCACGCCGAGCTCGAAGCTGTAGGGGCCGTACAGGGCGGAGATGCGGCGGATGCCCTGCGGCCCGAACCGGGTGCCCGGGCGGTAGGTGGTGCCGCCGTCGAACGGCGCCCCCAGCACGGCCACGTCGTAGTCGCCGCACGTGCGGACGTCCTCGACGTACGGGGCCTTGAGGAAGGTGTTGATCCCGGCGAAGTGCGGCAGCTCCCCGCGCGAGAAGGTGGGGATGCGCCGGTCCACGATGGAGTCGGCGCCGGGCAGGCCCAGCTCCAGACCCCGGGCCACTTCCCGGTCCCAGCCGGCGGTGGGCAGCTCGGCCTCGCGTTCGACGGCGAAGCGGGCCTCGGGTCCGTAGTCGTCGTGCGGCTTGCGGGGGTGCCAGTGCATTCGAGCTCCGAATGATCCAGGCCCGGCCGGAAGGCAGCCAGGCTGTGGCTGACCTCCCGGGCTTTTGTCCCGCCGTGGAGCGGCCCCGGGGTGGGTGCGGTGGGGCCGCCTGCACCTCTCGGACCAGACCCGTGACCGGCGGAACCCTAGGTGCGCCTCACGCTCTCGGTGAGTCCCCCTCAGTGGACTCCCGCGGTGTTTCCCCGGGGTTAACAGCCTGTTCCAGTCCGCTTACCCCGGCCGCCGCGCCCCGGTCCGGCGCACGTAGGGTCGTCTCATGAGTGCTGTCGCAGTTCTCGGAACCGGGCTCATGGGCGCGCCGATGGCGCGCAACCTCGTCAGGTCCGGCATGCAGGTCAAGGTGTGGAACCGCAGCAGGGACAAGGCCCAGCCCCTGGAGGCGGACGGCGCGGTGGTCGCGGGCTCCCCGGCCGAGGCGGTCGAGGGCGCGGACGTGATCGTCACGATGCTCAGCGACGGCGACGCCGTGCACGACGCGGTCTCCGGCGCCGCCGCCGGGCTACGGCCCGGCCAGGTGTGGGCGCAGATGAGCACGGTCGGCATCGAGGCGGTCGGGCGGCTGGCCGCGCTGGCGGACGATCACGGGCTGACGTTCGTGGACGCCCCGGTGCAGGGCACCCGCCAGCCCGCCGAGCAGGGCAAGCTGGTCATCCTCGCGGCCGGCCCGCAGGCGGCCAGGCAGGCGCTGGAGCCGGTCTTCGGCGCGCTCGGCCAGCGTACGCTCTGGCTCGGCGAGGACGGCGCGGACGGCGCCGGCACCAAGCTCAAGATGGCCACGGTGAGCCTCGGCATCTCGCTGACCGCCGTCGTGGCCGAGGCGCTCTCCCTGGCCCGGGGCCTCGGGCTGGACCCCGACCTGGTGCGGCAGGTGGTCACCGGCGGGCCGATGGACAACGCCTACTTCCAGGCCAAGTCGAAGGCCATCCTGGAGGGCGACTTCACGCCCAGCTTCACCGTGCGCAACGCCGAGAAGGACACCCGGCTGATCACGGCGGCGGCCGAGTCGGCCGGGGTCAGCCTGGACCTGGTGGCCGCCGCAGGTGAGCGCTTCCGCCGCGCCGAGGCCAAGGGCCACGGCGACGAGGACATGGCGGCCACCTATTTCGCGAGCTTCTAGAGCTGGTCGACCTCCGCGAAGGAGCGCCCGCCCGACAGCTTGGCGTAGCCGGGCCCCCGGTCGAAGAAGCGGTCGGCCGGGGGCCGCAGGCGGGCGCGCAGCTCGGCCGTGCCCTGCTCGTCGATGCGGTCCCCGTCGAGGACCACGCCGTAGTCGCCCAGCGCGCCGGCGATCGACACCTTCCCGTCGCGTACGTCGGCCGCCACCGCCCGGGGGTCGCGGTCGTACGGGGAGCCCCAGCCGCCGCCCCCGGTCGTGCGGATCCTGATCACCTCGCCGGCCTGCACCGGGTGGTCGTCCACCAGCCCTTCCATCTCCTTGCCCGCGATCTCGACGCGGAAGGGCCGCCCGGCCAGGCCGCCGTTGACGCCCCAGCAGGACAGGATCGAGCGGTCGGCGATCGACATGTACGACGCGTCGCGCAACATCCGGATGTGCTTGTCGTAGCCGAGCCCGCCCCGGTACATCCCCGGCCCGCCCGAGTCGCAGGCCAGCGCCAGCCGCTCCACCCGGAACGGCCAGCGCGCCTCGGCGAACTCCACCGGGATGTTGCGCGAGTCGGGCACCACGTGGATGGTGTCCTCGCCGTCGGCGTACCAGCGCCCGCCGGAGCCGCCGCCCAGGACCTCGCGCATCAGGTACGGCATCCCGTCGGCGTCGGTGCCGTGGACCCCGGTGTAGCGGATGGTCTCCTGGTCGGCGGGCATGCGGCCGCCGGTGGCCTTGGCCAGGACGCCCGCCAGGACGCCGAGCAGGCGCAGGATGACGAACGTGCGGGCGTTGGTGGGCGCGGGGAAGACCGGGGTGAGCAGGGTGCCCTTCTCCGGGAAGATCATCTTGATCAGCGGCACGACGCCCTCGTTGACGTCCAGCTCCGCCATGCGCTCCGGCGTGTCGGCCAGGTTGCGCAGCACCGGGGCCAGCCACTTCTTCAGGAACACCCCGTCGGAGTAGTCGCCCGCGTGGTTGATCGGCCCCTTGGCCTGCGGCGACGTGCCGGTGAAGTCGATCGTCAGCGGCATGTCCAGGGCGTGGTCCACGGTGAGCGTGATGCGCTGGGCGTGCAACCGGGGCTCGTCCACGCCGTCGTGCTCGGCGTAGTCCTCCCACACGTACGTCCCCTCGGGGATCTTCGCCAGCAGCTCCCTGCGGAACGTCTCGGTCGTCTTGTCGATGATCGCGTCGAAGCACTCCTCGACGGCCTGCTTGCCGTACCGCTCGAACAGCTCGCCCAGCCGCCGCGCCCCCATCAGGCAGGCCGAGCACTCGGCGTCGAGGTCGCCGGCCAGCGAGTCGGGCATGCGGGAGTTGCGGGTCATGATGCGCAGCGCGGCCTCGTTGGGCACGCCCTCGTCCCACAGCTTGATCGGCGGCACCATCAGGCCCTCCTCGAACACCGAGCGGGCGTGCGAGGGCATGGAGCCGGGAACGGCCCCGCCGATGTCGTCGTGGTGGCCGAACGCCTGGACGAAGGCCACCACGGAGCCCTCGTGGAAGACGGGCACGGTGACGCACAGGTCGGGCAGGTGGCCGATGCCGCCCTCCGACAGGTAGACGTCGTTGTGGAAGTAGACGTCGCCGGGCTTCATCGTCTCGACCGGGAAGTCGCGCACGACCGGCTGGACGAGCGCGCTGTAGGAGCGGCCGGTGAGCTTGCGCAGGCGTACGTCGTGGATGCCCGCGCGGAAGTCGTGCGCGTCGCGGATCATCGGCGAGCGGGCCGTGCGGGCGATGGCTGTCTCGACCTCCTTCTCGACGGAGGCCAGCGTCCCTTCGACGATCTCCACCAGGATGGGATCAGTCACGACTTATCTCCACATTTCCGTATTCGTCGACCTTGGCGGTGAAGCCGGGGTGGATGGGGATCGTCGAGCCGTACTCCTCGATCACCGCCGGGCCCTTCACCGTGGCTCCGGGGCCGAGCGCGGCCCGCTGGTGGACCGGCGTGTCGCGGGTCTCGTCGAAGTGCACGGGACGGACCGAGGTGGCGCCCTCCCCCGCCTTCTCCAGCCGCCGGATGGTGGGGCGCTTGATGGGTCCGATGCCGGAGACGCGCAGGTTCACCCATTCGACGCCGTGGCGGGGGTCGTCGCGGTAGGCGTAGCCGTACAGCTTCTCGTGGGCGTCGTGGAAGCGCGAGACCACCTCCGCCTGCCAGTCCTCGTCGATCTCGCCGGCGGGGGCGGAGACGCGGACCTCGTACGCCTGGCCGTAGTAACGCAGGTCGGCGCTGCGCTGGTAGACCGGGTCGTCGAAGCCCTCCCGGTCGAGGGCCTCGCCCGCCTGATGCTCCAGGTCGTGGAAGATCTCGACGGCCTTGCCCAGCGAGAGGTCGCGGGTGACGTACGTACGCACGTAGTCGTTCTTGACGTCCACCGTGAGCAGCCCGAACGCCGAGACGTTGCCCGGGTCGCGCGGGACGACGACGGCCGGCAGGCCGAGGATGTCGATCAGCCGGCACGCCAGCAGCGGCCCCGACCCGCCGAACGTCACCAGCGGGAAGTCCCGCACGTCGAGCCCTCGCTTGACGGTGAGCTGCCGGATCGCGTTGCTCTGGTTGAACGCGCTGATCTCCAGGATCCCGGTCGCCGTGCGCTCCGGGGTGAGGCCGAGCTTGTCGGCCAGCGCCTGGATGCCGGTGCGGGCCGCGTCGGCATCCAGCGGGATCTCCCCGCCGAGCAGGTGCGGCGGGATCCGGCCGAGGAACACGTGCGCGTCCGTCACCGTCACCTCGGTGCCGCCCTTGCCGTAGCAGAGGGGGCCGGGGTCGGCTCCGGCGGACCTGGGCCCGACCTTGAGCGTGCCCTCCGGCGAGATCCACGCGACGGAGCCGCCGCCCGCGCCGACCGTGATGATGTCGATCATCGGGATCTTGCAGGGGTAGCGGCCGATCTCGCCCTCGGTGGTGATGGAGGGCTCGCCCTCGATCACCACCGCCACGTCGGTCGAGGTGCCGCCGCCGTCCAGGGTGATCACCGACCGGTGGCCGGCCGTCGAGGCGATGAGGGCCGCGCCGAGCGCCCCCGCCGCCGGGCCGGACAGGACGGTGGTGATGGGCTGGTTGACCACCTCGCGGGCCGACAGGACGCCGCCGTTGGACTTCATGACGGAGAACGGCATGCCGAGCCGGTTGGTCAGGTTGGCGATGTAGCTGCGCATGGCGGGCTTGACGGCGGCGTCGACCAGGGTGGTGACCGAGCGCTCGTACTCGCGGTATTCGCGCAGCACGTCGCTCGACAGCGAGATCACCGCCTCCGGGTGCTCGCGCCACAGCACCTCGCGCATGCGGCGCTCGTGCTCCGGGTTGGCGTAGGAGTGCAGGAAGCAGACCCCGATCGCGGTGATCCCCTTGGCCCGGAACCAGCGGGCCACCTCCACCGCCTGCTCCTCCGAGAACGGCCGCACCTCCGCGCCCAGGTGGTCGAGCCGCCCTCCGACGGTCTTCACCTGGTGCACGGGCACGATCCTGGGCGGCTTGACCCAGAAGTAGGAGTTGCCGTAGCCGTCGGGCACGCTCTGCCTGGCGATCTCCAGAATGAACTCGAACCCCTCGGTCGTGATGAACCCGAGGTTCTGGATCCGGTCTTCCAGCAGCTGGTTCGTGGCCACCGTGGTGCCGTGCACGATGGAGCCGACGTCGAGCCGGCCCAGCTTCTCGATGCCCGCGAGGAACCCGTCCGCCGGGTTCGCGGGGGTCGAGGGGGTCTTCGTGGTGAGGATCTCACCGGTCTCCTCGTCCACCGCCACGACGTCGGTGAACGTTCCTCCGGTATCCACTCCGATACGGACGCTACGCATGGCTCCTCAACTTCGGCGACGGCCGAGCACTTCGTCGATGACTCGGGGCGCGTTGGTCGTGCCGACGTAAGCGGCCAGCCGCACCACCATCTCCTGCGATCTGGCCAGCTCGGCCTCGACCCTGGCCTTACCCGACTGCCCCGCCTGCACCCCGAAGTAAGCCCCGATAATGGTACCGATCACCCCCGCCACACCGGCGAACAGTGGGGCGAACTCCCCAGTGGCGAACACGGCGGCCCCGAACGCGACCAGCACCGCGACGATGCCCGCCACCACGACGAGAAAGCCGTAGCGCCACTGGGTGGCATCGGCCTGGGCCGCCGTGAGGTCGTCCTGCTTCATCATCGCGTCCAGCGCCGGCGGCGGGGACGTCGGTTTGTCGGTGACCACAGATTCCTCCTGTAACTCCAGGGGAGAAATGTCCCACGAGGTCATGGAACAAGCCAAGCCACTAAGCTGGCCCCCCGTGACCGAACTGTCTGCCTTGTCTGCCGTGCCGTCTGGTGCCAGGGATGCCGTACTGAAGTTCTATTTCGGCCCCATGGATTGCGGGAAGTCCACGCTGGCGCTCCAGATGAACTACAACCACGGACGGCAGGGCCGGCGGGGCCTGGTGCTCACCAAGCACGACCGCTCCGGCGGGCCGAAGATCACCAGCCGGATCGGGCTCGGGCTGGAGGCGATCGAGGTGGTGGACTCCCTCGACCTCGTCCGGCTGGTCACGGCGCACGACCGCATCGACTACCTGATCTGCGACGAGGCCTGCTTCTACACCGTCGAGCAGATCGAGCAGCTCGCCGACCTGGTGGACGAGCACGGCGTGGACGTCTACGCGTTCGGGCTGGCCTCGGACTTCAGGTCGGTCATGTTCCCGGCGGCGCAGCGGCTGTTCGAGCTGGCCGACGAGGTGTGCCGGCTGCAGGTCGAGGTGCTGTGCTGGTGCGGGCGGCCGGGGCAGCTCAACGCCCGGGTCGTGGGCGGGACGATGGCGCGTACGGGCGAGCAGGTGGTGATCGGCGACACCGACGCCGCGCACGTGCGCTATCAGGTGCTCTGCCGCCGCCACCACCGCTCGGGCAGCCTCGGCGAAGGCACGGCCGTCGCCCTGCGGCCGAACCCGTAGCCGAACCTGCAGCCGAACCTGTGACCAGCCCTGCGACCAGCCCTGTGGCCGGCGGCGGGCGTCCTCCAGCTCTAGCCGGCGGGGGCCCGCACCAGGCGCTCCAGGACGTCCTTGAGCAGCCGCGCGTCCTCGTCCGGCAGCACGGCCAGGAACGCCGCCTCGGCCGCGTCCACGGCGCGCGTGGCCTCCGCCAGCGTCTCGCGGCCGCGCCCGGTCGGCTCCACCATGTTCTTGCGCCGGTCGCCGGGGTGCGGCCGGCGCCCCACGAGCCCCTTCCGCTCCAGCGCGTCCACCAGGGCGACCATCGTCGTCCGGTCGATCCCCAGGCGCTGGGCCGCCTCGAGCTGGGACAGCGGCTCGGGCGTGCCCAGCACCGACAGCACCGCGAACTCGCGCCCGTCGATCCCGTACGGCTCCAGCGCCGGGCCCGTCAGGTCTGCCAGGCGCAGGTTGGCGTGCTTGAGCAGGTATCCAAGGCGGCGTTTCGACACCCTGCGATTCTCCCACCGGACCGGGATCAGACCGCGCAGTATCCGTCGTCGTCACACCCGTCCGCCGGGGCGGCGAGCTGGGTGATCGGCGTCTGCCCGGTCCGCTCGGCCACCTCGTCGATGGCGGCGGCGAAGGCGTCCTCCGGCTGCGCCCCCGACACGGCGTATTTCCCCTCGAACAGGAACAGCGGCACCCCGCTGACCCCGAGCGACCGCGCCCTGGCGAGCTGCTCGCGCACCTCCTCGGCGCCCTCTCCGGAGTCCCGCACGCCCACCTCGGCGGCCAGCTCGGCCAGCACCCCGGCGTCGGCCACGTTGCGCCCCTCGGTGAAGTACGCGCGGAACAGCCGCTCGGCCATCTCCAGCCCGAGCCCCTGCCCCGAGGCCACCTCGATGAGGCGGTGCGCCTCGAACGTGCCCGCGTTCACGGCCTTGTCGTAGTCCAGCTTCAGCCCCTCACCGGCGGCGGCGGAGACGACCCGCTCGACCATCTGCCGCGCGTTGGGCCCGAACTTGCGCTCCAGCTCCGGGATCAGCGACCCGCCGCCCTCGGCGGGCGCGTCGGGGTTGAGCTGGAACGGCCGCATCGTCACCTCGATCGTGCCGCCCTTGGCCCGGAACCGGTCGGCGGCCCTGGCGAACCTGGCATGCCCGATGTAGCACCAGGGGCATACGACGTCGGAGAAAATTTCCACCTTCATGTCCGGGGACAACCCATCCCGGCCGGCGGAGATTCCTAGCCGGCCGCCAGTTCCTCCAGCCGGTACGGCAGGTAGGCCGAGTCGTCCACCAACGCGGACGCTCCCCGCCACCACCCGAACCACTCGCCGCTGCGCCACATCCAGTCCACCCGCTCGATGGCGGCCACCACGTCGCCGACCGTCTCCCACCGCTCGCCGAGCTGCTCGCGGGAGGCGCCGTGGCGCATCGCCCACGCCCGCAGGATGCCGACGGCGGCGGACGGGACCTGGCGCGCGTAGGGGTCGGGGTTCTCCCCCGGCAGGCGGTGGGGGCCGAGCCCGGCCGCCACCCCCCAGCTCCACTGCGCCTCGGCGGGCCGCGAGTAGCGCAGGGACTGGAAGTCCAGGTTGGAGCCGAGATCCTCGTCGGGCCGCCGGGTGACGACCGCGTCGAGCCGCCCTCCGGCGTCGAAGTGCACGACGAGCCGCTGCCCGGGCTTGACGCCCGGCGGCAGCTCGAAGCGGTCCTCGGCCTGCCAGGAGTTGAGGTCGACCTGCGCGACGGCCGCGCCCCACAGCTGGTCGGCGGCGTCGTCGGAGATCCAGGCGGCCAGCATCTCCAGCGCGGTCAGGTCGGTCCACGGCTCGATCGCCACGGCCGTGCGCACCACCTCGTCGGGCGGGGGCAGCTTGCCGCCCCTGGACGTGGTCCACCAGCTCTCGCCCAGCTCGCGGGTGCCGACCAGGAGCGCGGCGATGGCGGCCAGCTCCGCCGACCGCCTGGTGAGCGAGGCCCCCAGGGCCAGCTCGAGCGTGCGGTCGGTGCGGTCGTCCCCGAGCACGGGGCGCACGTCGCCGATCAGCATCTCGGCGGTCGGGCGCTCCTCACCCAGGAGGTTGCGTACGACTCGTCTGGCCTCGGTTCGTGCGTCTTCAGCATGTGCCTGCCGCATACCGCCACGCTACGCCCGGAGATCCTTTTCCGCGAGAGTCCGTGCCGCCATCAACCTCAGGCGCTCCGGCGGCGCGACCCCCGCCCGAGCAGCCAGCCCACCGCCGCCCCGGCCAGCGCGACCCCCGCGCCCATGCCGAACGAGGCCAGCATGACCCACGGGCGCGTCTCCGTGGGCCGCTTGGCGGGCCGCTCGAACACCGCCTGGCCCTGCTCCGGGCGGGCCACCGCCGCGCCGGAGGACACGGGGGTCACCTCGGCGGGCGCCCGGAGGTGCTCGTCGACGGCCGAGAAGAACTCCCCCGCCGTCCGCTTGGCCACCGAGCCCAGCATCCGCTGCCCGACCCCGCCGATCATGCCCCCGATGACCGCCTCGGCGTCGTAGTCCACCCGCGTGCCGCCCTCGACCTCGCTCAGCCGCACGAGCACGGTGGCGTCCACGGTCCCCGGCGCGCCCTGTCCGCGCGCCTTGAGCGTGAAGCTCTCCGGCGCCAGCGGGTCCGTCAGCGCCACCTCCCCCTGGTAGACGCCCTTGACGGAGGCCACCCCCGCATTCACCGTCATGCGGTACGTGTCCGGCCCCGTCTCCTCCAGCCGCTCGCACCCGGGGATGGTGCGCACCAGCACCTCCGGATCCCGGAGCGCCGCCCACACCCGATCCCTGTCCACGCCGATCACCGCACTGCCCGCCACGTTCATGCCGACACTCTAGGCAGACGGGACCGGCCGGATAAGGGCAACACCTGCCAGAGGCGGGCGCGGTTCGCGGATCGGGTCCGCCCAACGGCGTACGGACCCATCAGCCCGGCGGGTGACGCGCCGGGCCGCGTTCCCGGGGCATTCTCGACATCCAGCAACCAGCAGCACGGGGATGTGACCAAGCTCGCACCCCATTGCTCTACAGGCTGTAGTACTACTACAGGTAGATGTACTACAGCGTGTAGAGCTGAGGAGTCGACGGGGAAGATGGACGCACTTGACCTTGCGCGGTGGCAGTTCGGGGTGACCACCGTGTACCACTTTCTGTTCGTGCCCTTGACCATCGGTCTCGGGATCTTCGTGGCCGGCCTGCAGACGGCCTGGCACCGCACGGGCAAGGAGCAGTACCTGAAGCTGACGAAGTTCTTCGGGAAGCTGTTCCTGATCAACTTCGCCATGGGCGTGGTCACCGGCATCGTGCAGGAGTTCCAGTTCGGGATGAACTGGAGCGAGTACTCCGTCTTCGTGGGCGACGTCTTCGGGGCGCCGCTGGCCATGGAGGCGCTGCTGGCCTTCTTCATGGAGTCCACGTTCCTGGGCTTGTGGATCTTCGGCTGGGACCGGTTGCCGAAGAAGGCGCACCTGGCGTGCATCTGGGCGGCGGCCATCGGGTCCAATCTGTCGGCCTATTTCATCCTTGCTGCGAACGCCTGGATGAAGCACCCGGTCGGCTACGAGGTCGTGGACGGCAAGGCCAGGATGACCGACCTGTGGGCGGTGCTGACCAACTCCACGGCGCTGGCGCAGGTCCCGCACGTGATCGGGGCCGCGTTCATCGTTGCGGGCGGGTTCGTGCTCGCGGTGTGCGGCTACTGGCTGCTGCGGACCCGCGTCGAGCGGGACCGGGCGATGTGGCGCGGCGCCGCCCGCGCCGCGCTGGTGATGACGGCGATCGCGGGGGCGGTCGTCGCCGGCACCGGCGACATGTCCGCCAAGCTCATGTACGAGCAGCAGCCCATGAAGCTGGCCTCGGCCGAGGGCCTGGAGCGCGACACGGCGGGCGCCCCGTTCAGCGTCGTCCCCGGCATCGAGATCCCGAACGTCCTGAGCTTCCTGTCCACCAACGACCTCAACGCCACCGTCCAGGGCACCGAGGACCTGCAGCGGCGCTTCGAGGAGCAGTTCGGCCCCGGCGACTACCGCCCCGACCAGACGATCGTCTTCTGGTCGTTCCGGGTGATGATCGTGTTCGGGCTGGCCACGGTGGGCCTGTCGGTGCTCGGCCTGTGGCTGACCCGGCGCAGGCGGCCCTTCCCCGCCTGGCTGTCGCGGGCGCTGCTGCTCGCGCTGCCCCTGCCCCTGATGGCGGTGATCGCCGGGTGGCTGCTGAGCGAGATCGGCCGCCAGCCGTGGACGGTCGCGGGCGAGCTGCTGACGGCCTCCAGCGTGTCGCCGGGCGTGAGCCTGGCCGAGGTGGCCACCTCGCTGACGATCTTCACGCTGCTGTACGGCGTGCTCGCCGTGGCCGAGGTCGTGCTGCTGGCCCGGCACGTCCGCAAGGGCGTCGAGGAGCCGGCGCCGGCCCCCGCGGCCGAGCGGCTCGAGCCGTCGCTGATGTACTGAGGAGCAGACAATGATCGAGTTGTGGTTCGCCATCATCGCCTTCCTCTGGACCGGCTACTTCGTCCTCGAGGGCTTCGACTTCGGCGTCGGCCTGCTGGCGCCGCTGGTGAGCAGGAACGCCGCCGAGCAGCGCGCCGGTCTGGAGACCATCGGCCCGGTGTGGGACGGCAACGAGGTGTGGCTGATCACCGCCGTCGGGGCCATGTTCGCCGCGTTCCCGGCCTGGTACGCGGGCGTGTTCAGCGCCTTCTACCTGCCCGTGACGCTGATCCTGGTGGGCCTGATCGTGCGCGGGGTCGGCCTGGAGTGGCGGGGCAAGGTGACCAACCCCGTCTGGTGCGACCTCGGCATCGTGGTGGGCAGCGCGCTCCCGGCGTTCCTGTGGGGCGCGGTCTTCGCCGACCTGCTCCACGACAGCGTGCCCGCGGCCCTGCTCGGCGGCGGGTTCACGCTGGCGGTGTGCATCCTGCACGGCGCGGTCTTCCTGTCGCTGAAGACCACCGGCCCGGTCCGCCGCCGCGCCAGGACCGTGGCCGTGGCGGCCGGCGCCGTGACCATCCCGGTGGCCGTGTTCGCCCTGTCGAGCCTCGGCACGGCCCCCGCGCTGGCCTCCATGGCGGCGCTGGCCGCGGCCACGGCGCTGATCTGGCGGCGCAGGGAGGGCTGGGCGTTCGCGGCCACGGCGGGCGCCATCGTGCTGGCCACGCTGGCGCTCTTCATGGAGCTGCGGGTGCGGCCGCTGTCCGGGCTCACCCTGGCGGAGGCGGCCTCCGGCCCGTACACGCTGACCGTGCTGAGCTGGATCGGGCTCATCGCGCTGCCGTTCGTCCTGGTCTACCAGGGGTGGACGTACTGGGTGTTCAGGAAGCGGGTCAGGGTGGGGGCCGTCAGCTAGCGGGCGCCCCGCCCAGGTAGAGGCGGCCCAGGCGGGGGTCCGCGGCCAGGTCGCGGGCGGGTCCGGAGATGTGCACCCGGCCGAGGTCGAGCACGCAGCCGATGTCGGCCATCTCCAGGGCCCGGCGCGCGTTCTGCTCCACCAGCAGCACCGCGACCCCCGTCCTGCGCATGAGGTCGATCCGGTCGAACACGACCTGCGTGTTGCGCGGGTCGAGCCCCATCGAGGGCTCGTCGAGCAGCACCACGGACGGCTCCAGCATGAGCGCGCGGGCGAACTCGACCTGCTTCTGCTGCCCGCCCGACAGCAGCCCGGCCATGCTCCCCCACCGCTCGGCCACGACCGGGAACAGCTCCTTGACCGCCTCGATCCGGGCGTTCAGCGTGGCCTGGTCGCGGACGGTGTAGCCGCCGAGCCGCACGTTCTCCGCCACCGTCATCTCGCGGAACACGCTGTGCCCCTGCAGCACGTGGGCCAGGCCCAGGCCGAGCAGCCGCTGCGGCGACAGGCCCGCCACGTCCCGCCCGGCCAGCACCACCCGGCCCGACCTGGGCGCGAGCAGGCCGCTGGCGACCTTGAGCGCGGTGGACTTGCCGGCCCCGTTCGGGCCGACGAGGCAGACGACCTCGCCGGCGCGGACGGTGACGCTCAGCCCGCGCAGCACCGGCGCGGCCCTGCCGTACCCGGCGACGACGTCCTCCAGAGACAGTACGACCTCAGACACCGAGATACGCCTCCAGCACCCGCGGATCCTCCCGCACCAGCGACGGCGGACCTTCGGCGATGGGCGCGCCGCGGTCGAAGACGATCACGTGGTCGCACATGCCCATCACCATGTCCATGTTGTGCTCGACGACGAGGAACGTGCGGCCCTCGGCGTTGAGATCGCGGACGAGGCCCACGATCCGGTCGATCAGCGCCGGGTTGACCCCGCCGGCCGGCTCGTCGAGCAGCACCAGGTCCGGCTCGGCCATCAGGACCGCGGCCAGTTCGAGCAGCTTCTGCTGGCCGTAGGACAGGTCGCGGGCCTCGGCCTCCTCCAGGTGCTCGATGCCCATGCGGCGCAGCCAGTGGCGGGCCCGCTCGACCTCGCCCGCGTCGCGCAGCCCGGCCAGCAGCTCGCGCAGCCGGGTACGGCGCACCGCGACCAGCATGTTCTCCAGCACGGTCAGCCGGGGGAAGATCCGGCAGAGCTGGAAGGTGCGGCCGATGCCCGCGTGCGCGATCCGGTGCGGCGAGTGCCGGGTGATCTCGCGGTCGCGGTAGAGCACCCGCCCCGAGTCGGGCCTGATCATGCCGGTGACGATGTTGAAGAACGTGGTCTTGCCCGAGCCGTTCGGCCCGATCAGCCCGTTGATCTTCCCGTCGCGCAGCTCGACGGTGGCGCCGCTCACGGCCAGCACGCCGCCGAACGACTTCGTCAGCCCCTCGGTCCGCAGCGAGCTCCCTGTGACCGTCACCGGGCCACCCCCTGCAGTCGCTGGTCGGCGCTCTCGTCCGGGATGGAGGGGCCCGTCCGTTTCCTGACGAGACGAGCGAGGATGCCGTCCGGCATGAACAGCACGACCAGCACGAGCACCAGGCCGGTCGCGGTCAGGTGGATCTGCGTCTCGCCCAGCGCGATCAGGAAGTACTCCCCCGCCGGCGCCACGATGAGCGCCCCCAGCAGCGGCCCGAACAGGTGCCTGACGCCACCGAGCAGGCTCATGAGCACCATGTACGAGCCGATCAGGATCGAGAAGACGAAGATCGGGTCCAGGCTGCCGAACCAGACCGCGTAGAGCCCGCCGGCCAGCGCCACGAACAGCGCGGACAGGGCGAACGCCGCCACCTTGTACGCCCCCGTGGGCACGCCCAGCGACTCGGCCTTGTCCTCGTCCTCCCTGATGGCCCGCAGGCCCGCGCCGAAGCGGGAGCGGGAGACGTACCACCAGGACAGCAGCGCGACTCCGAGCAGCGCCAGGAACAGGTAGAAGAACACCACGTGCGTCTGACCCCGGTGCAGGTCGGGGAAGGGCGAGGGCACCTGCAGCCCGGTGGAGCCGCCGGTCAGCGAGCGCCAGCCCTGCACGACGAGGTTCATCATGGACACGAGCGCGATGGAGACGATCACGAACGAGGCGCCGCGCACCCGTACCGCGGCGATGCCGACGCCGACCGCGAACAGCGTGACGAGCAGCGCCGAGACGAGCAGGGCCACCACCCACGGGACGCCCAGGCGCACGACGAGCAGGCCGGTGCCGTACGCGCCCAGGCCGAAGAACGCCGAGTGGCCGAGGGAGACGTAGCCGGTGAAACCGCCCAGGAGGTTCCAGGACGTGGACATGGCGGCGTACATGACGGTCAGCGCGCCCGCGTACACCAGGTAGTAGTTGGGCACCAGCCACGGATAGGCGATCGCCAGCGCGGCGACCAGCAGCGGGAGCCCCCTAGAAACGGTGCGCAAGCCGGCCTCCGAAGAGCCCCTGGGGGCGGACGAGCAGGGCCAGGAAGAGGAAGACGTAGAACATCATCGTGGCCCAGGTGGCGTCCACGGTGACCAGCACGACGCCCTCGACCACGCCGAGCAGGACGGCCGCCAGGGCCGCGCCCACCACGCTGCCGAGGCCGCCGACCACGATGATGGCCATGAGCTTGCCGATCCACACCCAGTGGGAGGCGGGGAAGAACGGCGTGATCAGCGCCAGCACCGTCCCGCCCACGGCGGCCGTGGCCAGACCCACGCCGAATCCGTACCCGGCCACGCGCTCGGTCTGGATGCCGACCAGCCGGGCCGCCTCGCGGTGCTGGATCGTGGCCCGCAGCGCCTGCCCGAACCTGCTCCTGATCAGCACCGCGAACAGCACCGCGAGGGTGAGCGCCGCCACCCCGAAAGCGATGATCTTGTCGTACGGGAGGTGCACGCCGCCGACGGTCAGCGACCTGGTGGCGTACTCCATGCTGACCGACTTGTAGGAGCCCGTGTAGAACGTCCCGAGCAGGCCCTCGATGGTGAGCGCGATCCCGAACGTCAGCAGCACCGACATCATTGCCAGGTTCTCCGGCGCGAGCCGGGCGATGAGCAGCCGCTGCACCGCCACGCCCAGCGCGAAGAACAGCGGCACGATCAGCGGCAGCGCCAGGAACGGGTCCACGCCGAGCGTGGCGTGCACGGTGTAGGTGAGATAGGCGGCCAGGAACAGGAACGCCGGGTGCGCCACCATGACCACCCGCATGACGCCGAAGTACAGCGACAGGCCCGAGGCCAGCAGCGCGTAGAGCCCGCCGGTCAGCACGCCCAGGGCCAGCCCCTGCAGGAGCAGGTTCACCATTCCTGCTTGGGATAGACGATGGAGGCGGTCTTGGCCTGCTCCGGCAGGACGATCTCGATCTTGCCCTTGACGTACTGCTGGATCATGTGCGCCTGCTCGGGGCGCCCCTGGTCGTCGAAGGACAGCGGCCCCACGACGGTGTCGAACGTGCCCTGCCTGATATGCGCGGCCAGCTTGTCCTGGCACTCCTTGGTGGGATCCACGCACTTGACCGCGGTCACGGCGGCCTCGACGATCTGGCCGACGGTGTAGCCGTTGGCCGCGTCCTCGTTGGCCTCGCCGCCGAACATCTCCTTGTAGCGCTTGACCATGTCCTGGTTGCCGGTGAACGAGGCGGTGGCCGACCAGCCCACGGGCGAGACGATGTGCTCGACCGCCCCCTTCACCGCGGTGGGGAACTCCGCCAGCGTCGGCCCCGTCGAGAACGCCGCCAGCTTGGGCTGCACCTTCAGCTCCTGCAGCGCGCGCACCAGGCCGACCGAGTCCTCGAACTGCGTGCCGCCCACGACCAGGTCCGGCTCGGCGGCGGCGATCTTGGCGGCGATGGGGGCGAAGTCGGTCGTCTCGGGCGGGTACACCTCGTCCACGACCGTCTTGATCCCGGCTGCGGCCAGCTTGTCCCGCAGCCCGTACGCGGTGCCCTGGGCGAACGGGTCGTCCAGGCTCGCGTACGCCGCCGTCTTGGGCCGCTGGTCGGCCGGCAGCTTGATGAGGTAGTCGGCCAGGTAGTTGTAGTGGTCGCCGGCGATGGCCGGGGCCGCGTAGAACAGCCGCTTGAAGCCCTGCTCGAAGACCTCGGCGGCGGCCCCCGCGGGCTCCACGAACAACATGCCGTACGACTCGGCGACCTTCGCCGCGGGGATCACCAGGCGCGAGGAGAACGGCCCGAAGACCAGGTTGACCTTGTCCTGGGTGATGAGGGACTCGTAGTCGGAGCTGACCCGGTTGGGGTCGGAGGCGTCGTCACGGAAGATCAGCTCGACCTTCCTGCCGAGCAGGCCGCCCTTGGCGTTCACCCGGTCGGCCCAGACCTGGTATCCCTCCTGGATGCCCTTGCCGGGCTCGGAGAAGTCGCCCGTGAGGGGGAGCGAGATGCCGATCTTCACCGGCCCCTGCTGCTGGCCCGGCGACTGCGCCGCGCCGGGTTCGTCGGTCTTCGCACACGCGGTCAGCCCTAAGGCGCAGACGGAGATGATCGCCAGGCTCTTGCGGACTCTTGCCATCGAGGAGACCCCCGTCAGAAGAGGTGGAACGAAAGCGCTTTCGTAAGCGCTTTCGGTTACGATTACACGGGATTCAGCCCCGTACAAGGGGGTGCGCACCGCATGGCAGAGCGACCTTCCCCGCACTCTCCGCCCCGCCTGGTCGACGTGGCCAGGGCCGCCGGCGTCTCGCTGGCCACGGCCTCGCGCGCCATGACGGGCAGCACGGGGGTGAGCGCCCAGGTCGCGGCGCACGTGCAGGCGATCGCGTCCGAGGTGGGCTACGTGCCCAACAGCCACGCGCGGGCGCTGGCCGGCGGGCAGGCGTCCATGGTCGGGCTGATCGTGCACGACGTCGGCGACCCCTATTTCGGGGAGATCGCCAGGGGCGTGCTGCGCGAGACCGAGAGCCGCGGCTACCTGGCGCTGATCAGCCAGACCGAGCGCGACCCGCGGGCCGAGCTGGCCAGGATCCGCGCCCTGCGGGCCCACCGGGTGACCTCGATCGTGCTGGCCGGCTCGGGTTACGTCGAGGCGGCCACCGAGGCCGACATCGCGGCCGAGGTGCGCTCGTTCACCACGGCCGGCGGCCGGGTCGCGGTGATCGGCCGGCACCACCTGCCGGTGGACGCGGTGCTGCCCGACAACGCCGCCGGCGGGGCCACGCTCATGCGCCACCTGCTCGACCTGGGCCACCGCCGCCTGGGCGTGCTCGGCGGCCCGCCCAACCTGACCACGGTGGAGGACCGGCTGGCCGGGCTGCGCACGGCGTTCGGCGCGGCCGGGCTCGACTGGGGGTCGGTCCCGGTGGTGCACGGGGACTTCACCAGGGAGGGCGGCGCGGCGGCGGCCGCCCGGCTGGTGCGGGCGCACCCGGAGCTGACCGCGGTGGTGGCGCTGAACGACCCGATGGCGGTGGGCGCGCTGTCGTGGCTGCTCAACCACGGGCACCGGGTGCCCGGGGAGATCTCGGTGGCCGGCTTCGACGACGTGCCGGTGGCGCGGGACGTCTATCCGGCGCTCACCACGGTCCGGCTGCCCATGGTGGGCATGGGCAGGCAGGCGCTGGAGCTGGTGCTCAAACCGCCCGCCGCGCGCCCGCGCCGCCGGCGTACCGGGCACGAGCTGGTGGTCAGGGCCTCCACCGCCGCGCCACGCCCCTGACCCGGGCCTCCTGACGCGCGCACCGGTTGCGGACGCGGGCCTCTGACGGCGCTCTTGACAGTCCTCCGCGCCGGGTTACGATCCGAAAGTCCCGAAAGCGCTTTCGCCCTCCGGGGCGCCCGCGAGAGGACCCCCCGATGCCCGCCTTTCGCATCCTCGCCGCCGCCCTCCTGACGATCGCGTTGTGCGCGCCCCCGGCCGCCGCCGCGGAGCCGGTCCCGATCGACGACCCCATCCCCGAGCAGCCCACCCCGTCGGCGCTCACGCTGACCCTGGAGGAGTTCGCCTCCTTCCCCAAGACCTGGACGATCCCGGAGCCGACCGACCCCCGGCTGGTGCGCTGGGCCAGGATCAACTACCTGGGCGAGCTGCCCGACGGCTCCCACCGCCGGTACGTCAACGACCTCAACGGCAAGCTCTACCTGCTCGGCCAGGACCGGCGGCCGAAGGAGTACCTGGACGTGGCCGCCGCGTTCGCGCCCGACTTCGTCTCCGGCCGGGGCCTGGGCAGCGGGTTCGGCTTCGCCGCCTTCCATCCCGAGTTCGGGTCGAACGGGCGGTTCTACACCGTCCACACCGAGTGGGGCGCCGCGCTCACCACGAAGACCCCCGACCTGCCGCCCCAGCCGGGCACCAGGTTCCACGGCGTGATCACCGAGTGGACGGCCGCCGACCCGGGCGCCGGCGTCTTCTCCGGCGCCCGCAGGGAGGTGCTCAGGCTCGGCTTCTCCGGCCAGATCCACGGCATCCAGCAGATCGACTTCAACCCGGCGGCCCGCCCGGGCGACCCGGACTACGGCCTGCTCTACGTCGCGGCGGGCGACGGCGGGCGGGGCGCCTCCAGCGACGACCCGCAGAACCTGGCCATCCCGCAGGGCAAGATCCTCAGGATCGACCCCGTCAGCCCCACCGGCAGGTACGGCGTCCCCGCCTCGAACCCGTTCGCCGGGCAGGAGGGCAAGCTGGGCGAGATCTACGCCTACGGCATGCGCGACCCGCACCGCTTCAGCTGGGACCGTGGCCAGCTGCTCCTCGGCCACATCGGCGAGCACGCCATCGAGGCCGTCTACGACGTGGGCCCCGGGGACAACCTGGGGTGGAGCGAGCGCGAGGGCGCCTTTGTCTTCGACAGGGCCGACCGCTGCCACCTCTACCCGCTGCCGGAGGACGACGCCCGGTACGGCTACACGTACCCGGTGGCCGCCTACGACCACGACCCGCCGCCCGGCCACCCCTGCAACGCCGACAGCGGCCACGCCGTCGTCGGCGGGTTCGTCTACCGGGGCGGGCGGCTGCCGCTCCTGTACGGCAAATACCTGTTCGGCGACATCGTGGACGGCCGGATCTTCTACACCGTCGCCGCCCACATGCGCGAGGACGCCGGCCGGGCCACGATCTACCAGCCGCGCCTGGTGGACGCCGCCGGCCAGCCCGTGACCATGCCCGACCTAGCCGGCAGCGCCCGGGTGGACCTGCGTTTCGGCCAGGACCGCGCGGGCGAGCTGTACGTGCTGTCCAAGGCCGACGGCAGGATCTGGAAGGTCACCGGGGCCGCCTACGCACCCTCCGGGGTGCTGCCCTCGTTCCGCCCGAACCTGGTGGCCGCGTACGACTTCGAGCACCCGCTGCCCGGCGACCCCGCCCGCGAGCAGGACCAGGGCCTGTCCGGCACCGCCATCGCCCTGGTCAACGGCGGCGCCGCGATGCGCGTCCCGGACGGCGCGTACCGGGGCAGCACGAACGCCCTGGAGACCCGGCAGGTCGATCCGGCCACGGCGGGCAACGACGACTGGAAGGCCGGCGTCCACACCGAGCCCGGCGTGCCCACCCTGCGCGCCTTCAACGCGGTCCGGGGCGCCACCGTCATGGGCTGGTTCAAGATGCTGGGCGCGGGCCCCGCGCCCAACTCCAACACCCCGGACCCCGCCGACCGCTACAACGCGATCGGCCTGGCGGGGGTGCTCAGCGGCAACTCGCAGGGCCACGACGTGCGGGCGCTGCTGGAGCTCATCACGGTCGAGGGCGAGCTCCGGGTGGTGGCGCTGGCCAGGAGGGTGGACGGGGCCGCCTCCCAGACGTTCGCCGCGAACCGGCCGTGGCAGGAGATCCTGCCGCGCGACCGGTGGGTGTTCCTCGCCGCGACGTTCGACTTCGACACCGGGACGATGCGCCTCTACCGCGACGGCCGCCCGCTCGACGGCTTCCGCACGGTGGCCGGCGACCCGTGGGGGCTGGAAGGCGATCCGGAGCCCGACGTCACCTCGGCGACCGACCCCAGAGGCATCAAGATCGGCGGCAGTTACCCGCAGAACACCAGGGAGCAGAACCCGTGCGACTGCCGCATGGACGGCCTGATGTTCCTGGACCGGGTGGCCACCGCCGGCGAGGTCAGGGCCCAGTACGAGCTCGTCCGCAGCCGATAGCCGGGCCTGCGGGCGTCAGCCGACGACCCGCATCTTCTTGGTCCGGTGGTCGGTGAGGTGCAGGTCGCCGCCGAGCCGCTCCTTGAGCAGATCGAGCACCTTGCGGCTGGACAGGACCGTCCAGAGGCTGCCGACCAGGTGCGGGTTGTACTCGGGGGCGGCGTCCATCCAGGCGTCCTTACCGGCCTGGCTCTGGAACGTCGTGACGAAGAACTCGCCGTCCGGGGTCTTGCAGTACCCGGTACGGAGTTCGGCGGCGTTGACCTGCATGCGTGGCGAGCAGCCGACCTTGGCGGAGAGCTGCTCGACGGTGAGGGGGGTGGGCCCGGCCTGTCCGCCTGCTGCGACGTGGTCGTGGCCGCTCCCGGAGGTGCAGCCGGCGACCAGTCCGGCCAGCAGCGCGAAAGCGGCCAGACGTGGAATTGTCGTCATGTGCGGAGGTACGCAGCACCCCGCGCGGCGGTTCAGACCCAGACCGGCTACTTAGGTGTCGGCGTCTGGGAGACCCGGTGGTCGGTCAGGTGCAGGTCGCCGTTGAGCGGCCCCCTGATCGCCTCCAGCACCTTCAGCGGCCCCAGCACGGTCCAGCGCGGGCCCACGAGGTGCGGGTTGTACTCCGGCGCCCGGTCCATCCACTCGTCCTTGAGCTTCTCGGTCGCGAACGTGTTGACGAAGAACTCGCCGTCCTGGGTCTTGCAGTACGCCGTGCGCACCTCCTCGGCGTCGACCTGCATCTTCGGCTGGCAACCGACCTTGGCGGAGAGCTGCTCGACGGTGAGGGGGGCGGCGTTGGCGGGCTGGGACTTGCCTGCTGCGACGTAGTCGCTCCAGCCGCCCCCGGAGGAGCAGCCGGCGACCAGTCCGGCCAGCAGCGCGAAAGCGGCCAGACGTGGAAATGTCGTCATGTGCGAGGGTACGCAGCCCCACCCGCCCCGGTTCACCGCGAGACCGGGTTCACCTCAGGACGACGCAGCCCCGCGCCGCCAGCCGGCGCAGCACCTCGGGCTCGCCGTCGAGCTTGTTCCACCGCAGATCCAGCTTCTCCAGGCCGGGCAGGGTCTCGGCCAGGCTCTCCGGCAGCTCCCGCAGCCGGTTTTCGCGCAGGTCGAGCTGCCTGAGGCCGGCGGGCAACGTCTCGGGCAGCCGGCGCAGCCGGTTGGCGCGCAGGTCCAGGTGCCGCAGCCCGGCGGGCAGCGTCTCCGGCAGCTCGCGCAGCCGGTTGCCCTGTAGGTGCAGCTCGCGCAGCCGGGTCAGGCCGCCGATCGTCCCCGGCAGCGCCTCCAGCCGGTTGTTGTAGAGCCGCAGCTCCACCAGCGCGGCCATGGAACCGATGGAGTCGGGCAGGCGGGCGATGCGATTGTCGGTCAGGTTGAGGTAGGCCAGCCGGTCCAGCCGCCCGATCGACTCGGGCACCTCGGTGAACAGGTTGTCGCTGAGGTAGAGGTAGTCGGTGAGCGGCAGGTCGCCGAGCTCCGGCGGGATCTCGGTGAGCCGGTTGTGGCCGAGGTCGAGCATGCGCAGCCGGGTCAGCCCGCCGATGGCGGCGGGGATCTCGGTGAGCGCGTTCTGGGCCACGTTGAGCGATTCGAGCCCGGTCAGCTTCCACAGCGAGGCGGGCAGCGCGGTCAGCCCGTTCGCGCCCGCCGCGAGGTGCCGGAGTGTGCCGGGGAGGCGGTCGGGGAGCTCCGCGAGGCGGTTGCCGTACAGGTAGAGGGTTTCCAGGTTCGGCGGGCAGCCGGGGAAGGACGTCAGCGCGTTGCCGTCGAGGTGCAGCGCGCGCAGCGCGGTGAGCCCGGACAGGTCGGGCAGCGCGCGCAGGCCGTTGCCGTCGAGCCGCAGCTCCTCCAGCGCGGCGAGCCCGGCCACCCGGCCGGGCACCTCGGCGATCGCGTTCCAGGCCAGGTCGATCAGCCGGACGTTGTCGGGGACGGCGGGGAAGGCGGTCAGGCCGGAGTCGGGCGCGCGCATGGCCCCATGATCCCACGCGGCCGGTCGCGATCACCGCGTACGGGCTATCCGGAGGTCGAAGAGCTCGGACGGGGAGATGGGCATGCGGTCGATCTCGAAGCCCTCGGCGTCCTCGATGGCGGAGGCGATGACGGCGGAGACGGGGATCACGCCGGCCTCGCCCGCGCCCTTGATGCCGAGCGGGTTGAGCGGCGACGGGGTCTCCAGGTGGCCGGTCTCGATGTGGGGGATCTCGGTGGCGTACGGCATGAGGAAGTCCATGAAGGAGGCGTTCACGAGCTGGCCGTGCTGGTCGTAGACCATGCGCTCGTAGAGGGCGCCGCCGATGCCCTGGGCCACGCCGCCGTGGATCTGACCCTCGACGATCATGGGATTGATCAGCCGGCCGCAGTCGTGCACGACCGCGTACCTGACGACCCTGATCTCGGCGGTGTCCGGGTCGGTCTCGACGATCGCCGCGTGCATGCCCGCCGCGAACGTGGACCTGATCGGCGAGTAGTAGTCCCGCCCCTCCAGCCCGGGCTCCTCGCCCTCGGCGATCGGCGGCCGGTCAGGGGAGGCCGCACCGGAGAACTGGGTGGCCTTGGCCGTCTCCTCGTCGAAGGCGTAGCGCAGCGGGTTGGCCAGCACCGCCACCGTGGACAGCGGGATGGAGGCGGACGGCGAGCCGGCCACGTGCACCAGGCCGTCGGCGATGTCCAGGTCCGCCGGGTTCGCCTCCAGTGCCTCGGCGGCGATGCGCAGGGCCTTCGCGCGCACCTTGCGGCAGGCCAGGGCGATGGCGTTGCCGCTGACGACGGCCGCCCTGGAGGCGAAGGTGCCCACCGCGTAGCCGAACCTGCGGGTGTCGCCGGTGACCACGCTGACCCGCTCGATGGGCACGCCCAGCTCGGTGGCCGCGATCTGCGCGAACGCGGTCTCGTGGCCCTGCCCCTGCGAGGTCAGGCCGGTCGAGACGTGCACCCGGCCGTCGGAGGTGATCTGCACGTGCCCGCCCTCGTACGGCCCCACGCCGGTGCCCTCGACGTAGCACCCGATCCCGATGCCCCGCCCGGGGCGCCGCTCGAAGGAGTCCCAGCCGATGAGCTCCTTGATCATGCGGAGCATCTCCGGGTAGTCCCCGCTGTCGTAGATGAGCGGCCGCCCGTCCTGGAACGTCATGCCCTGGTCGTACGGGAACTCGTCGGGCCGGATGAAGTTGACCTCCCGTACCTCCGTCCGGTCCTTGCCCAGGTAACGGGCGATCTTGTCCA
Source organism: Nonomuraea sp. KM90 (assembly GCF_052246675.1). Classification (NCBI taxonomy): domain Bacteria; kingdom Bacillati; phylum Actinomycetota; class Actinomycetes; order Streptosporangiales; family Streptosporangiaceae; genus Nonomuraea; species Nonomuraea sp. KM90. Next base: position 126,454 of record NZ_JBQQCB010000005.1, on the reverse strand, counting down.
TCGTGCGTTCCATGCAGAACACGCCCTGCGGCCGCCCGGCCCCGCGATAGGGGGTGACCTGCACGGTGTTGGTGTAGACGGCGGTGAACTCGACCCGGTAGGAGCCCGGCTTGTACGGCCCCAGGAGCTGCGTGGAGGTGACGATCGGGACGATGATCCCGTAAGGGGTGTAGGCGCCGTGGTCGTGCAGGATCGTGACGTCCATCCCCAGCACGCGCCCGTCGTCGTCGAACCCCACCCGCACGTGCTGCACCTGCCCCCGCTCGTGCGCGGAGGAGATGAAGTGCTCGCGGCGGTCCTCGGCCCACTTGATCTCGCGGCCGAGCGTCATGGCCGCCCACGGGACGAGCACCTCCTCGGGCCACGGGTGCACGATCTTCACCCCGAAGCCGCCGCCCACGTCGGGCGCGATCACCTCGACCTGCGGCAGAGGCAGCCCGAGCGCCGCGGCCACGGCCATGCGGACGCTCGTGGAGGTCTGGGTGCTGGAGTAGACGCGCAGGTCGCGGCCGTCCCAGCGGGCGTACACGCCCCGGCCCTCCAGCGGCATGCTGGCGCTGCGCTCGATGTCGAGCCGGAAGGCGAGCGTGTGGGGGGAGGCCTCGATCGCCTCCCTGGCGCCGCGCCCGTCGGCCGCGGGGACCTCCTGGACGAGGTGGGCGCCGATGTTGCCCGGCACGTCCTCGTGCACCAGCTGGGCCCCCTGGACGGCCTCCTCCAGGCCGACGACGGGCTTGAGCACCTCGTAGTCGACCTCGATGAGCGCGCAAGCGTCCTCGGCGGCGTACCGGTCGGCGGCCACGACCATGACCACCGGCTCGCCGACGTGCCTGACCACCTCCCTGGCCAGCGGGTAGGCGGTGCGGCCGTGCGTGAGTGCCGGGTGCGGGATGAGCAGCGGCAGCGCCCGGCCGACCCGCTCGGGCAGGTCCTCCCAGGTGTAGACGGCGACCAGGCCCTCCACGTCGAGCGCCGCCGCGACGTCGATGTCCCGGATGCGGGCGTGGGCGTGCGGCGAGCGCACGAACGCCGCCGCGAGCGCGTCGCTGCCCAGGTCGTCGAGGTAGCGGCCCTGACCGGTGAGCAGCCGGGGGTCCTCCCGCCGTTGTACGGGCTCGCCGAACAGCCTCGTCGTCATGTCTCCTCCGCCAGCAGCTCGGCGGCCCGGTGGACGGCCTTGACGATGTTCTGGTAGCCGGTGCAGCGGCACAGGTTGCCGGAGATGCCCTCCAGGACCTCCTCCTCCGTGGGGGCCGGGTTCTCCCGCAGCAGGGCGGTCACCGTGCACAGGAAGCCCGGCGTGCAGAACCCGCACTGCAGCCCGTGGCACTCGGCGAACGCCCGCTGCACCGGCGACAGCAGGCCGGCTCCGGGGGCGAGCCCCTCCACGGTGGTGATCTCGGCGCCGTCCACGGTCACGGCGAACGTCAGGCAGGACCGTACCGGCTGCCCGTCGAGCAGCACCGTGCAGCAGCCGCAGACGCCGTGCTCGCAACCCACGTGGGTGCCGGTCAGGCCCAGGTCGTGGCGCAGGCAGTCGGACAGCAGCCGCCGCGCCGGGACGCGCACCCGTCTGGCCGTGCCGTTCACGACGAGCGTGATCTCATGCTCCACGGGCCGCCACCCCTTCCCGCGCCGCGTTCCGCAGCGCCCGCTCGGCCAGCACGCCCACCAGATGCCTGCGGTAGGCGGCTGAGGCGTGGATGTCGCCGTCCGGCTCGGTCGCCTCCCGCACGGCCTGGGCCGCCGCACCCCAGTCGGCCTCTTCCAGCTCCACGACGACGGGAACGGGCCCCACCCCGATGCACGCGAGCCTCGCCGGCCCGCCGGGCGTGACGACGGCGCAGACCCCGGCCAGCGCGTAGTCCCCGTGCCGGCGCGCGACTTCCTCGAACGCGATCCCGTCCCCTTCCCCCAATGCCGGGAAAAATGCTGACACGGCCAGCTCGCCCGGCCCGACCGCCGACTCCATGGGCCCGACGAAGAACTTGGCGGCCGGCACGTCCCGCGTGCGGACGCCGCCACCCGGTCCGGCGCCGTCCCAGCGCGCCACCCGCACGTTCCCGCCCAGCACCGCGAGCACGGCGGGCAGCTCGGCGGCCGGATCGGCGTGCACGAGGCTGCCCACCACGGTCCCCCGGTTGCGGATCACGGGATGGGCGACCAGCTTGAGCGCCCTGGTGAGCAGCGGGTGCGCCCCGGCCCGCTCGGCCTCGGAGTGCCGGACCAGCGCGCCGACCCGGACGCCCGCCGGCGTCACCTCGATCCCGGCCAGCTCGCGGATCCGGTTGATGTCGACGAGGTGCTCGGGCGCGGCCAGCCGCATGTTGAGCATCGGGATGAGGCTCTGCCCGCCGGCCAGCACCTTCCCGCGTACCTCGGCGAGCGTCCGCAGCGCCGCGCCGAGGTCGCGGGGAGCGTGGTACTCGAACGGCGGTGGCTTCACCCGGTCTGGCTCCTGACCTGTTCGGGGCTGCGCCCGGCGATGGCGCGCAGCAGGTGGTATCCGCCCAGCACCACGAGCGTGCCGAGCGCGATGCCCTCAAGGGTGAAGTCGCCGCCGATGAAGTGCTGCACAGGTCCGATGGCCAGGATGATGCCCGCGCCGATCGGAACCATGTTCACGGGATCGGCGAAGTTCACCCGGTTCTCGATCCAGATCTTCGCGCCCAGTAGCCCGATCATGCCGTACAGGATCACCGTCACGCCGCCGAGCACGCCGCCCGGCGTGGCCGCGACCAGCGCCCCGAACTTCGGGCAGAGCCCGAACGCGATCGCGATGACGCCCGCGATGTAGTAGGCGGCCGTCGAGTAGACCTTGGTGGCCGCCATCACCCCGATGTTCTCGGCGTAGGTCGTGGTGGGCGACCCGCCGACGGCGCTGGTGACCACGGTGCCGACGCCGTCGGCGAGCACGGCCCGGCCCACGTACGGGTCCACGTCCGTCCCGGTCATCTCGCCCACGGCCTTGACGTGCCCGATGTTCTCCGCGATCAGCGCGATGACCGCGGGCAGCACCAGCAGCACGGCCGAGGTCCTGAAGTCGGGCGCGTGGAAGCTGGGCAGCCCGAACCAGGGCGCGGAGGCCACCGATTCGAAGTTCACCCGGTCGTGCGGGAAGGCCGTCGCCACGCAGTACGTGCCCTCGACCGGGCAGCTCGCCCCCGCCGCGTCCCGCAGGTTGGCGCTCGGCAGCACGGACGTGATCTGCCCGGCCGTCCGGTCCAGCACCCACGACAGCAGGAACCCGGCGACGAGCCCGATCAGCACCCCGATCCGCCCGATGAACCCCTTGAACGCCACGATCACCACGAACGTGATCAGCATCGTGACGAGCGCCACCCAGTGGTCCTGCGGCCAGTAGACGTCCGCCACCACGAACGCCAGCCCGAACCCGATCAGCATCACGACCGCGCCGGTGACCACGGGCGGGAAGACGCGGTGGATGATGCCCACGCCGAGGAAGTGGATGGCGAGCCCGGCCAGCGCCAGCACGAACCCGGCGACCAGGATGGCGCCGGTCACGACGGCGTCCGCGCCGGCGGTGTCGCCGCCGACGGCCGCCCTGATGGCGAACACGCCGCCCACGAAGGACGCGCTGGTGCCCAGGTAGCTGGGCACCTTCCCCTTCACGATCAGCAGGAACAGGATCGTCGCGACGCCCGACATCATGATGGCGACGTTCGGGTCCAGCCCCATCACCAGGGGGAACACGAACGTCGCCCCGAACATCGCGACCACGTGCTGCGCCCCGAACCCCACCATGCGGGGCCAGGTCAGCCTCTCGTCGGGCCTGACCACCTCACCGGGTGCCAGGTGCTTCCCGTCACCGTGTTTGGTCCATCCCATAACCATGCGAGCCCCTCTTGCACTGGGCGCTGTGCCGGCGACACGTTCCGTTGCGGGCACATTAGGCCCGATGGGACGCTCCTACACGGGCATGATCTGCCAAATCTGCCCCGCCGACCAGAGAGAAGCTCGCGCACACGGGGGTCAGCTCACTTGTGCGGGCGACCTGCGGGTGACGCGCAGCAGGTGATAGCCGAGCAGCAGCACGATGGTGCCGAGCGCGATGCCGCTGAGCGCGAAGGTGCCGGTGATCGGGAACGCGACGGGCCCGATGGCGCAGATGATCCCCGCGCCGGTGGGGACGAGGTTGACCGGGTCGGACAGGTTCACCCGGTTCTCGATCCAGATCTTGGCGCCGAGCAGGCCGATCATGCCGTACAGGATGGTCGTCACCCCGCCCAGCACCCCGCCGGGCGTGGCCGCGATGAGCGCGCCGAACTTGGGGCAGAGCCCGAACAGGATCGCGATGGCCGCGGCGATGTAGTAGGCGGCGGTGGAGTAGACCTTGGTGGCCGCCATGACCCCGATGTTCTCGGCGTACGTGGTGGTGGCGGAGCCGCCCACGGACGTGGCGACCACGGTCCCGACCCCGTCGGCGAGCACGGCGCGGCCCATGTAGGCGTCGACGTCGGTCCCCGTCATCTCGCCCACGGCCTTCACGTGCCCCACGTTCTCGGCGATCAGCGCGATCACCACGGGCAGCACCAGCACGATCGCCGACACCTCGAACACGGGCCCGTGGAAGGAGGGCAGCCCCACCCAGTCGGCCTGCGCGACCGCGTCCAGGTTCACCCGGAAGTGCTCGGTCACCTTCCCGCTGTCGTCCGGCGCCAGGATCTTCCCCCCGACGAGGTCCCACACCCACGACAGCAGGAACCCGAACACCAGCCCCAGCAGCACCCCGATCCGCCCGAGGAACCCGCGGAACAGCCCGATGAAGACGAACGTCGCCGCCATCGTCAGCAGCGCCACCCACGGATCCTTCGGCCAGTAGACGTCCGCCGCCACGTACGCCATCCCGAACCCGATGAGCATCACCACCCCACCGGTCACGATGGGCGGGAACACCCGGTGGATGACGCCGACGCCCAGCCGGTGGATGGCGTACCCGCACAGGGCCAGCACGACCCCGACCACGAGCAGCGCCCCGGTGACGGTCGCGTCACCTCCCCCGGCCGCCCTGATCGCCACCACGGCCCCGACGAAGGAGGCGCTCGACCCCACGTAGCTCGGGATCCTCCCCTTCACGATCAGCAGGAAGAGGATCGTCGCGACCCCGGACATCATCACGGCCAGGTTGGCGTCCAGCCCCATGACGAGCGGGAACACGAACGTGGCGCCGAACATCGCGATGACGTGCTGCGCCCCGATCCCCACCATCCTGGGCCAGCTCAGCCGCTCGTCCGGCTTGACCACCTCACCTGGCGTCAGGCGCTTCCCATCGCCGTGCACCTTCCACCCGAATGCCACGCCCGTACCCTCTATCTCCCGCCTGACCAGCGGGTATGTCTCCTACCTGTGTCGGAGAGCACAATAGAGGGTGCCGATGGGTGCCGGTGCCGCCGGGCGCCGATCAACGGCCTACGCCACGTTGATCGAGAACCCCTCGCCGCTGACCACCTGCCCGGCCCGGATCTTGGCCCGCTTCCTCAGCTCCACCTCACCGTCCACCAGCACCATGCCCTCGGCGATGAGGTGCTTGGCCATGCCTCCCGTCTCCGTGATCCCGCAATATTTCAGCAGGTCACACAGCGGGATGAATTCAGAGCGCAGTTCGAAGTCCACGACCCCACACCTTAGATGCCCCGCATCCGCAGCACGTGCAGGGCCAGCGTCAGGTTGAGCCTCAGGTGGGGGTCGTCGGTGAAGTTGCCGAGCAGCCGCTCCAGCTTCCCGATCCGGTAGCGCAGCGTGTTGTAGTGGAAGTGCAGCCGCCGCGCCGTCTCCGCCACGTTCAGGTTGGTCTCCAGCAGCGCCTGCAGCGTGCGCCGCAGGTCGGCGTTCTCGGCGTCGTCGTCGGTGGCCAGCGGCCCGAGCGTCTCCCGTACGAACGCGTGCAGCTCCTCCGTGTCGTTGACCAGCGACAGCAGCCGGTAGACCCCGAGCTGGTCGAAGTGGGCCACCGCCCCGGGCCCGTGCAGCTGCCGCCCCACCCGCGCCGCCTTCAGCGCCTGCGAGTACGCCTCCGGCAGCGCCTCGGCCCCCGGGCTGGGCCGCGAGGTGCCGGTCGAGAACGTGGCGGGCGGCACGTCGGCGAAGGCCGAGGCGGCGTCCTTGGCCACCCGGGCGGCGTCGATCGAGGCGTCCACCACGGCCACCACCTCGTGCGAGAACCCCGCCACCGCCCCGCGCGGGTCGTGCCGCCTGATCGCCGCGGTCCAGCACGACACCAGCCGGTCCTGCGCGCTGCGCTCGTCGCCGTCCGGGTCGAGCTCGGCCACCAGCACCGTCACGGCACGCGCCAGGTCCCATCCGAACGCCCTGGCCCGTGCGGTGATCCGCTCCGCCGTGCCGGCCCGGCCGGTGAGCACGTCGCGCAGGAAGTCGGCGCGGTATTTGCTCTCGACGGCGTTGACCGCCTCCTGCCGGGTGACGACGAGCGCCGCCACGGTGGCGGCGCGCTCCAGGATGCCGACGTCGCTGTCCCTGATCGCCCCCGACGGGCTGTAGGCCACGATCCGGCCGTGGTGGTGCCCGCCGGCCAGCACGGGAACCGAGGCGAACGACCGGGCCCGGCCCGCGGGCGAGGTGGGCGGCCCCTCGCGGGAGATGGACTCGCGCAGGACCGTCACGTGGTCGTCGGGACCGGCGGTGGCCAGCACGCGGCCCGAGCCGTCCACGGCCGCCACCGACACGTCGAGGAGCTGCGCCACCTCGGCGGCGACCTCGTTGAGCCCGCCCCCGGCCAGCACCACCTGCACCAGCGCCCGGTGCGCCTCCTCGGCGCGGGCGAGCACGGCGGCCTGGCGGTTGAGGATGTCCGTCAGCACCTGGTTGAGAATGTCGTCGAAGCCGACGTCGTTCGGCAGCAGGATGAGCGGGAAGCCGAGCCGGTCGGCCTGCTCGACCATCTCGTCGGGCAGCTCGTCCACGTAGCGGCCGAGCTTGATCGCCAGCGCGGCCAGCCCGCGCTCGTCCAGGTCGGCCACCAGCCGCCCGAGCGACTGCGGCGTGTTGCGCAGCGGGTAGCCGGTGGTGAGCAGCAGCTCGTGCGGCTTGACCCAGGCCAGGATGTCGGGCACTTCCATGACGTTGAGCCGCTGGACGATGCGGCCGAGCCCGCTCTCACCCGCGATCAGCCTGGCCTCCGCGAGGGTGGACACGCCCAGCACCTCTCCGACGGACACGCCGTGGATGATCGTGCCGGTGCTGGCAAGACGGACGGGGGGCTCCATGTGGGAATTGTGACCCCGGAAGCCGTCTGTCAGGAAGAGCCAACCTTCCCGCTGACTGTTGGCAAATTTACCCGTACGGAGGGTTCACCGGCCGTTCTACGGTCAGGTCCAAGGTCGGTTGGGAGGTCCGGTGACGGTCAGTACTCATGCACGGCGCTCTCGCACCCACGTGACGGGCGCGGCCAGCACGGCGGTGCGGCCCGTGCTGGAGTCCCAGCGACGCCCGGCGCGCGTGCTCGCCGCGTTCCCCGAGGGCGTGTACCTGGAGGTCAGGACCGAGCTGGAGCCTTCGGTGATCGCCGTCATCACGGGCGAGGCCACCCGGCTGCCCAACTCGGTGCTGCTGGCGACCCCGCTGCCGAACGTCACGGTGGGTGACGACGCCTCGGTGGGCGACCGCGTGATCGACCTGGGCCCGCTGAGCCTGAGCGTGCGCCGCTGGTGGGATCCGTCCCCGCCGCTGGGCCGGCTCGATCCGGCCCGGCTGGCGCGGGCGGCGGCCCACCTGGGCGAGCCGCCGGGCGCCGGGCTGGCCGGCAACGGCGCCGTGGACATGCTCGCGAGCAGCTGCGCGAAGGGCTGGCTGCTGGGCGCGGTGACGGCGGCGGAGCAGCTCGTGGGGCTGGGGCCGGGGCTGACGCCCAGCGGCGACGACGTGCTGGCGGGGCTGCTCGTGGCGCTGCGGCACCTGGGCGCGGCGGCGGGGGTGGACCGCGCGGTCTGGCTGGCGGACTGGCTGGCGGCGACCGTCACGTTCGACGCGCGCACGCGTACGACGCCCATCTCGGCCACCCTCCTGCACTGCGCGGCCAGGGGCGAGGCCAGCCCGGAGGTGATCGCGGTGCTGCGCGGCGTGGCCGGCCGCCAGGCGCTCGACCCGGCGCTGCGCCGCCTGCACCGCCTCGGCCACACCTCGGGCGCGGACCTGGCCCAAGGCATCGCCATCGGCGTGCGCGCGGTGCACGCCCTGAGCGGGTCGCGATGAGCGGCCTCCCGCAGGCGGTGCTGGTACGGAGGGGTGCTTACCACGACTCCGTCACCCTCATGCGGGTCAGCCGCGCCCTGTCGGAGCTGCCCGGCGTGGAGGCGGCCATGGTCGCCATGGCGACGGAGCTCAACGTCTCGATCCTGCGGGACCTGGGCTTCGGCGTCCCGGAGGCCGACCCGGGCGACCTGCTGATCGCCGTACGCGCCCACGACACCGACGCGGCCGTCGCGGAGGCCGACCGCCGGCTCACCGAGTCGCACCGGACGCAGGCCGCGCCCGAGGACCAGCCGCCGCTGACCACCCGCTCGGCGGCCGCCCGGGCCCACGCGGACCTGGTCCTGATCTCGACGCCCGGCGAGTACGCCTTCTTCGAGGCCCTGGACGCCATCGAGGCCGGCCTGCCGGTCATGATCTTCAGCGACGGCGTCACCGTGGAGCACGAGCGCCGGCTCAAGGAGCTGGCGGAGGCCAAGGACCTCCTGGTCATGGGCCCCGACTGCGGCACCGCCGTGATCGGCGGCACCGGCCTCGGCTTCGCGAACGTCCTGACGCCCGGCCCGGTCGGCGTGGTGGCCGCCTCGGGCACCGGCGCGCAGCAGGTGACGTGCCTGCTCGACTGGGCCGGCACCGGGGTGAGCCACGTGCTGGGCGTCGGCGGCCGGGACCTGTCGGCCGAGGTGGGCGGCCTGTCCACGCGGCGCGCCCTGCGCATGCTGGACGACGACCCGGCCACCGAGCTGATCGTGCTCGTCTCCAAGCCGCCGTCCCCCGAGGTGGCGCGGGCCCTGGAGGCGGAGCCGCTGCGCACGCCGGTGGTGCGCGCCCTGCTGGCGGAGGGGGCCCCGGACCTCACGGAGGCGACCGAGCGCGCGCTGCGCGCCCTCGGCAGGCCCGTTCCCGAGTGGCCCGCCTGGCCGGCCTGGCGCGGCACCCGCCCGGCGGGCAAGCGGATCAGGGGCCTGTACGCGGGCGGCACGCTCAGCGCGGAGGCCGCCCTGGTGGCCGGGCAGGGCGACTTCGTGGACTACGGCGACGACGCCTACACCAGGGGAAGGGCACACCCGATGATCGACCCCACCCTGCGCGTGGAGGCCCTGGCCGGCGCGCGGGAGACGGACGTGGTGCTCATGGACGTCGTCCTGGGCCACGGCGCCGACCCCGACCCGGCCGCCTCGCTGGCCCACCCGGTCGCCCGCACCCCGGCCACCGTCGTGATCGCGCTGATCGGCACCGAGGGCGACCCGCAGGACCTGCACCGTCAGGCCGCCGCCTTCCGCGAGGCGGGCGCGGCCGTGTTCACCTCCAACGCCCAGGCCGCCCGCCACGCCAGGAGCCTGCTGTGACCACCCTGATCGACGCCCCGCCGCGGGTGATCACCGTCGGCGCCGGGCTGCTGGACGAGGCGCTGCGGGCGCAGGCGGTGCCGACGACCCCGGTGTCCTGGCGGCCGCCGCTGCCGGGCACCGCCGAGGCCCTGGCCAGGGTGCTGGCCGATCCGCGCCGGCAGGAGGCCAACGAGCTGGCCGTGGGCCGGCTGACCTCCGCCCGCCCGTACCTGGTGGGCGTGCGCCGGGCGTCGGAGGTCCTCGACGAGGGGACGTTCCTGCACGCGGGGCCGCCCATCTCGTGGGAGCGCGCGTCCGGCCCCATGCGCGGCGCGCTGATCGGCGCGATGTTGCTGGAGGAGCGCGCGGCCGACGAGCGCGACGCCGCCGACCGGCTCGCGGCGGGCGCCGTCGCGCTGCGGCCCTGCCACGAGCACGCCACCGTGGGCCCGATGGCGGGCGTGGTGAGCCCGTCCATGTGGTTGTTCGAGGTACGTGACGACGAGCACGGCGGCACCGCCTACTGCTCGCTGAACGAGGGACTGGGCAAGGTCCTGCGCTACGGCGCGTACGGCCCCGAGGTCCTCGACCGGCTGCGCTGGATGGACCGGGTGCTCGGCCCGGCCCTGGCGGGAGCGCTGGAGCGCACGGGCCCGATCGACCTGCGCTCGATGATGGCGCAGGCCCTGCAGATGGGCGACGAGCTGCACAACCGCAACCGCGCCGCCACCTCGCTCCTGCTGCGCGAGCTGGCCCCGGCCGTGGTCGAGGCGGCCCCCGGCGACGCGGCCGCGGTGCTGCGCTTCATCAACGGCAACGACCACTTCTTCCTCAACGCCGGCATGGCCGCGGCCAAGGTCAGCACGGACGCGGCCCGCGACGTCCCCGGCTCCTCCCTGGTCGTGGCCATGGCCAGGAACGGCACCGACTTCGGCGTCCAGGTGTCGGGGCTGGGCGGGCGCTGGTTCACCGGCCCCGCCGGGGTGCCCGACGGGCTCTACCTCGGCACGTACGGCCCCGCCGACGCCAACCCGGACATCGGCGACTCCACGATCACCGAGACGTCGGGGCTGGGCGGGTTCGCGATGGCGGCGTCACCGGCCATCGTGCGCTTCGTGGGCGGCGAGGTGGCCGACGCGGTGCGGGCCACGCGCTCCATGTACGAGATCACGCTCGCCGAGCACCCCGCCTACCAGATTCCCGGGCTCGGCTTCCGCGGCACTCCAGTGGGCATCGACGTCACGCTCGTGGCCCGAACGGGCCTGCTGCCCGTGGTCAACACCGGCATCGCAGGGCGCGTCCCAGGAACGGGACAAGTCGGTGCGGGCCTGGTCAAGCCACCTGTCGAGGCGTTCACCACGGCATTGCTCGCCTTGGCCGATTCGATTAAGTGATCCATTTGAATGGTGGCATATCCCCACGTCATTGCCGATGTAAGGCAACATCAGCTTCCCTTGGGCATTCCCCGCCGATATCGTAACGATCCTCACAATCTGCAAGTAGCGTTGAAGACGCACGTGACGGATGAGGCGAGATGGGGGCGGGAACATGGCAGCCGACCGCTTGCTCAGCGGGCCCGGCTCGGAGGGAGGAGCCGCAGGGGGCGCTCCGCAGGGCCAGGGTCGCCTGATCGGCAGGCGATACCGACTGATGTCGCCTGTCGGCAGGGGCGGCATGGGTATGGTGTGGCACGCTCACGACGTGCTGCTCGACCGCGACGTGGCGGTCAAGGAGCTGATCCTTCCGTACGGGCTGGACCACGCGGGCAAACAGGTGGCGCACCGGCGCATGTTGCGCGAGGCCAGGTCGGCCGCGCGGCTGACGCACCCCGGCATCGTGACCGTGCACGACGTGGTCGAGGAGGACGGCCGGCCCTGGATCGTGATGGAGCTGGTCCGGGCTTGGTCCCTGGAGCAGGCCGTCCGCCAGAGCGGGCCCCTCCCGGTGATCCAGGCCGCCGAGATCGGCATCCGCGTGCTCGACGCGGTCCGGCACGCCCACGCCGCGGGGATCCTGCACCGCGACATCAAGCCGGGCAACGTGCTGCTGACCTCCGACCGGGTGGTGCTGACCGACTTCGGGATAGCGGCCATCGAGGGCGACGTCACGATCACGCAGACCGGGCTGCTCATGGGGTCGCCCGCGTACATTCCGCCGGAGCGCCTGTCCGGGCAGCCGATCACCCAGGCGGCCGACCTGTGGTCGTTCGGCGCCACCCTGTACGCCGCGGTCGAGGGCCGCCCGCCCTACGAGGGGCCGGACCCGGTCGCGGTGCTCGGCGCGGTGCTCACCCAGGACCCGATCAGGCCGCAGCGGGCCGGCTCGCTGATGCCGGTGATCGAGGGCCTGCTGCGCAAGAACCCGGCCGAGCGGCTGACCTCGACTCAGGTCATCGACATGCTGGAAACGGTGCTGCGCGCGCACGGCGCGCCCAGGCCGCGCACGCCGGAGACGCTGCCCAGCCAGGCCGACCCCACTCCCGCCGGGCTGCTGCCGCCGCTGGAGACCCCGTCGGGGCCGATGCCGTCGCGGATCGTCGAGACGCCCTCCGGCCCGGTGCGCGTGCCGTACGACCCGCTGAACAGCCCGTCGGGCGGCTATTCGATGCCCTACGACGGGCTGACGAGCCCGTCCGGCAGCCACCGCACCGACCAGCTGCCGCCGCTGCCCCGCGCGTACGACTCCATGGCCGGCGCGTACGACTCCCTGGCCAGCCCGTCGGGCCCGCAACCCCGCGGGTACGACTCCCTGGCGAGCCAGTCGGGCCCGCAACCCCGGGGGTACGACTCCCTGGCCGGCCCGTCAGGCCCCCAGCAGCCCTTCGGCGCGCCCCCGGCCCCAGGGTCGGGCGCGACGCCGACGACGACCTCGACCTCGCGTCGGGCCCGCACCCCCAGCCGATCCTGCCGCTCACCACGGACAGCCGCACCTCCTCCGGCGCCACCCCCTGGCCGCTGGCCTCGGCCGACGACCTGCGCGAGCAGTCCCGCGACCTGTCGCGGGACATCGGCCGCAACCGCCTGGCCACCCTGCCCAGCGCCGGCCCGCGCACGGGCAAGAGCCGGCGCCGGCCGGAGGACGACGACGGCCCCTGGATGCGCGACGGGCGGCCCACGCCACTGACGATCATCAGCGCGCTGCTGACGGTGGCCGTCGTGGTGGGCGCCGTGATGATCATCATGACCGGCGGGTCTCCCGAGGTCGCGCCCACCGCCACGACAGCGGCCAGCGAGGGGGCCGGCGAGGAGGCCACGACCGGCCGGCAGGACACCAAGCCGTCCGCCGCGCCCGACGGCTACCAGGAGCACACCGGCTCCGGGTTCGTCGCCGCCGTGCCCGAGGACTGGAAGTTCGCGACCTCCGGCGGCGTGGCCACGTTCAGCGGGCCGAAGGACTCCGGCATGCGGATCCTGGTCGAGCGGGCGACCCCGCAGGCCGACGGCGGGCTGTCGGAGCTGGGCCGCCAGGAGGCCGACGGCGGCCTGGAGAGCTACATCCAGGTGCAGCTGCAGGCCGTGGACTACCGGAGCTGGCAGGCGGCCGACTGGGAGTACACCTACACCACCCCCAACGGCGTCCCGATGCATGCCCTGGCGAGGTACGTCTCCATCGGCGACACCGCGGCCTTCAAGATCACGTTCGACCTGCCCGAGCTGAAGTGGGACGACCAGGCGGACACCCGCAAGGTGTTCCTGGACACGTTCCGGCAGACCACCTGACGTATTGCACTAATCATTCCAAAACGTGTAGCGTGCCTGTCATGGCGCGACCGAGGATGTTCGAGGAGGAGCGGGCGGTCGAGGCGGCCATGCGCGCGTTCTGGACCGCGGGCTACGAGGCCACCTCGACACAGGACCTGTGCGCCGCCACGGGGCTCGGCCGCAGCAGCATCTACAACACCTTCGCGAGCAAGCACGACCTGTTCGAGAAGTCGCTGCGGCACTACATGGACGAGCGCAACGCCACGCTCGCCCGGCTGATGGACGGCGAGCTGCCGATCAAGGAGAAGATCCGGACGGTGCTGTGGTGGGCGGTCGAGCCCGACCCCGGCGACCCGAAGGGCTGCCTGGTGGTCAACACGCTGGTCGAGCTGGGCCCGCGCGACCCCGACATCGCCGAGCTGCTGCGGCGCGACACCGCGAAGCGGGTCGAGACCGTACGGGCCGCGATCGAGGCCGCCCGCGCCCGCGGCGAGATCGAGGTGGACCGCGACCCGCTCGCCCTGGCCAACTTCGTCTCGGCCACGGTCAGCGGCCTGCGCGTGGCGGCCCGCGGCGGGGCCGGCCGGGCCACGCTCGAATCGATCGCGAATGTCGCGCTGGGCGCGTTCTGACTTTTTCGTGCCCGCGTTTTGAACTGATCAATCTAAAACTGTTGAGGAGAGTCGCCATGCCGTTGGCGATCTACATACTGGGACTTTCGATCTTCGCTCAGGGCACCTCCGAGCTCATGCTCGCCGGGCTGCTGCCCGAGATGGCCGCCGACCTGGGCGTCTCCGTGCCGGACGCGGGGCTGCTGATCTCGGCGTTCGCGATCGGGATGCTGGTGGGCGCGCCGGTGCTGGCCGTGGCCACGTTGCGCCTGCCACGCCGTACGGTGCTGCTGGCGTTCACCGCGATCTTCGTCCTGTCGCACGTCGCGGGCGCGCTCACGTCCAGCTACGGCGTGCTGTTCGCGACCCGCGTCGTGGGCGCCTTCGTGTACGCGGGCTTCTGGGCCGTGGCGGCCGGCACCGCGATCGGCCTGGTGCCCGCCAACGCCCGGGCCAGGGCGATGAGCGTGCTGGCCGGCGGGCTCACCGTGGCCACGATCATCGGCCTGTCCGCCGGCACGGTGATCGGCCAGCACCTCGGCTGGCGGGCCGCGTTCTGGGCGGTGGCCGCGCTGTCCGCCCTGGCCGGCCTCGGCGTGCTCGCCACCATCCCCGGCGGCCGCCCGGACACCGCGTCCGCGCCGAGCCTGGCCGCCGAGCTGCGCGCGATGGCCCGGCCCCGGCTCTGGCTCGCCTACGGCACCACCGCCCTGACCACGGGCGCCCTGCTGGCCTCCTTCAGCTACCTGAGCGCCCTGCTGGTCGACACCACCGGCCTGGACTCGGCCTGGGTGCCCGCCGTCCTCGCCCTGTACGGCGTGGGCTCGCTGATCGGCATCACCCTCGGGGGCAGGATCGCCGACGCGCGCCCGTTCCCCCTCCTGTACGCCGGCGTCACCGGCCTCGTCCTGACCTCGGCGGCCCTGGCCATGTCCGCGACCGTCGCCCTGCTCGCCATCCCGCTGATCTTCCTGCTCGGCGCGTTCGGCTTCGGCACCAACCCCGCGCTGAACGCCCGCCCGTTCGCCCTCGCCAAGGGCGCCCCCACGCTGGCCGCCGCGGTGAACGTCGCCGCCTTCAACGCCGGCATCACCACGGGCCCCTGGCTGGGCGGCCTGGCCATCGCCGCCGGGCTCGGCTACGCGTCCGTCGCCTGGATCGGCGCCGCCATCGGCGTGGCCGCCCTGGCCTCGGTGGCGCTCGCCGCCGCCCTGCACCGCACGGATTCCGCCATCAGGGAACCGGCCGGAACGGGTGAGATACGGTCGGCCGTATGAAGCTGGCGAGCATCTCCTTCTACCCCGTCAAGTCCACCGCGGGACATGAGGTCGCCGAAGCCGAAGTGCGACCGTGGGGCCTCGCCGGCGACCGGCGCTACCTCGTCACCGACGAGGACGGCGACGTCCTCACCGCCCGCGCGGAGCCGCGCCTGCTGGCCTGCGTCGCCCGGCTCGACGGCGGCACGCTGACCTTGACCGGCCCGCACGCCGACCCGTTGCCGGTCGTACCCGGCTCCTCGATGTCCGCTGTGACCATCGGGAGCAGCGCCCCCGTGGACGTCACCGACTGCGGCGACCCCGCGGCGGCGTGGCTGACCGGGCTGGTGGGGCGGCCGGTCAGGCTCAAGTGGCTCGACGACCCGACCCGCCGCCCGGTCGATCCCGCGTACGGGCGGCCGGCCGACCGGGTGACCCTGGCCGACGGCTACCCGCTGCTGCTCACCACGACCGCCTCGCTCGCCCGGCTCGACGACTGGATCGTCGAGACCGCCCTCGAACACGGCGAGGAGCGGCCCGAGCCGCTGCCCATGAGCAGGTTCCGGCCCAACGTGGTGGTCGACGGGGTGGCGGAGCCGTTCGCCGAGGACGAGTGGAAGCGCCTGCGCATCGGCGAGGTGGAGTTCCGCGTCGCCAAAGGTTGCGATCGCTGCGTGCTGACCACGGTCGACCCGGCGACCTACGCCAAGGGCAAGGAGCCGATCAGGACGCTGGCCCGCCATCGCAGGCGCGACGGCAAGGTGTGGTTCGGCGTCAACCTGATCCCGGACGCGCCCGGCCGCATCGCGCAGGGCGATCCCGTCATCGTGCTCTGAAAATGATGCTGATAAGGCAACTTGCCCGGTAAAGAACGCTCACCGTCCCCTTTGGGGCGATGTTAGGGGATATGGGAGACTTCGGGGGTGACCAGTGCCCCCACAAAGCCCGCTGTCTCATCCTCTGACCGGATTCGGACCGTCCAGCGCCGCACCTTGGCGGTCCTCTCCGCGGCACAGATCGTGGGAGGCGTGGGGGTCGCCGTCGGGCTGGCGCTCAGCTCGGTCCTCGTGGACGAGCTGTCGGGGTCCACGGTGATCAGCGGCTTCGCCGGCACGGCCACCGTGCTCGGCGCGGCGCTGCTGGCCCTGCCCACCGCCAAGGCGTCGGGCAGCGGCGGGCGGCGGGCGGGCCTGTCCCTGGCGTACGCGGCGGCGCTGGCGGGCTGCGCGATCTCGGTGCTGGCGATCAGCCTGCGTACGTGGCCGCTGCTCCTGGCCGGCCTGGTGCTGGTGGGCGGCGGCAGCGCCGGCGGCCTGGCGGCCCGCTACTCGGCGACCGACCTGTCGCCCAAGGACCGCTCGGCCAGGCATCTGTCGCTGGTCGTCTGGGCCTCCACGATCGGCTCCGTGGCCGGGCCGAACCTGGCCAAGCCCGCCGACCAGATCGGCATGCGGCTCGGGCTGGTGGAGAAGGCGGGGCCGTTCGCGTTCGCGGCGCTGGCGTTCGCCCTGGCGCTGGTGGTCGTCATCGGCTTCCTCCGCCCCGACCCGCTCAAGCTGGCCCGCGAGCTCAACGGCGCGCGGGAGGAGGCCGGCGGCCGCAACCGTACGATCCGCACCGCCTGGCAGACCCTGCGCACGACCCCGATGGCCCGCCGGGCCCTGGTCATGATCGCGATCAGTCACACGGCGATGGTCTCCGTCATGTCGATGACCCCGGTCAAGCTGCACCACGACGGCTCGAGCCTGGACGTCATCGGCCTGGTGATCAGCCTGCACATCGCCGGCATGTACGTGCTGTCGCCGGTCGTCGGCTGGCTGGCCGACAAGGCGGGCAAGGTGCCGGTGCTGGTGCTCGGCATGGCGCTGCTGCTCAGCGCCTCCGCGCTGGCCGGCACGGCGGGGCACCGGGTGTGGCAGGTGACGGCGGCGCTGGTGCTGCTCGGGCTGGGCTGGTCCTGCGGCCTGGTGGCCGGCTCGGCGCTGGTCACGGAGTCGGTGCCGATCGAGCGCCGCCCGGCCGTCCAGGGGCTGTCGGACCTGCTGATGAACGTCTGCGGCGCCACGGGCACGATCGTCGCGGGCGCCATCGTGGGCCTGCTGGGCTATGGCGTGCTCGGCCTGGTCGTGGGGGTCATGGTGGCCGTGGCCGGCCTCTGGCTCGCCGCCGTCTGGCGCCGCGCCGCCCCCGGCTACGGGACCGCCGACCCCGCTCCCGTCACCGCGGGCCCCTGACCGGGGAGCCGCCTCACTTGGCGTCGGCGTAGGAGCCGACCGCCACCGCCTCCATCGGGAAGCGCACCGGAGTCTGCCCGAACAGCAGCCGGCTCGCCTCCGCCGCCGACTCCGTCACGGCCTCGATCACCTCCTGGGCCTGCGCCACCGGGCAGTGCACCATCACCTCGTCGTGCTGGAAGAACACCAGCCGGGCCGGCTCCGGCAGCCGCCCCCGCAGCACGGCCAGCAGCGCCAGCGCCCACTCCGCCGCCGTGCCCTGCACCACGAAGTTCCGGGTGAACCGCCCCCGGTCCCTGGCCGCCCGCGTGCCCTCCGGCCCCGACACCAGCTCCTTCCACCGCGCCGACGGGGGCGGGCTGGTGCGCCCCAGCCAGGACCGCACGATCCGGCCCTCCTCCCCCGCCTTGGCCGCGTCCTCGACGAACTGGTAGGCCTTCGGGAAGCGCTGCCGCATCACGGCCAGCAGCTTGGAGGCGTCGCCGCTGGTGCCGCCGTACATGGCGGACAGCATCGCGATCTTGGCGTTGCCGCGCTCGCCGCCGAACGACTGCGCCAGCGCCGAGTAGAGGTCGATCTCCCCCGCGGCCCTGGCCAGCCCCACGTCACCGGCCATCGCCGCCAGCACCCGCGGCTCCAGCTGCGCCGCGTCGGCGACGACCAGCACCCACCCGTCGTCGGCCATCACCACCCGCCGCATCACCTTGGGGATCTGCAGCGCGCCGCCCCCGTTGGTGGCCCACCGCCCCGACACGACGCCGCCCACCACGTATTCCGGCCGGAACCGCCCGCCGCGCACCCACTGGTCGGCCCACGTCCACCCGTGGGCGCTGAACAGCCGGGCCAGCTCCTTGTAGGCCAGCAGCGGCGCCACCGCCGGATGGTCGATCTGCTTCAGCTCCCACTGCCGGGTCGTCTTCAGCGCCACCCCCGCGCCCTTGAACGCCTTGACCAGCTGCTGCACCGAGTCGGGGTTGACCGCGTGCCCGAACGCCGCCGCCACCTCGTCGGCCAGTGCCTGCAGCTTGGCCGGGCGCATGCCGTGCACGGGCCGCGGCCCGAGCAGCTCGGTCAGCAGCGCGTCGTGCACGTCCCTGCGCCACGGCATGCCCTCGTGGGACATCTCGACCGCCACGAGCGCCCCGGCCGACTCGGCGGCGACCAGCAGCCGGAACCTGCCCGGCTCGGGCAGCGCGGCGATGCGCCGGAGCTGGTCGTCCAGCACCTCGGCGACGGCCTCCGCGCCGAGCGGCTCGGGCTCGAACAGCGTGCCGGGCGCGCTGGGCCGCTCCTCCGGCACCGGCAGGCCGCGCAGCCTGGCGTGCGCGGCCCTGACCGAGCGCGGCTCGCCGTAGCGGCCCGCGTGGGCCAGCAGCAGCCCCTCGGTCAGCGCGAGGTCGTGGCAGCGCGCGACCCGCACCCCCTGCTCCAGCAGCGGAGCGTACGCCTCGCGCGTGTCGGCCCACACCCACCGGGGCCGCTCGGCCGCCTCCAGCTCGCGCACCGCGCCCGCGAGATCGGCGGGACGGCGCGCGGAGCCCCCGACCGGCAGCACCGTCTCCCCTGCGACCACGACGTACACATGGCCAAGGGTGCCAAACGCTCCCGACAGAATCGCCCGTCAGGGTGCCAGGCTGATGCGCACCTCGTCCTCCATCGGAGGTTCCAGCTCCTGCCCCAGGCACCCGGTGGCCGCGAAACACCGCAGGACCAGCTCGCCGGGGGTCACCGTGGCGTGCAGGAACTGCTTGAAGAACGGCGGCGTGTCCCAGTCGGACAGCTCCGACAGGTAGCGGTGGAACACCCTGTCCACCGGCAGCCGCAGCGGCCACGGCCAGGCCCCCAGCAGTCGGGCCGCCCACCGCATCCGCCGGGTGATCGTCACCGGCCCCGTCGGTGTCCTGACCGGCTCGTTCCTGATGTGCTCCGACATGATGCACAGCGCCTCGGAGGGCGTCAGGTAGAGCCACTTCATCCGCAGCCGCCTGGAGTAGAGCTGGCTGTAGAACGACAGCGAGTCACCGCGCAGCGGGTAGCACTTGAAGGCGTCCTCGTGCACCCCCGCCACGTCCACCCGCTGGATGGTGTGCGTCGCGTGCATGAACGCCCCGCCGCCGCCCGACACGATGTACTGGATCACCCGGCCGTCGTCCAGCTCGACCGGATAACGCTGGTAGTTGTGCACGTCGCCGCCGATGGCCGCGACGTACCGGTGTGCCGGGTCGCGCACGATGTCGTCGATCGTCCCGCCGCCCTCCAGCGGCGACGGCTTGTACGTGTTGCCGGTGTAGATCGGCTTGCCGGTCACCAGGATCTTCGGCCGGGGATCGAGCGAGACCCGGCGCAGCCACGCGGTCTGGGCCCGGTCGATCACGTTCCTGATGCCGGTGTCCACGCCCACGACGAGCAGGCTGTCGCTCTCGATCACCCAGTACGGCCCCGGCTGCGTCGCCTGCTGGGACGGCTTGCCCCTGAGCTCCCGCGCCGTCGCCAGCCGAGCCTCGTCGATCGTCTCCGGCTTGCGCCACAGCAGCCCGCGCAGCCCCCGGTCCGGCTTCGGCTTGAGCGGCGGAGCGTCGCAGAAGACCCGCATGAACCCGCCGAGCCCGTCGTACCAGTCATGGTTGCCGGGGATGGCGTAGATCGGGGCGTCGTAGTCCTTGTACGGACGGAAGAACTTGTCCCCGTACTCGTTGCCCGATCCCGTCGGATAGATCACATCGCTCGCGATGATGGCAAAGGCCGTCTGCTCCCCTATTTTCAACAGGCCCGGAACAACGGCGTACTGGGAGGCATCTCCCTCTCCCGTATCGCCGAGCAGAAGGAAACTGAAATTCCCCCCAACAGGGGGCGTGATACGAAATTCCGGATCAATCCCGCGCGCTTCCTGCGCCTTCAGCCACCGCGCCCGGACCTCCCCCGAGGGATCGCCGAACAACCCCGCCAGGATCTCGTTGCGAGAGAGCCAGAGCGTGCGCAAATTCAACCAGCTGAAGCCATGCCCATTAGGTCTGAGCTGCGCGAATGTACCCGTCTGCGAGCAGGCCCACCCCGCCCCCTCCTCCGAGACCCGGGACGAAAGCTGCTTTCCCCGCTCAGCCGCGACATCCACCATGACCACATCTTTACCGCGATCTACCATTTGTGCATCCCGAACGCTCCGTACCGCTGGGAACACAGAAGGTGCGCAATGGTGTAACCTCACCCCCCAAGCAAGCGGTTGGGACCGCCAAGGGGAGGCTCCCATGCACCGTAACGACCCGGACGACGCGACACGCAAGGGGTCCGCCGACGTGGCGGCCATAGAGGGACTGCTCGCGTTCGCCCAGACCCGGCCGCGCTGGAGCGGCGGGGCGGCGCTCAGCAGTGCGAGCGAGGCGATCGCACGCAGCAGGGTGCTGGCCGGGAAGTCGCCGGAGGAGCACACGGAGCTGCTGTCGCGGTGCCTGCGCACGACCGCGAAGCTGCTGCTCAAGCGGGGCAAGGCCACCGAGGCGCTGCCTCTGGCGCAGGAGGCGGTGGCGCTGGACCGCTCGGTCGGCGGGGGACCGCTGGTCGTCTCGCTGATGTGCCTGGCCGGCGTGTTCGAGGCCCTGCACCGCTACAGCGAGGCCGCCGCGACGATGGCCGAGGCCGACCGGATCCCGCCCACCGACTGACCTTTCACCCCTCCGGGACGAGCACCCCAGGGTTGAGTATCCCGGCGGGGTCGAGCTCCGCCTTGACCGCCCGCAGGACGGCCGCGCCCACGGGCCCGATCTCGGCCGCGTAGGCGTCGCGGTGGTCGCGGCCCACGCCGTGGTGGTGGCTGATCGTGCCGCCCGCCTCGACGATGGTCGCGTTCACGGCCGCCTTGGCCCGCTCCCACTGGGCCACGGGGTCGGCGTCCTGCGGGGTCACGACGGTGAAGTAGAGCGAGGCGCCCGTCTCGTACACGTGCGAGACGTGGCACATGACGAGCGGGGAGCCGAGCGCGCCGAGCAGCGCCAGCCGCACGGCGTCGTAGAGCCGGGGCAGGTTCGCCCAGAACCCGGCCGTCTCCAGCGTCTCGACGGTGGCCCCGGCCGCGAGCAGGGAGTCGCGCAGGTAGGGGGCGGAGAAGCGGCCGTGCTCCCACGCCTGGCCCGGCTCCGGCCCGAGCGGCTCGCCGCCCGTCCGGGCCAGCACGGCGGAGGCGGCCGCGTGCCGGTCGCCCACCCTGGCCCCCTCGTAGCCGGCGATCAGCAGGCAGCCGGAGCCGCCGGACCCGCCGGAGCCGCCCGAGCCGATCGCGTCCGGCTTGGCCAGGCCGATCATCGTCTCGGTCTCGTCCGACAGCCTGAGCACGGTCGGCAGCGGCCCTTCCTGGGCGAGCGCTCGCATGGCGGCGGAACCCGCCGCGAACGACGCGAACCGCCACCCTTCGTACCGTCGCTCGGCGGGGGCCCGGCGGACCCGCAGCCGCAGCGAGGTGATGACGCCGAAGGCGCCCTCCGAGCCGAGCACGAGGTGTCGCAGGTCGGGCCCGGCCGCCGACTTGGGGGCGCGGCCGAGCTCCAGGGTGCCCGACGGGGTGACCAGGGTGAGGCCCACGACCATGTCGTCGAAGCGGCCGTAGCCGGCCGAGGCCTGGCCGCTGGAGCGGGCCGCGGCGAAGCCGCCCAGCGTGGCGTACTCGAAGGACTGGGGGAAGTGGCCCAGCGTCAGCCCGTGCGCGGCGAGCAGCCGCTCGGCGTCCGGAGCCCGCACTCCCGGCTCGAACTCGGCCACCATCGACTCGGCGTCCACCGACCGGAGCCGGTCGAGCCGGGCCAGGTCAAGCGCGATCACCCCGGCGAACCCCGCGCGGGCCGCGGCGAGCCCGCCCACCACCGAGGTGCCGCCGCCGAAGGGCACGACCGCGATCCGCTCCCGCGAGCACAGCCGCAGCAGCTCGGCCACCTCGTCGTGCGAGCCGGGCAGCACTACGGCGTCCGGCGCGTCGGAGCCGTCCCCCGCGCGCATGCGCAGCAGGTCGGGGGTGGACTTGCCGCGCGTGTGGCGGACGCGCGCCTCGTGGCCCGTCAGCACGTGCTCCGCGCCGACGACCTCGGCGAGCGCGTCGAGCCGGGGCCCGGACAGGGCGACGGGCGGGAGGCTCACGGACTCCAGCGAGGCGGCGGGGGTGCCGGGCGCGCGGACGCCGAGCAGGTCGCGCAGCAGATCGCGGATCTGCTCGGGCAGCTCGCGGGCCTTGGCGGGGTCGCCCCAGCCCGACCACAGCATGGGTTCTCCAGTCACGCTTACACTGTGACACATGACGTCGATCCGTCACAACGAGGTCGTGCTGGACGCGGCCCGCGACTGCGTGCTGGCCTACGGGGTGCGCAGGACCACGCTCACGGACGTGGCGCGCCGGGCGGGGGTGTCGCGGATGACGCTCTACCGCCGCTGGCCCGACGTGCGCACGCTGGTGGCCGACCTGATGACCAGGGAGTGGGTGCGCGTGGTGGGCGAGCTGGACCTGTCGGACCCGGTGCGCGCGGTGGTGGCCGGCGTCCAGGGGCTGCGCGCGCACCCGTTGTGGCGCAAGATCGTGGAGGCGGATCCCGAGCTGCTCGTGCCGTACCTGCTGGACCGGCGCGGCGCCAGCCACGAGGCCATCCTCGAGGTGCTCGAACGGGTGGTCGGCGATCCGCGCAAGGCCCGGGCGGTGCTGCTGGTCGCCCAGTCGTTCCTCCTGTCCGCTCCGACCATGCTCGACCCCGTGACGCTGGACGAGCTCGACGCCGAGCTCGCCGCCCTGCTGGAGGCCTACCTTGGATAGCTCTCTCAACGCCGCCAGACGATCCCGCGAGCTGCGCCGGGTCGCCGAGGAACGGGTGGACGTGCTGGTGGTGGGGCTGGGCGCGACGGGCGCGGGCGCCGCGCTCGACGCCGCCGCCCGGGGGCTGAGCGTAGCGGCGATCGACGCCCACGACCTGGCTTTCGGGACGTCGAGGTGGAGCTCCAAGATGGTGCACGGCGGCCTGCGCTACCTGGCCAAGGGGCAGGTGGACGTCGCCTACGAGAGCGCGGTCGAGCGCGGGATCCTGCTCAGGAGGACGGCTCCGCACCTGGTGAAGGCGCACCCGTACCTGCTGCCGCTGACCGCGGCCGTCTCGCGGCGGCAGGCGGCGCTGGTGATGACCGGCTACCGGCTCGGCGACGGGCTGCGGGCCGCCGCCCGCACGCCGCGCCGCCTGCTGCCCGGCCCGACGCGTCTGGCCGGGGCCCGCGCCCGCACGCTGGCGCCCGTGCTGCGGCCCGACGGCCTGCGCGGCGCGCTGCTGTCGTGGGACGGCCGGCTGCTCGACGACGCCCGCCTGGTGGTGGCGATCGCCAGGACGGCGGCCGCGCACGGGGCCCGCGTGCTGACCCGCTGCCGCGCGCTGCGGCTCACGGATCAGGGTGCGGCGGTCCGCGACGAGCTGACGGGCGAGGAGTTCACGCTCCGGGCCCGGGTGGTGATCAACGCCACCGGGGTGTGGGCGGGCACGCTGGACCCCGCCGTGAAGCTGCGCCCGTCACGGGGGACCCACCTCGTCCTGCCGCCGGGGACGCTTCCCGGGTTGATCGCGGGCATGCACGTGCCCATCCCCGGCGAGTCCAACCGGTTCGCGCTCGTGCTCCCCCAGCGCGACGGCCGCGTCTACGTGGGCCTCACGGACGAGCCGGTGGACGGTCCGGTGCCGGACGTGCCCGAGGCGCCCGAGGAGGACGTCAGAACGCTCCTGGAGGTGCTGAACGGGGTGCTTGAGGTTCAGGTGACCAGAGAGGCGGTCGCGGGCGCCTACGCGGGCCTCAGGCCGCTCCTGGCGGCAGACGGCCGGACGGCCGACCTCTCCCGGAGGCACGCGGTGCTCACCGAGGGCGGCGTCGTGACCGTGGTGGGGGGCAAGCTGACGACATATCGCCGCATGGCCGAGGACGCGGTGGATCGAGCGGTTTCGTACGCGAACCTCCGGGCAGCCCGTTGCCGTACGCGGCGGATCCCCCTCACCGGCGCGGGTCCGCAGCCCTCCGGGGTGCCGGCGCGCCTGGCGGAGCGGTACGGCTCCGAGGCGGAAGCGGTGCACGAGCTCGTCAAGGCGCACCCGGAGGAGATCGGGCTCGGCCTCACGAAGGGCGAGCTGATCTGGTCGGTCCTGCACGAGGGGGCGCTCGACGAGGGCGACCTGCTGGACCGGCGGACCAGGATCGGCCTGGTCACGCGACAGGGACCGCGCCCTTCCGGCGACACGGGACGTATTGGACCGATACTCCCGCGCCTAAACCCGCCGATCCGTTAGGTTAGTCTTACCTAAGTCGGATCGGGGAAGGGATACGTGCGTTGGCAAGGGTCTGCGAGCATCCGGTCGGGTGCCACACCGGAAAGGTGCCCACGCTGGCCAGCGCCACCGTGGGAGCCAGGATGTGGCTCCTCATCGAATACACCGGAGCCTGGCCCTCGCACCTGGAAAACTTCGAACTTCCCGCAGAAATCTCGGAACTCGTGCGGCGCGCGCTCGAACGCGGTATCAGGCCCCAGCTGATCCGCCGCCCGGGAAAGCGGACCCGCCCACGGGAGCAGGGAATCCGTGTGCTAGTGGCCTACGCGGTGGGCGAGCACCCCTGGCTGGCGCAGGGCGTCATCGCAGGTCCTGACGATCTTGACCTGGACGCGCTGGTGGCCGGAGTGGTCCCGGAGTCCTGCATACTTGAAGACGAGCCGGTATTTCTGGTCTGCACGCACGCCAAGCGCAATGTGTGCTGCGCCCGCATTGGACTACCCCTCGCTCGGTCCCTGGCCGAAAACTCGCCGGACAGAGTGTGGGAAACGTCACACGTTGGCGGCGATCGTTACGCCGCCAACCTCGTGTGCTTGCCACACGGAATTTTCTACGGCAGCATGTCTCAGGCTGCTGCACTGGCAGCGGCTAACGCGTACCGGTCGGGCGAGGTCATCCTCGACCGCTACCGGGGACGCGCAGGCATCCCTGAGCCATTGCAGGCCGTCGAGCACTTCGCCCGAGCCCATACGGGAGAGCGCTCCGTCGGCGCGGTGGCCGTGGAATCCTCCAGGACGGACGGCGACGTCACCGTAGCCATCGTGCGGGTCAACGCGCGGAGCTGCGGAGATGTCCGGCTCCAGGTTGTGATTGAGCCATCGGCGTTCACAGCGCCGTGTGGTACGGCTTGCGCCGAGACGATCACCACCTACCGGCTGGTTTCGCTGGACAGGCTCACGCCTGTGCGGTACGCCACGCCTGCCCTTGCCTGAAGAGGGAACATCACGGCCCTACGTTGCGTTGGAACAGTGACGCCAAAAGCGTCCAATGCGGCTCAATTACCGAAATACCTCTCACGAAGGTGGTTTTCTCATGTCTCAGGTACGTCGGCAGCTCGCCCGCCCGCGCCCCAGCTGGGGTTGGCAGGATGATGCCGCGTGCCGGGGTGAGGACCTCGTGCTCTTCTTCGGCCCCGATGGGGAGCGGCAGCCCGAGCGTGACGTACGTGAGCGGAAGGCCAAGGCGATCTGCGCCCAGTGCCCTGTCCGCAACGAGTGCCTTGACTACGCGCTGTCCCGGCCCGAGAAGTACGGCACGTGGGGCGGTCTCAACGAGGACGAGCGCGCCAGCGAGCGTCGCCGTCGTATGCGCCGCGCGGCCAGCGCCGGCATCTCCGCCGCCTGACACACCCGGCAGCGTCACCAGCATCGCGTGATCACGCAGTTGTCCCGATGAACCGGAGCCTGGCCCTCCATGTCCAGGCCCCGGCGAACCCGGTCGGGGCAACTGCCTGATCAGGCACATACCTCACCCAAGCCCGCAAGCATCGTGGTCGCGGAGATTCCCCCAGAACTCCCGACCCGTCAGACATCCAGCCGACATCGCCCGTTGCCGTCCGTTCGGAATGCCGTCATGTGGCCGCCCTAGGGTGCCCGCCATGAAACGCATCGCCATCCTGATGTGCGCGGGCGCGCTGGCTGTCGGCCTGGCCGCCCCCGCCTCCGCGGATCCCGATCGGGCCGCTTTCGGCCGGGCCACCCTGACCGGCTTCGCCTCCCTGCCCGCCCTGACGTTCGTCCCCGGCAGCGAGGCGTCCGGGTCGCTGCTGGGCACGGCTCCGGTCAACGGCGTCACCCCGCCCTTCACCGGCCAGCCCGTCCAGGGCTTCAGCGGCATCGCCCGCCGCCACGACGGCACGTTCGACGTGCTGTCCGACAACGGCTACGGCAACAAGGCCAACAGCTCGGACTTCCTGCTCCGCGTCCACAGCGTCAAGCCGGACTTCAAGACCAAGACCGTCGAGGTGCTCGGCGGCTTCAACCTGACCGACCCGCGCAAGCTGGTGCCGTTCCCGCTCACCCGGCAGGACCGGACGCTGACCGGCTCCGACTTCGACGTCGAGTCGATCGTGCGCCTGGTGGACGGCACGTACTGGATCGGCGACGAGTTCGGCCCGTTCCTGCTGCACTTCGACCGCAAGGGCCGCCTGATGGACGCCCCGGTCCAGCTGCCCGGCGTCAAGGCCCCCGAGAACCCGTATCTCGACGGCGGCCAGCCGAACCTCGGCGGCAGCAAGGGCTTCGAGGGCATGGCCAGGTCGGTCGACGGCCGCCGCCTCTACCCGCTGCTGGAGGGCACGGTGAGCGGCGACCCGGCGGGCACGCTCCGGATGTACGAGTTCGATCTGCGCAAGAAGGCCTACACCGACCGGCGCTGGACGTACCAGCTCGAAGACCCCTCGCACGCCATCGGCGACGCGATCGCCGTCGACGCCAACCGCTTCCTGATCATCGAGCGGGACAACCTCCAGGGCGACGCCGCGAAGGTCAAGCGCATCTACCTCGCCGACATGCGCGACAGGGACCGCGACGGCAAGCTCGACAAGACCCTGGTCGCCGACCTGCTCGACATCGCCGACCCGCGCGGGCTGGGCGGCGCGGCGGGCACGTTCAGGTTCCCGTTCCAGACGATCGAGGACGTCGTCATCCTGGACGACCGCACGCTCGGCGTGCTCGACGACAACAACTTCCCCTTCTCCAACGGCCGGACCCCCGGCAAGCCGGACGACAACGAGTTCATCACGGTACGGCTGACGCACGGCCTCCAGGCCGACCCCCGCGTCTACCGGTAACGACCACGGAACGCGGGCGAGGCCGCCTCGCCCGCGTTCACAGGTTCTTCAGCGGCGCCGCGAACGGGTCCCACTCGATGACCACGAGCTCGCCCCAGCTCTCGGCGGCCCTGCGGCGCAGACCCTGGTCGACGGTGTCGGTCACCACCACGATCCGGTTCAGCCGGGGATCGGGCCCCCCGCTCATGACATGCTCGTCGTCCACCGGCCACGCCGGCACCCTGTCCAGCACGGCCTGGCCGTTGCGCACCTGCCGCCGCACCTGGGGCACGTCCCTCGCGACCCGCCGACCGGCCAGCTCGCGCCCGCGCCCGGTGACGTAGGGAACGACGAGCGTGCGGGTGTCATAGAGCAGGTAGGGCGGTGCGAGATCGGGATCCACGGGCTGCCAGTAGACCTCCGCCGCGCCGCGGGTCGCGGGCTGCAGGATCACCCGCCACCCGGCCGGGTCGTACTCGAGGCCCGCGGACGTCCCGTACAGGACGAGCAGCACGAAGATCATCTTTGCTCGCACCCGGAGGAGTGCAGCGGCCCCGGCGATAGGGTCCCTTGCCATGTCAGAACATGAACCGTCGCCCGCGGACGACCTCGAGCGGACCGTGCGGCTCGCGGTCGAGACCCTCCGGGACGCGCCCGGGACCGACGCCTGGGAGAGCAAGGCCGGGAGCCTCGACTGGACCTGCTGGGAGACCGCCGAGCACCTGTCCGACGACCTGTTCGCCTATGCCGTGCAGCTCGGCCTCACGACTCCCCCGCTGGACGTCAGCGTCCCCTTCGCCCTGGAGAGCCGCCGGCCGGGCGGGCCGCGGAACTCGGTGCACGCCGACCGCGAGGCGGGGGTCACGGGGCTGCTGCAGGTGCTGCAGACGAGCGGCGCGCTGCTCGTGGCGATGGTACGCACGGCGCCGCCGGACGCCCGCGCGCACCACGTCTTCGGGGCCGCGGACCCGGCCGCCTCCGCCGCGATGGGCCTCGTGGAGACCCTCGTCCACACGTACGACATGTCCCAGGGCCTCGGCCTCGCCTGGGCGCCGCCCGCGGACACGTGCGCGCGGGTGCTGGCCCGGCTCTTCCCCGGCGCCCCGCGCGACACGGATCCCTGGACGACCCTGCTGTGGGCCACCGGGCGGGCCGAGCTCCCCGGCCGCCCGCGCCTGACGACATGGCGCTGGCACAACGAGCCGGTGTCACAGCCCTCGTGACCGAAACCCGTCGCCGGGCAGACCTTAACCCGGCGGCGGGTGGCGGGCCGCCGGATCAGACGATGAGATCGTCGAACTCGCCGTCCTTCGCCCCGAGGACGAACGCGGTGATCTCGGCCTGCGTGTAGACCAGGGCCGGGCCTTCGGGAAACCGGGAGTTACGCATGGCGATCTCCCCCGTGGGCAGGTTCGCGACCTCGACGCAGTTGCCGTTGGGGTTGCTCCGCCTGCTCTTGCGCCAGACGACGGGAAGGCGGCCGGCGGGCGTTCCGTTCCGGAACTCATGCATGGGGGCAGCTCCTCGCGATCTTACGGATGCACGTGCATCCGCGTTTGCGAGCTGACAATACGGCAGCACGAACTGCTCCATATACCGGACGTCCAAAAATCCCGGTATGGAGTGGATCACAGGGATATCAGCGGCTTATGCGGAAATGAGGCGTTCCAGGAAGCGCCGGGTCGCCTTGGGCTCCTCCGCCTGGATGCTGAGCCGATCCATGACCTCCATGTAGTGGTCGGAATCGGCGGGTTTGTCCAGGTAGAGGGCGCTGGTGAGCTGCTCCATGTAGACGACGTCGGGCAGATCGCGCTCGGGGAAGCGCAGGATGCTGAAGGGGCCGCCGGCCGCCGCGTGGCCGCCGCGGTCGAACGGCATGATCTGCACGGTGACGTTGCGCTCGGCCGTGATGTCCAGGAGATGGGCGATCTGCTCGCGCATCGTCTCCGGGCCGCCCAGCGTGCGGCGCACGACGGCCTCGTCGATCACGGCCCAGAGCGTCAGGCCGCTCTCCAGCCGCTTCTGCCGGGTGGTGCGCAGGTCCACCCGCCGGTCGAGCTCGGACCTGGAGGCCTTCTCGTGGGCCAGCTCGATCACCGCCCTGGCGTAGGCGGGGGTCTGGAGGAGCCCGGGGACGAACTGGTTCTCGTAGGTACGGATGCTGGACGCGGCGCCCTCCAGGCCGATGTACACCTCGAACCAGGCGGGCAGCAGGTCGCCGTATTTGTGCCACCAGCCTGGGGCGTTGGCCTGCTTGGCGAGGGCCAGGAGGGGCTCGCGCTCGACCGGGTCGGTGACGCCGTAGAGCGTCAGCAGATCGGCCACGTCGCGCTGCTTGAAGCTGACCTGGCCGAGCTCCAGCCGACTGATCTTGGCATGAGATGCGCGAATCGAGTATCCGGCGTCCTCTCGCGAGATACCCTGCTCCGTACGGAGCCTGCGCAGCTGAGTCCCGAGCAGGATCCGCAGCACCGTCGGGCTCCCCGGCGAATAGCTGAGAAGCTTCGCTTCCGCGCTCTCTGCGCTCACTGCATCGCTCCTAGGTCATCTGCACGTGCAGATGCGATTCGCATCCGTAAACTACGAAAAGTCTTGCATCGGTAAGCACTCCCCGTAAAGATGGGCATTGGATCACCAGACCGCGCTTCGGGGGCCAGAATGACGACTTTCGACGCTCGGCCGCAAGCCGCCATCGGTGCCCGGCCACCAGGATGGCTTTCGTCCATTCTGGTGGAAGGACGCACCGGGGAGTGTGATGCCGTCTTTCCGTTCCATCAACGTACCGCGCTGGAGCCCGCCTGTGTGGCGACGGCCCGGCGGTTCGTCGATCAGACGCTCGGCGCCTGGGGGGCGGTGGAGCTGGCCTTCGACACCCAGCTGGTGGTCTCGGAGCTGGTGACCAACGCGATGCGGCACGGCGGCGGGGCCGCGCAGTTACGCCTGCTGTCGCACGGGGCCGAGCTGGCGTGCGTGGTCACCGACCACAGCCACACCGTGCCGGTGGCGGCCTCGCCGGACGTGTTCTCCGAGTACGGGCGGGGGCTTCGGCTGGTCGACGCCCTCTGCACGGCATGGGGGTGGCTCTCGCCGGGAGGCGCGCGCAAGCTCGTCTGGGCCATCATCGCGACCTGACCGCCCCATCGTCTCCCGCCGGGTCAGTCCTCCCTGTCGAGCAGGTCGAGAACGTCGGCGTCACTGAGCTGGTCGAAGTGCTCGTACCACTGACCGACCGCCCGGAAATCGATGGGCGTCAGCAGCACGACCACCTCGTCGGCCTCCTCCCGGAGCGACTCGACGGTCTCGCGGGCGCCGACCGGAACGGCCAGCGTCACCTTCGCGGGCTTGTGCGTGGCGACGGCTCTGAGCGCGGCCCGCGCGGTGCCGCCGGTGGCCAGCCCGTCGTCGACCACGATCACCTCCCGCCCTTCGAGCGCGGGCAGCGGGCGGTCGCCGCGATAGGCGCGTACGCGGCGGGCCAGCTCGCGCCGCTCCTCCTCCACCACGTCCGCCACGGACTCGGGCGTCATGCCCAGGCGATGCAGCAGCGTCAGGTCGAACACCGGCTCGCCGCCCTCGGCTATCGCGCCGACCCCCAGCTCGGGCGTCGGCGGATAGCCGATCTTCCGGGTCACGAGCACGTCGGGCACGGTGCCGAGGCGGCGCGCGATGGGCACGGCCACCGCCACGCCGCCGCGGGGCAGGGCGAGGATCACGGGGTCGCGCACGTCCTGCAACCGCTCGGCGAGCAGCGCCCCGGCCGCGGCCCGGTCTGCGAAGAGCTCCATGACCTGTGCCTACCCGCTGACGCCGGCTCCTCGCCCTCCTCCCCCAGCCATTCCCTCGGCACCCTGCGCCGGTCCGCAGGGCGCTCGCCGAGGCCACTGACCGTTCGGTTGCCGCTCAAGCCCCGTCTCCAGGGCAGGAGCCGCGGATCAGGGGCGGTTGCGGCCGGAGCGGCGCATCTCCTTGTGGATGATCTTCCACTTGTTCTGCTGCTCCTTGCGCAGCCGCGCGTCCGTCCGGGACGCCATCCAGGCGGCCTCCCGCTGCAGCTTGCGCCAGCTCTCCAGCCGCCGCTCCGGCAGCTCGCCGCTCTCCAGGGCCGCCAGCACCGCGCATCCCGGCTCGCTGGTGTGCCCGCAGTCGCCGAACCGGCAGTGCTCGGCCAGCGCCTCGATGTCGGAGAAGACGAGGTCGACGCCCTCCCCGATGTCGTAGAGGCCCACCCGCCGGATGCCGGGCGTGTCGATGACCAGCCCGCCCCCGGGCAGCAGGATCAGCTCCCTGTGGACGGTGGTGTGGCGGCCGCGGCCGTCCGCCGCGCGTACGTGCTGGGTCTCCATGACCTCCTCCCCGGCCAGCGCGTTGACCAGGGTGGACTTGCCGGCCCCCGACGGGCCGAGGATGACGGCCGTACGGGAGCCCCCGAGGTAGCCGCCGACCAGCTCCACCCCGTCACCGTGCAGCGAGGAGACGGCGTGCACGTCCACGCCGGGAGCGGCGACGCGGACGTCGGCGATCAGGTCGTCCAGGCCGTTCTCGAACAGGTCGGACTTGGTGACGAGCACGACGGGCGTGCCGCCGGACTCCCAGGCGAGGGCCACGAGGCGTTCGATGCGGCCGAGGTCGGCGAAGTCGGTCGAGTGCATGGACGGCTCGGCCACGAAGACGACGTCCACGTTGGCCGCGAGCACCTGGCCCTGGCCGTCGCCCGACAGGCCCCCGACCGAGTCGCGGCTCACGCCGCCCCGGACGAACGCGGACGTGCGCGGAAGGACCTCGTCGAGCTCGTAGCGGCCCTCAGGAAGCCACCTGAGCGCGACCCAGTCGCCGACGCACGGCAGCGACACCGGGTCGGCGGCCGAGGCGCGGCGTACGCGGGCGGAGTATTTGACGTGATGCTGGCCGTCCGCCGCGATCACCTCGGCGGCGCCGCGGTCGACGCGGGCCACCCGGGCGGGGACGGTTTCGGCGGGCAGCTCGGCGGCGCGGAGATCGGTCCAGCCGAGCAGAGCAAGATCGTTGAACAACGGAGTGAGACCTTTGATCGAGAAGGGTGGAACGGGTGGCTCAGCTGAGCCCCCGGAGGTGGACTGACGGCGCGCTGAACAGGGCGACCCGCATAAGTCCTCACCTCCTCGATCAGTCGTCGGAGTGACTCTACGCAGCCTGTCCCCGGCGATGCAATCGGATTATCTTCCGCGATCTGTTGAACCGTGCCAGGGCGCCTGGCCGTACCACCTCCCGACGGACTGAGAAAGGGGAATGATGCGAATCAGCACGTATCCCCCGCCCTCGGCCGAGGGAGCCGCCCCGATGGGCAAGCCGCGCTTACGTCACTGGATCCGGCGCGTACGCCCGGATGACGAGGTGGTCGTGTCCGCGCTCTACCGGGAATACCACAGGCCGCTGCTGGCCTTCGTGATCCGGCTGACCGCGGGCGATCGGCAGTGGGCGGAAGACGTGGTGCAGGAGACCATGATCCGGGCGTGGCGGAGTGCGGAACGGCTCGACCCCGATTCGGTCTCGCTGATGCCCTGGCTCGCCACGGTCGCCAGACGTATCGTGATCGATGACCGGCGGCGAAGGGACGCCCGCCCCCAGGAGTCGGGCGACGGACCGCTGGAGAGCATGCCCGTGCCGGACGAGATGGAGGGACTGCTGCACCAGGTGGTCGTGTCTGAGGCGCTGAAGGCGTTGTCGCCGGCCCACCGCGAGATCCTCAACGAGACGATCCTGCGGGACCGGTCGGTCAACGATGCCGCCGAGGCGCTCGGGATCCCGGTGGGCACCGTGAAGTCCCGGGTTTACTACGCCGTACGCGCGTTGCGGATCGCACTGGAGGAGAGGGGGGTGACGGCGTGACTTCGAGAGTCGAGCACACGGACGTGGGCGCTTACGCGCTCGGACTGCTGGACGAGGACGACAGGCTCGCCTTCGAGGCCCACCTCCTCGGCTGCCCCTCCTGCCGGTACGAACTGTCCGATCTGGCCGGCGTGGCGAGCGTGCTGAACGGGATCGGGCCCGTCGAGGACCCCGACCCCCCTTCCTATGACCGCCCCATCGGGGGCCAGGACGACGTGGTCGACCTGCTCCGGCGCAAGAAGGCGGCCGACAGGCGGACGCGCAGGGGCACGTTCGTGATCGGGATGGCGGCGGCGGTCACGCTGGTGGCGGGGGGTTTGACGATCGGCACGCAGCTCAGCGGGGGCGAGCCGGCCCCGCTGGCGCAGGGGCACGGCGGTCACATGGGCACGCACATGGGCCCGGCCGAGCAGTTCTACGCCGACGGCAAGCCCATCGAGGGCAAGGGCGTGGACGGGGTGACCGGTGGCCTGGTCGTGGAGACGAAGGGGTGGGGCACGCACGCGGCGCTCAAGCTGGCGGGGGTGAAGGGTCCGCTGGAGTGCGAGCTCATCTCGGTGGCCAAGTCGGGTGAGCGCCGGGTGATGACCGGGTGGTCCGTACCTCCAGCCGGGTACGGAGTGCCGGGGTCGCCCGATCCGCTCTACATGCACGGCGGCAGTGCCACGCAACTGAAGGACATCGACCGTTTCGAGGTGGTCACCTCGGCGGGTAAGAAGATACTCACCATCAAGGCCTGACCGGTCCTGGGGAAGCCCTCTCACCGCTGGTGGGAGGGCTTTCTTCATGCCCTCGCCCTTGTGTGGAAATTTACGCGTTCGCGGGTTGAACCGCACCGGGCTCCGGCGCGTACTGCTTGCCGTATCAACCGGAATATCAAGCCCTTTAAGGGGTTTCATTATGTCTATCCGGAAATTCGTATTTTCTAGTGCTTTAGCGGCAAGCGTGCTTGTCGTCCCGGCGGTGCCCGCGTACGCGTCCGGCGACGACGTCTATCTCGCGGCGGGCCTGCGCGGCGCGAACGAGGTGGGCGCCCCGGGCGACGCGGACGGCCGCTCGACCGTGGTGCTCAAAATCAGCGGGACCGAGGTGACGTTCGCGGCCCGGTGGCACGGGATCGGCACACCCACCGCCGGCCACGTGCACGCGGGCGCCAAGGGTGCGAACGGCGACGTCGGGCTCGACTTCTTCACCGAGTCCCTGCCCGGGTCGGTGCTCGGCGTCACCGGCACCGTCAAGGCCGGCGACGACCTCGTCAAGGCGCTCGTCGACAACCCCGGCGGCTTCTACGCCAACCTGCACGACGCCGCCCACCCCAAGGGCGCGGTACGCGGCCAGTTCCACCGGCTGAGCAAGCCCGTCGACCTCAACGGCGTGCTGCACGGCAGCGACCAGGCCACGCTCTCGTCCCAGGCGGACGGCCGGGCCGTGTGGTGGCTGCGTCCGTCAGGCTCGTCCATCGCCTACACCGCCACCTGGTCGGGGCTGGGCCGGGTGACGGCCGGGCACCTGCGCAAGGGGCCTCCGGGCAGGAGCGGGCCGGTGGCGGCGGAGCTGTTCGCGGCCCGGGACGGGCTGCCCGAGAACGTGACCGGCGTCGCGGGGGTGACGCCGGTCGCCGCCAAGGTCGTCAAGCGCGTCGCCGAGAACCCGGGCGCGTACCACTCGAACCTGCGCACCACCGAGTTCGACGGCGGCGCGGTGCGCGGGCAGCTCTCCGGCGAGGCGTTCACCCACCCGCGCGCGCTCACCGCCGACGTGCTGCGCGGCTCGCAGATCTACTCCTGCACGCAGCTTCCCGCCGGCGGCTACGGCTTCACCCAGCTCGGCGTGACGGCCACGCTGCGGCGGGGCATCGACCACTCGTTCGTGACGCCCGCGTCGGGGCCGCCGCAGTGGATCGCCCCGGACGGCAGCGCGGTGCGCGGCGCGGTCGTCAGCCGCACGCCGAACGGCGACAACATCCCCGAGCTGGTCCTCGACGCCACCCAGTCGGGCACGCCCACCGGGCTGCTCGCGCACGCCACGCAGATCCTGCGCCTCAACACCACGGGCGGCCTCGCCCCGGCCGGCTCCTGCGAGCCGGGCTCCGAGACCAGGGTCCCGTACGGCGCGGACTACGTGTTCCTCGGCTGAGGCCGGGCGGGGGACGATTCGGTCCCGTCCCCTGCCAGGCCCTTCCCGGTCGATCCGGCCCGGTCCCCCCGGGCCACCGACCGGCCGCGACGGGGTGCTCCGGCCCGGTCGCGACAAGCGCCCCGCCGCACACGGGAGCCCGTGCGGCGGGGCGCTCCATCATGCGCCCTCTGGCGGCGGGCGGGTACGGAAGACGGTGGCCGCCGCCGGGCGGGGATCGTCGCCGGGGCGGGGTGGAACCACCGTCACGGTCAAGCGTGCGCCGTGACGGCGGCCGGCCACGTGCCGGTCAGCGGGCGTCACCCTGGAGGCCCTCAGCCCCGTGCGGCGGGTGGCGCCCACTTGGCTCCGCCGTAACGGATGGACCTCGGCGACCCCGTGCGGCGGGTGGGACCGACCCGCCGAGAAGAGCCCGCGCGGAGAGGGTCTTTAGAGGCCCGGGGCCGGGAACTGGGCGGTGAGTTCGCTGACCTCGTGGTGGACGCGGGTGATGACGTCCTCGGCGTCCCCCTTGGCCAGGGCGGTGACGACCTCGTCCATCCAGGCGCCGATCTGCCGCATCTCCGCCTCGCCCATGCCGCGCGAGGTGACCGACGGCGTGCCGATGCGGATGCCCGACGGGTCGAACGGCTTGCGCGTGTCGAACGGCACCGTGTTGTAGTTGGTCTCCAGCCCCGCGCGGTCGAGCGCCTGGGCGGCCGGCTTGCCGCCGATGCCCTTGGGCGTGAGGTCGAGCAGGATCAGGTGGTTGTCGGTGCCGCCGGAGACCAGGTCGAACCCGCGCGAGGCCAGCTCGTCGGCCAGGACCTTGGCGTTGGCGACGACCTGGTGGGCGTAGTCGCGGAACGACGGCTGGGCGGCCTCGTGCAGCGCGACCGCGATGGCGGCGGTGGTGTGGTTGTGCGGGCCGCCCTGCAGGCCGGGGAAGACGGCCTTGTTGAGCGCCGTGGCGTGCTCGTCGGCGGTGGCCATGAGCATGGCGCCGCGCGGGCCGCGCAGCGTCTTGTGCGTGGTCGTGGAGATCACGTCGGCGTGGCCCACCGGGGACGGGTGCGCGCCGCCCGCGACCAGGCCCGCGATGTGGGCGATGTCGGCGGCCAGCACGGCCCCGACCTCGCGGGCGATCGAGGCGAAGCCCTCGAAGTCGATGGTGCGCGGGATCGCGGTGCCGCCGCAGAAGATCAGCTTCGGCCGGTGCTCGAGCGCGAGCTGCCGGACCTCGTCGAGGTCGATGCGGCCGGTGTCCTTGCGTACGCCGTAGCGGACCGGGTTGAACCACTTGCCGGTGGCCGAGACCGACCAGCCGTGGGTGAGGTGGCCGCCGAACGGCAGGCCCATGCCCATCACGGTGTCGCCGGGCTGCAGGAACGCCATGTAGACGGCGAGGTTGGCGGGCGAGCCGGAGTAGGGCTGGACGTTGGCGTGGTTGACGCCGAACAGGGCCTTGGCGCGCTCGATGGCCACGGTCTCGATCTGGTCGATGACCTGCTGGCCCTCGTAGTAGCGCTTGCCCGCGTAGCCCTCGGAGTATTTGTTGGTCAGCACGGTGCCGGTGGCCTCGAGCACGGCCTTCGACACGTAGTTCTCCGACGCGATGAGCTTGACGGTGTCGGACTGGCGACGCTCTTCCGCCTTGATGAGCTCGGCGATCTGCGGGTCGACGCTAGCGAGAGAACCCATGACTCTCCTGTCATCATTGACGATTGCGAAGACCCAGGCGCACGGCCTCCGCTCCTTTCGCTCCCCGGTGGTCGATCCCACCCAATGCGCCAGTCGCGTCTCGTCCTAGACGATAGCGGATGTGACAGGGGCTTATTTCGTGGTGATCAGCAGATTCGCGTAGTGTCCGAGGTTCTTGAGGTCCAGGTCGACCGGGCCGGCGGCCTTGGGCACCTTGCGGAAGACGGCGAAGAAACGCCGGGTCTGCCCGGCCTGGATCTGGTCGCCGGGGGTCAGCTCCGAGCAGGCGCACTGGTCGCCCTGGAACATGGGCTTGACGGGCAGCGCCTCGTCGCGGAGGGCCAGCTCGACGTCCTTCAGGCTGTAGGCGTTGGTCTCGGTCAGGCCCCACACGCTGAGCGAGCTCTGCGAGTGGTCGTTGCTGACGGAGAACTCGAGCTTGACGTCGTCGCCCTGCCACCGGAGCGCCTCGATCCGCAGGACGATGGGCACGGTCCGGTAGCCGTCGTTGTACTGGAAGGACCTCGACGCCTGCTTCGTGCCGGGCGTGACGGTCGCGGCGGGGTCGGGCGCGTTCGTGGTGGCCTGGTGCGTGCCCGGCTGCTCCCAGGGGCGCCACAGCGCCAGCGTGCCGCCGGCGGTCAGCGCGGACGCGAGCACGGCGGCGATCACGGGCGGCGCCCAGCGCCCGCCCCCCGCGGGCCGGGGACCTGGAGCGGGGGACGCCTGGGGAGACAGCAGCGGCGTCCAGGCGTCGCTGACCGCGCGGGTCGCGGAGGCCACCGTCGCCCGCTCGCGGCCCATCAGGCGGTCGAGGAGCTGCTGCGCGGTCGGCCGCCGGGCCGGATCCTTCTGCAGCGCCAGTTCCACCAGCACCCGCAGCCGCTCGTCCAGCCCGTCGAGCACCGGTACGTGGTGCGCCACCCGGTACAGCACCTCCGGCACCTGCCCGGTCCCGAACGGCGGCCGCCCCGTCCCCGCGTACGTCACCACGCCGCCCCACGCGAACACGTCGCTGGCGGCCGTGATGGGCGCGCCGCTGGCCTGCTCCGGAGCCATGTACGCGGGCGTGCCCGCGACGACGGCGGACTGGGTGGCGTCCGGCTGGGCGATGCGGGCGATGCCGAAGTCGATGACGCGCGGGCCGACGGCGCTGAGCAGGATGTTCGACGGCTTGAGGTCCAGGTGCACGACCCCCGCCTCGTGGATCGCGGCCAGCGCGGTGGCCACCCCGACGGCCAGGGCCTCCAGGTTGGCGCCTCCCATGGGCCCCTGCGTCTCGATCATGGACGACAGGTCGGGGCCTTCGACGTATTCGGTGACGAGGTAGGCGGTGGCGCCCTCGATCCCGGCGTCGAGCACGGGCGCCGTGCAGAACCTGGCCACGTGCCGGGCCGCCTCGGCCTCCCTGGTGAAGCGGCGCCTGAAGTCCTCGCGACCGGCCAGCTCCGGCCTGAGCACCTTGAGCGCGACCGGGGCGAACGCGGCGTCCTGCGCGAGGTAGACGATGCCCATGCCGCCCTCGCCCAGCTTGCGTACGAGGGTGTAGGGGCCGATTCGCCGGGTCTGATCGATCACGGGATGCATTCTGACCTCATGGCCTGACATTTGGTGGCAGAACGCTGGATCGCGCTATTTCGTGCGGCTCACGCCCGGCCAGAGCCGATCCACCTCGGCGTTCAGGATCGCCCCGATGAGCACCGCCAGCGCGGTGATGTAGAGCCACAGCAGCAGCGCGATGGGCGCGGCCAGCGAGCCGTACACCGAGACGGGCGAGAACCACGCCGCCAGCACCGCGCGCAGCACCGCCGCGCAGACGATCCACAGGAACAGCGCCAGGATGGCGCCCGGCAGCTCGCGGTACCACTTCGTCCGCACCGGCACGCTGACGTGGTAGAGCACGGTGAGGAACAGCACCGAGCCGATGATCACGACCGGCCAGTAGAGCAGGTCGATCAGGATGCCGTAGTCGGCGGGCAGCGCGTCCTTGATCAGCGTCGGGCCGACGACCAGGATCGGCATGACGATGATGCCGATGATCAGGCCGACGATGTAGAGGCCGAACGACATCAGCCGGGTGCGGATGATGCCGCGCTCCTCCCCCAGCCCGTAGGCGACCGAGATGAGGTCCACGTAGACGTAGAGCGCCCTGGAGCCGGACCAGAGCGACAGCAGGAAGCCCAGCGAGATGATCGACACCTTGCCGGCGTCGTCGCTGAGCACGTCGGTGAGGAGCGGGTTGATCACCTTGTTGACCGCGTCGTCGGTGAACAGCAGCCCCGCCTGCTCGATCACCCAGGTCTTCACCTGGGTGACCACGGTGGGCCCGAGCCAGGTGCCGAGCTTGCCCAGCACGCCGATCAGGCCCAGCACGAAGGGCGGCAACGACAGCAGCGCGAAGAACGCCGCCTCGCCGGCCAGGCCGGTGACCCGGTAGGTGACGCCGGCGTTCGTGGCCGCGCGCACGATCGCCCACGACTTGGTGTCGAGCACCCAGTTCAGCCTCGCCCGGGCATTCGAGACGGGCCCGCGCTTGGGCCGGGGAGGCGCATCGGTGGACGTCATGGCACCCAACGCTATTCGCAGTGACTCTTCGGGACAGCTTACGTCCCGCGACTGACCTAGTCGTTGTCCACGATGCGCGCGCCCAGCGGGAGGAGGGAGACGGGGATCATCTTGATGTTCGCGACGCCCATCGGGATGCCGATGACGGAGATGAACAGCGGGATCGAGGTCACGACGTGCCCGATGGCCAGCCAGATGCCGGCGACCACGCACCAGATGATGTTGCCCAGCAACGAGAACACGCCCGCGCCGGGGTCGCGCACCACGGTCCGGCCGAACGGCCACAGCGCGTAGGCGGCGATCCTGAACGAGGCGATGCCGAACGGGATCGTGATGATCAGGATGCAGCAGATGATTCCGGCCAGCGCGTATCCGATGGCCAGCCAGATCCCCGCGAACACCAGCCAGATGACGTTCAGAATTGTGCGCATGCTCACAGGATGTCACTGATCGTGCCCTCGGCGTCATCCGGCAAGACCCTGAACTCACCCTGACTTGGGCGGCCGCCCCTTTCCGGGTGCCCCGGCGAACGCCTGGGCGATCTCCATCCAGGCCCGCGCGGGCGCGCCCGCCGTCTCCAGGCCGGTGTCGGAGAGGTGGATGCGCTGGGTCACGACCAGGCAGAAGTCGAGCGCCGTCCCGCGTACGACGGCGTCCGCGTCGTCGGGTCCGGCCGTCCACGTGGTCCCGTCGGGCATGGCCAGCTCCACGCGTACCGGCTCGCCGGGCACGGGC
Organism: Nonomuraea sp. KM90; assembly: GCF_052246675.1. Lineage (NCBI taxonomy): Bacteria > Bacillati > Actinomycetota > Actinomycetes > Streptosporangiales > Streptosporangiaceae > Nonomuraea > Nonomuraea sp. KM90. The sequence continues at coordinate 86,016 of NZ_JBQQCB010000005.1, read as the reverse complement.
AGGCCGCGCACCGCGAAGCCGTACGGGCGGGCCCGGTATCCCAGCATGGCCACGTGCCGCAGCCGGGCCGTCGGCGCCCTGGTGACGCCGAGCGCGTCGGCCACGTCCTGGCCGTGCGCCCACGTCTCCATCAGCCGCGCGGTGACGAACGAGGCGGCCGACATCTCCGGCCCGAACCACGGCAGCCGGTCGCGGGCGCCGAGCGTGGCGAACACCTCCAGGCTGCGGGCGCGGGACGTACGGAACCAGTCGTGCAGCTCGCCCGGCGGCATGCCGCGCGCCTCCAGCGCGAGATCGTCGACCGAGCGGGAGTCGGACAGCACCGAGGCGCGGTAGGCGTCCGGATCGGTGGCGGCCCGCACGGCCGCGTCGTCGAACCAGGCCAGATGGCTCACCTGGTCACGGATCGCCCACCCCTCGGCGGGCGTGGGCCGCTCCCAGTCCTCGTCGTTCAAGGGCTGGAGCAGCGCTTCCAAGGACGCGGTCTCGGCACGCAGGTCGCCGAGTAATTCGGCCATGAGGTCCACGCGCGCCAGCCTAACCGGAACAAGGTTCTGGGAGAATAATGCAAGCGTGATCTGCGAGAGCTGCAAGGAGAGGCGCCACGAGGACTGCCGCGGCGGCTCGTGGTGCGACTGCCAGCACCAGGAGGAGGAGCAGCCCAAGGAGTCGGATCTGGACTGGCCGCGCCAAGGATGAACTATCCCACACTCTGGACCCCGTCTTGGACATCCCGGACAGCCAGAGTAATCTCGGAGTATGCCAGCGGACCCCATGCTCGTCGGTCGACGACACGTCGACCTTCAGCGTGTCCGCAGTGCCATCTGTTGCGACGCCCGCTAACCCACATTCTTTTCTACCGCTGAGCGCGTCGCACTCTTCCTCTCCAGCCCTGCCCATCGATGAAGATGGCAGGTGGAACACCGCGCGCGCCCATGATCCGAAGGACGCGCAATGAGCACCCCTGCCAGCCGCACTCCTGCCAGCCGGCACCACAAGCGCCCGCGCGGCGAAGGCCAGTGGGCCCTCGGTTACCGTGAGCCGCTCAACAAGAACGAAGAGAACAAGAAGAACGACGACGGCCTCAACGTCCGCCAGCGCATCATCGACATCTACTCCAAGCGGGGCTTCGACTCGATCGACCCGGCCGACCTGCGTGGCCGCATGCGCTGGTACGGCCTCTACACCCAGCGCAAGCCCGGCATCGACGGCGGCAAGACGGCGATCCTCGAGCCGGAGGAGCTCGACGACAGCTACTTCATGCTGCGGGTGCGCATCGACGGCGGCCAGCTCGACCTGGCCCAGCTCCGTACGATCGCCGACATCTCCAACGAGTACGGCCGCGGCACCGCCGACCTGACCGACCGCCAGAACATCCAGCTGCACTGGATCGAGATCGAGTCGGTGCCGGACATCTGGGAGCGCCTGGAGGCCGTGGGCCTGTCCACGACGGAGGCGTGCGGCGACACCCCGCGCGTGATCCTGGGCTGTCCGCTGGCCGGGATCGACTCCGACGAGGTGCTGGACTCCACGGAGCAGATCCACGAGATCCAGGACCGGATCGTGGGCAACCCGGCGTACTCGAACCTGCCCCGCAAGTTCAAGTCGGCGCTGAGCGGCTGCCCGGCGCACTGCACGGTGCACGAGATCAACGACGTGGCGTTCGTGGGCGTGGTGAACGAGCACGGCGAGACCGGCTACGACCTGTGGGTGGGCGGCGGCCTGTCGACCAACCCGATGCTGGGCAAGCGGCTGGGCGTGTTCGTGCGGCCGGAGCAGGCCGTGGACGTCTACGAGGGCGTGGTCGGGATCTTCCGCGACTACGGCTACCGGCGGCTGCGGCACCGGGCCCGGATCAAGTTCCTGGTCAACGACTGGGGGCCGGAGAAGTTCCGGGAGATCCTCGAGACCGAATACCTCAAGGAGCGGCTGCCCGACGGGCCCGCGCCGGAGCTGCCGCGCGGCAGCCGCCGCGACCACGTCGGCGTCTTCCCGCAGAAGGACGGCAACTTCTACGTCGGGTTCGCGCCCAAGGTGGGCCGGCTCGACGGCGACAAGCTGCACGTGATCGCCGACATCGCCGAGCGGCACGGGTCGAACCGGGTCCGCACGACGGTCGAGCAGAAGATGGTCGTCCTCGACGTCGCCCCCGACCGGGTGGACTCCGTGGTGGCCGAGCTGGAGGCCAACGACCTGCAGGTCAGGCCCTCCACGTTCCGCCGCCAGACGATGGCGTGCACCGGCATCGAATACTGCAAGCTGGCCATCGTCGAGACCAAGGCCGCCGCCATGGACCTGATCGACGAGCTGGAGCGGCGGCTGCCGGACTTCGAGGAGCCGCTGACCATCAACGTCAACGGCTGCCCCAACTCCTGCGCCCGCATCCAGGTCGCCGACATCGGCCTGAAGGGCCAGCTCGTCGTGGACGAGAACGGCGACCAGGTCGAGGGCTTCCAGATCCACCTGGGCGGCTCGCTCGGCGTCAACGCCGGCTTCGGCAGGAAAGTACGCGGGCTCAAGACCACCGCCAAGGCGCTGCCCGACTACGTGGCGCGCGTCGTGTCCAACTACGACAGCCAGAAGAAGGAAGGCGAGTCGTTCGCCGACTGGGTCCAGCGAGCGGACGAGGCCGACCTGAAATGACCACACGAGCGGTTCCCTTCCACTGCCCCTATTGCGGCGACGAGGACCTGGAGCCTTACGAGGGTGATGGCGGCTGGTACTGCCGCGCCTGCGCTCGTGCCTTCAAGCTGAAATTCCTTGGAATCGGAGTGAAGATATGACGCTGGTCGACATCGAGGTCGGTTTGAGAGAGCAACGCGGGGCCCTCGACCTGCAGGACATCGTCGAGTCCGCCGCCACGTTCCTGGAGGGCGCCCCCGCGCGCGAGATCATCCGCTGGGCGGCGGCGACGTTCGGCGACCGGCTGTGCCTGACCTCCTCGATGAGCGACGCCCTCCTCATCGACCTGGTGAGCAGGGTCAAGCCCGGCGTGGACGTGTTGTTCATCGACACCGGTTACCACTTCGCCGAGACGATCGGCACGCGGGACGCCGTCCGGCAGGTCTATGACGTCAACGTGATCGACATCAAGCCGTCGCGGACGGTCGAGGAGCAGGACCGCGACCTCGGCCCCCGCCTGTTCGGCCGCAACCCGGACCTGTGCTGCTACCTGCGCAAGGTGGAGCCGCTGAACCGGGCGCTGGAGCCGTACCTTGCGTGGATCTCCGGCATCCGCCGCGACGAGTCGGCCAGCCGGACGGACACCAAGGTCGTGGAGTGGGACGCCAAGCGGCAGATGGTGAAGGTCAACCCGATCGCCGCCTGGACGCAGGAGGACGTCGACAACTACATCGCCGACAACGGGGTGCTGATCAACCCGTTGCACTACGACAACTACCCCTCGATCGGCTGCGCGCCGTGCACGCGGCAGGTCGCGGAGGGTGAGGATCCGCGCAGCGGACGCTGGGCGGGCCTGGGGAAGGTCGAATGCGGCATTCACCTGTGATCCCCAGCGGGGGACGCGTCCCGTTGGCAGGCGGGACGGCCCCCGGCCGCGTGCCACTGGTGGCGGTGGCGCACGGGTCTCGCGACCCGCGTGCCGCCGCCACCGTGGCCGCGTTGCTCGACCAGGTGCCGCTGGACGTCCGGGTGGCCTACCTCGACCACTGCGCCCCCACGCTCGGGCAGGCGCTGCGCGGTCTGGAGGAGGCCGTGGTGCTGCCGCTGCTCCTCACCGAGGCCTACCACAGCCGGGTGGACCTGCCGGCGGCCCTGAACGAGGCACGCGCCCGCGAGCCGCGCCTGCGCGTCCACTACGGCCACACGCTGGGGCCGCACCCGCTGTTGCGGTCCGCGCTGGAGCGGCGGCTGGCGGAGGCGGGCGTGCCGGCGGGCGACCCGGACACGGCGGTGGTGCTGGTGTCCGCCGGTTCGAGTGACGCCAGGGCCAACGCGGTGATCGCGGAGCTGGCGCGGGGGTGGCGGCGGTCCGGCTGGTGGACCGTGTCGCCCGCGTACGCCTCGGCCGCCGATCCGGCTCCCGCCGCGGCCGTCGCCGCGCTCAGGCGGGCCGGGGCGCCGAGGGTCGTCGTGGCGCCGTACCTGCTGGCGCCGGGCTACTTCGCCGACAAGGTGCGCCGCGACACGCTGGCGGCGGGCGCCGACATCGTGGCGGACGTGCTCGGACCGGCTCCGGAGCTGGTGGACGTGGTGCTGGAGCGTTACCGGGCGGCTCAGCGGCAGCCGGTGTCACTGGCGGGATGAGCAGCTCGGCGTCACTCGCGGGGTGAGCAGCTCGGGATGATCTCGCCGCTTCCCGGGTCGATGCGGATCAGATCGGCCCGGCAGTTCAGCGTGCGGATGTCCAGCACCGTCAGCCGCCACGCCGCGGGATAGGCGGGCGTCGCGGCCAGCAGCCGCTCGGCGCGCTCCTCCGTCATGCGGCCCGAGCCGGCCGATGAGGCGGGGACCAGGGCCGCGGTGAGCTCGTTCACGCCCTCCCGGGCCTTTGCCGGATCGCCCAGCCAGCCGGGCGGCTCGGCGACGGTGGGGCCGCAGGGGCCGCTCGCCACGAACCGGCCGTTGAGCCAGATCAGGGCGTGGCCGTCCGCCGGGCAGCTCATCCCGAACGTCACGCCTGTGGCCGAGGCCCGGAACCGGAACGTCTCCCGCTCCCCGCCCCGCTCGTACCGGTGGTAGAGCGGCAGGGCCGGGACGGAGCGTTCGGGTGCGGGCGCCGCGCCGGGTTGTGCCAGCACGCCGGTCCAGACGTCCTCGGGCATGGGCGCGGCCTCGGTGCGGGGCAGGCTCGCCACCGCCACGACCGCCAGCGCGGCCATCGCGATCGAGCCGGCCGTCCGCCCGCGCCGGCGGCGGATGGCGCGGGCTCGCGCGTCCACGTCCGCGACGGTCACGCCCCTGTGCCCGCCCGTACGCTCGGCGATACCTTCGGCGCTGTCGCTGTCGAGCAGCTCGCGCAGGTCCTGCTCTTGTCTCGTCGTCACGGTCAGCTTCCCGTCTCCATCGCGGCCCTGGCCTCAGGGTCGAGCCGCAGCTTGGCCAGCGCGCGGCTGGCCTGGCTGCGGACGGTGGTCACCGAGCAGCCGACGATGGCGGCGATCTCCTCGTCGGGGAGGTCCTCGAAGTAGCGCAGCACGATCACGGCCCGCTGCTTGGCGGGCAGCGCGGTCAGCGCCGCCCGCAGCGCCTCGCGGGTGCCGAGGCCCGCCTCCGCGTCCCCGGGGCCGGCGCCGTCGGGCAGCTCGCCCGTGGCCACCTCGCCCCGCCACCGCCGCCGCCACCAGGAGGCGTGGGTGTTGGTGAGGATGCGGTAGACGTAGGGGTCGGGGTTCGCGCCGACGCGGCGCCAGGCCAGCCAGGCGCGGGCCAGCGCCGTCTGGACGAGGTCCTCCGCCGTGGCCCAGTCGCGGCACAGCAGGTACGCCGTCCTGAGCAGGCGGGCCGAGCGTTGCTCGACGTAGCGCTCGAAGTCGGCTCGATCCCGCATCGAGGGTCCTCACTGCTCGGTGATGTACACCGAGCACTACGCGCCAGGAGGGCCGGGACGTTGCACGAGCCGGGAAAGGATTTGCGGGTCAGAAGCCCCGGCGCAGGTTGCGGTGCTGGTCGCGGAGCTGCTTGCGCAGCTCGCGGCCGTCCACGCGGACCTGGCGGCCGATCTCCCGCCAGTCCTCGCCGTGCAGCCGCTCCCAGTGCTCCCGCCAGGCGGCGAACCCGCGCTGCAGCGGCTTGACCTGCGAGTCGCCGATCACCTTGATCTCGCCCATCACCGCGTACGCCTTGATCCGCACCACGGGCACGTTCATGCCGGAGGGCGCCTCCTGGACCTTCACCTTCTTCTCGCCCATGATCGCGACGCCCTCGAGGTCCACATTCACGCCGTCGGGCACGATGATCTTGATGTCGCCCATGACGGAGACGGCCAGGATGTCCACCATGTCGGTGCGCACCTCGGCCTCGCGCAGGTCGAGCAGCACCTCACCCATGACGGCCACCGCGCCGAGCTCCTTGTCGATCCGCCAGGTGCCGCGGCGCTTGGACTCGCCCATGACACCGACGAACCACCGTCGTTTCTTCCCCTCGCGCGCGGGGGCGGGCATGTGGGCGGGCGTGGCGCCCGCGGGCAGGTCCTGCGTGAGCAGGGCCAGCTCGGCATGGGTGGTCGCGGTATACGCGGCCTCCGTGCGGTCGGTCAGCTCGGCGAGCGTGAGCCTGCCTTCGACCGAGGCGACACGGAGCTGCTCGACGACGGCCTCGCGCTCGGCGTCCGACGCACGGACCTCACCGGGATCAGTCATACTCGCAACATATCGCGTCTTGGCCGCCGTGAAGCTCCTCCTTTGGTAGGAAACGCGTGATCCATCGAAACATGCACGTTGGGCATGGGCTTTGAACCCGTACGGGGGCGGGGCGCGTACAACGCCATGACACGGGGCCCTGGCTTGGTCCGGGGCGCGGCCGGACCAGGCTAGGGTCCCTGTCATGCATGAGGAACAGCTCTACCGCGCGGCGTTGAACGGTGAGTCCGAGACCGTGGGCAAGCTGCTCGCCAGTGGCGCCGACCCCAACAAGCCGAGCAAGGGCGAGGAAGAGGGGCTGCCGCTGTGCGCGGCGGCCGCCTGGGACCGCACGGAGGTGGCCGAGGCCCTGCTGGCGGCCGGCGCCGACGTCAACGGCAGGGAGGCCGGCGGCTGGACGGCGCTGCTCTGGGCCGCCGCCAACGGCCACGCCGCCGTGGCCCGGGTGCTGATCGAGGCGGGCGCCGAGGTCGACGCGACCAACGACGACGGCGACACCCCGCTCTCGCTGGCCGCCAGGCGCGGCGCGCTGGGCATGGTCCAGACGCTGCTGGAGGCGGGGGCCGACCACCAGAAGTACGACGGCGACGGCGACTCGCCGCTCGACATCGCCGTCGACTGGGTGGGCGTGCACCTGGAGACCGCGCTGCTCGACCAGATCGAGCAGGACGGCTGGGAATACGTCGTGGCCCGCCAGTACGCCAAGGACGGCACCGAACTCGTCACCGTGGCCGGGCGCTCGGCCGACGGCTCCGAGAGCGAGCAGGTGCAGGCGCAGCGCGGCCACGCCGCCGTCGCGACCCTGCTGGAGGACGCGGCGGGCATCCACACGCCGGTGGACCGGCTCGTGGGGCGGGCGCTGGCGCACCGCGACATCGACGAGGACGCCGAGACCTGGTGGATCGTGGCCGACACGCTGGGCAGGCGGGCCGACGAGGAGACGTACGAGGCGCTGGCCAGGCTGTGCGTGAGCGAGGACGCCAGGGAGCGGGAGTTCGGCGTGGACGCGATCGCCCAGTTCGGGTTCGCCGAGGGGGAGAAGCCGTACCTCGAAAGGACGCTGCCGCTCCTGCAGAAGATGGTCACCACGGAGAGCAACCCGCAGGTGCTGCGCTCGGTCCTGGCGGGGCTCGGCCATCAGGGCGACCCGCGGGCGCTGCCGTACGTGCTGGACGTCATCAGCCGCCCCGGGCACAAGCGCACGATGACGGACCCGATCGCGCTGGCCGACGTGCTGCCGCCGGACCACGAGGAGGGGCTGGCCCTCCTCATCGCGATGACCGAGGAGGAGGACTCGGAGATCCGCGACTGGGCCACCTCCGGGCTCGCCGGGCTGGCCGCCGACACGCCCCGCATCAGGGAGGCCCTGGCGGCCCGGCTGTCCGACTCCGACCTGCGCACGGTGGCCGAGGCCACGCGCGGGCTGGCGCTGCGCGGGGACGAGCGGGCCGACGAGGGGCGCCGGCGGGTGCTGGCGGAGAGCGACGACGAGTACGCCAGGGACCTCGTCAGCGAGCCCTCCGACAGCTGATCCGGCGGAAGGCTCAGTCGCCGTTGAGCACGCGGGTCACCCAGTCCAGGGTCCCCGTGCTCAAGGCCTCCTCGGCCAGGCGCTTGCCGGTCGGGGTGGTGATCGCGGCGAGGGAGCTGTCGATCCAGCCCTGGACGTTGTGCTGCCCCTGCTCGCGATATTCCACGGCCTGGATGAGGCACTCCAGCTTGTCGGCGTCACGCGCGCAGACGGCTTCGAGGGTCGCCTTCTCCTCGTATTCGCCCACCGCGCCGCTCACCATCCCGGCCACCTCCGCCGGCAGGCCCCGCACCTGGTCGGCGGTGACGTCCTCGTTGGAGGCCGCCTTGAGGTAGCGCTTGCCGATGTACGGGATGTCGGTGATGCGGGTTTCCTGCGTGTCGTGGAACAGGCTCATGAACGCGGCCCGCTCGGGGTCGGCGCCCTCCAGCCTGGCGATCACGGCGGCGATGACCGCCGCCCGGAACGAATGCTCGGCGATGCTCTCGGGATCGCGCACCCCCGCGACCAGCCAACCGGTCCGCTTGTAGCGCTTGAGCAGCCCGAACTCGTACAGCAACCCCGCGAGACCCGTTACGTCATCCGCCACGGGGACCCCCTCTCGTCATGCGCAGAGCCTAAACGACGACCCCGGTACCGGCGCGGCACCGGCGTCCTTCCCCGGCCCGGGGCGGCGAATGCCGTGGCCGGTCGAGGTGGCCACGGCATTCGTCTCCCGCCGTTCCGGAGACTCCGGCCGTTCCGGAGACGGCCGCTGTTCTGGAGACGCGGAAGTGATCGGCGCCCGGTTCCGGGTTACCGCTCTTCCCCGGCCCAGTCCCCGAAAGACGGCAACTCATCGAAAGCCGGCCATTTGCTCTCGTCGATATCCCACTTGTCCTGCTTTTCCGGCCTTTCCGGCTTCTCCTTCACCGGCGGCTCGACGGGTTCCTCGCGCTCGGGGGCGGGCGCCACGCGCCGGTCCTCGTGGTCGCGGTCGTGGTGGTGGCGGTTGGACTCGTGGTGGTGGTGGTCGAACTCGTGGTGGTGGTGGCGGCGGTGATGGCCGCCGTGGCACCAGCCGCCGCACCAGTGCCGGCCCCACCAGTTGCGGCCGCAGCCCCGGTGCCCGCAGCCGAGCGTCGGCTTCTCACCCGAGACGTACCCGACGCCGGCCTGGAGGCCGGCCACGCCCGCACTCGCGCCGGCGACACCCTGGCCTACGGGAAGGAACATGAGGCCGGCGGCGGCGCCCGCCAGGGCCATCGTCGCGATACGCCTGTGGCGCGACGTTCGCGCTTGTTGGTTATTCGGCTTAACGTGCATTATTTCCGTCCTGGGTAGATCGACCCGGAGTCCGATGCTTCATTTCTTGGAGCACCCGGACATAGGCAGACGTACCCCAGCACAGAATCCCCTTTACCTCCACGAACCCAAACAACCCGTCAAATCGTTTAAGCCTGAGGTGGCGTTGATGCAACGAAGGCGGCCATTCGCCGTATATAGGCAAATGGCCGCGCGAAATTCGTCCCTTTTGTCGGGGTTATGGGCCTGAAAACGCGGGGGCCGCGGTCAGGACGTCCCGGGCCAGCGACAGGTCGCCCGCCAGGTCGGCGGGGAATTCCGTGGGGTCTCCCCTGCCGCCGAGCAGGAAGCAGAATTCCACCACGTCCGCCGTGATGCCGGCATCCGGCTCGCCCGGCTCGGTGTCCTCCACGCCCAGCGGGACCCGCCACTCGCCGCCGCCCTCGCCCGTCAGCGTGAGCCGCAGCGTGCGGCCGGCGCCGTCCAGGCCGGAGAACAGCATCGTCCAGGGCAGCAGGCGGGCGCACAGGTCGGCCGTGGGGTGGATGTGCTGGGGGACGGGGTTCGGGAGGCGGACCCGCGCCGTCTCGGCGGCGTCGTTCGTGTGCACCCAGGTCTCCAGGCCCCTGGCCAGGATGTGGTCGCTGACCACCGTCTCCAGGCCGTCCAGCGTGGCCATGGTCGTGGGCGGCAGCCCGGCCAGGTGGCGGCAGAGCGCGTCCGCCTGGGCCCGCCAGTCCCTTCTGGTCTGCTCGGGGCTGCGGGCCCGCTCGTACGCCTGCACGTCGTTCGTCCGGCCCATCGAGTCGACCGCCCCGATCGGGGGGCCCAGCACGGGGGCGCCGACGGAGGCGGCCAGCAGGCCGTCCTTGGCGGCCAGGTGGGCCACGAGCTCCTGGAGCGTCCAGCCCTCGACGATGACGCGCGACCAGTCGTCGTCCACCGCCGAGGCCAGCAGCGCGTCCATGGCGGCCACGCGGCCGGCGTACGGCTCCACCCAGGCGGCGGTCGGGGCCGCCGGCCTGCGCCTCGCCCGGGCCCCGGCCAGGAGCTGGGGCCGCAACGAGCGGGCCGGCACCGCCGGGTCCTCCATCATCGCGTCCAGGTAGAGACGCTCGACGGGGTCCATCACACCTCTTCCTGCGCATGTACGTCCGCCCGACCAGCGTGCGGCAGCCCGGCGTCCATCACACTTCTTCCTCCGCCAGCGCGTCCGCGAGGCGCCGTAACGCCAGCCGGATGCGCGATTTGGCCGTGCCCTCGGGCACGCCGAGTTCCTCGCCGACCTGCCGGTAGGTCCTGCCACCGAAATAGGCCAGCTCCACCGCCTGCCGCAAGCCGTCGGGTAACGACGTCACCGCCTGCCGCACCCGCGCGGCCTCGTCGGCGGCGAGCACGGTGTCCTCCAGCCTCACGGGCTCGCGCTCGAACAGCCTGGGCCCCAGCGCCGACACCCGCCTGCGCTCCTCGGCCCGCACGTGGTCGACCGCGCGGCGGTGCGCGATCGTGGCCAGCCAGGCGCGCAGCGTGCCGCGCTCCGGATCGTAGGCCAGCGGCCGTTCCCAGAAGATGAGGAACACCTCCTGAGTGATGTCCTCGGCGATCACCCGGTCCCTGGTGACCCGCAGGGAGAGACCGAAGATCAGCGAGGAGAGCCGATCGTAGACCTCCCCCAGCGCGGACTCATCGCCGCCGACCACCCGCTGGTGCAGCAGGCGGTCGTCGTACGGTGCCTCCACTGGCACCACGCTCCCGTTTAATCCGGACCAAGGCGGCAGGGTGCGCCGCGACCCGAGCATGTCACTATTCGCACCAAATGTAGAGCCGGATGACCCGCAGGCAAGACTCTTTGGGGCCGCGATAAGGTCGTAACGATAACCACGGAGGGAGCACACGTCATGGCCACCACTCGCACCGCCACCACTCAGTGGAAGGGCGCCCTGCTCGACGGTTCCGGCACCGTATCGCTCGACACCTCGGGCGTCGGCACATTCGAGGTTTCCTGGCCGTCGAGGGCCGAGGCGGCCAACGGCAAGACCTCCCCTGAGGAGCTCATCGCCGCCGCCCACTCGTCCTGCTTCTCGATGGCGCTCTCCCACGGCCTGGCCGGCGCCGGCACGCCGCCGGAGTCGCTGCAGACCAGCGCAGATGTGACGTTCCAGCCGGGTGAGGGCATCACGGGCATCGTGCTCACGGTGAAGGGCCACGTCCCGGGCATCACGGCCGAGCAGTTCCAGGAGGCCGCGGAGACGGCCAAGGCCAACTGCCCGGTGAGCAAGGCCCTGACCGGCACCACGATCTCGCTCAAGGCCGAGCTCCTCTAGGCTCTCTCCGATTTCCGGAGCCCCGTCCGGGGGCGTGGCGCCCTCCCGCCCAGTCATGTGACGCCTCGTACGGGGCCGTCAGCGGCGTGGGGCGCCGCGTGCCCGGCGTGTGTTCGCGCACGTGGGCGCCCCCGTACGGAGAGCGATCAGGCTATTGAGAGACCAAGAGCGCGTTCGCGTGCGACAATTGGGCCACATGCGTGAGGTCTGGCCGGGCGAGCCCTATCCACTCGGCGGCACCTGGGATGGCGTTGGCACCAGCTTTTCGGTGTTCTCCGAGGTCGCCGACCGAATCGAGCTGTGCCTTTTTCACGACGACGGCTCCGAGGAGCGGGTCGATCTCCCCGAGGTCGACGGGTTCGTCTGGCATGGCTATCTTCCGGGGATCCAGCCGGGGCAGCGTTACGGCTATCGCGTGCACGGGCCCTACGAGCCGTCCCAGGGCCACCGGTGCAACCCGGCCAAGCTGCTGCTCGACCCCTACGCCAAGGCCATCGACGGCGACCTGACGTGGAACCAGGCGCTGTTCCCCTACTACTTCACCGATCCCACCCGGCGCAACACCGAGGACAGCGCGCCGTACATGCCGAAGAACGTGGTGGTCAACCCGTTCTTCGAGTGGGGCAACGACCGGCCGCCGCGCATCCCGTACCACGAGACGGTGATCTACGAGGCGCACGTGCGCGGGCTCACCATGCGGCACCCCGACGTGCCGCCCGACCTGCGCGGCACCTACGCCGCCGTGGGCCATCCGGCGATCATCGAGCACCTGCTGTCGATCGGGGTGACGGCGGTCGAGCTGATGCCGGTGCACCACTACGTGCCCGAGCACTTCCTGGTGGCCCGGGGGCTGACGAACTACTGGGGCTACAACACCATGGCCTACCTGGCGCCCCACGGCGGCTACTCCAGCGCCGGGACGCGGGGGCAGCAGGTGCTGGAGTTCAAGGCCATGGTGCGGGCGCTGCACGAGGCGGGCATCGAGGTCATCCTCGACGTGGTCTACAACCACACGGCCGAGGGCGACCACATGGGTCCCACGCTGGGGTTCAGGGGGATCGACAACAGCGCCTACTACCGGCTGCACGACGGCGACCGGCGCTACTACCTCGACTACACCGGGTGCGGCAACTCGCTCAACGTGCGCTCGCCGCACGCCCTGCAGCTGATCATGGACTCGCTGCGCTACTGGGTGCTGGAGATGCACGTCGACGGGTTCCGGTTCGACCTGGCCTCGGCGCTGGCCAGGGAGCTGCACGACGTCGACCGGCTGAGCGCGTTCTTCGACCTGATCCAGCAGGATCCGGTGATCTCGCAGGTCAAGCTCATCGCCGAGCCGTGGGACGTCGGGCCCGGCGGATACCAGGTCGGGAATTTCCCGCCTTTGTGGACGGAGTGGAACGGCAAATATCGGGACATCGTGCGAGATTTCTGGAGGGGCACCCACTCCGCCCTGCCCGAGTTCGCCTCCCGCCTGACCGGCTCCGCCGACCTCTACGAGTCTTCCGGCCGCCGCCCGGTCGCCTCGATCAACTTCGTCACCTGCCACGACGGGTTCACGCTGACCGACCTGGTCTCGTACGACCACAAGCACAACGAGGACAACGGCGAGGACAACCGCGACGGCACCAACGACAACCGCTCGTGGAACTGCGGCGCGGAGGGCCCGGTCGAGGACCCGCAGATCGTCACGCTCCGCCGCCGCCAGCGCCGCAACTTCCTGGCCACCCTGTTCCTGTCGCAGGGCGTGCCCATGCTCTCCCACGGCGACGAGATCGGCCGCACCCAGCGCGGCAACAACAACGCCTACTGCCAGGACAACGAGCTGGCCTGGGTGGACTGGTCGCTGCTGCACACCGAGCCCGACCTGCTGGGGTTCGTCCGCGCGCTGTCGAAGCTGCGCCGCGAGCACCCGGTCTTCCAGCGCCGCCGCTTCTTCCACGGCCGCCACCCCGACAACGGCAAGCGCGACCTGGTCTGGCTCACCCCCGGCGGCCAGGAGATGACGGCGGGCGACTGGCACATCAGCTACGCCAAGTCGCTGATGGTCTACCTGAACGGCGAGGCGATCACCGAGCCGGGGCCTCGCGGCGAGCGGATCGTGGACGACTCCTTCCTGCTGCTGATCAACGCCCACCACGAGAACATGACGTTCACGCTGCCGGGCGAGGAGTTCGGCACGGGGTGGCACCCGGTGCTCGACACCAACCACGACTCGGTGGAGGACGCGTTCGGCGACGAGCGGTGGCTGGCGGGCGACCTGGTCGCCGTCACGGCGCGCTCGCTGCAGGTGCTGCGGCAGCCCCGGAAGGCCAAGTCCTGAGCTCCTGACCGTGGGGCGAATAGACGGCGTGGGCCGCGCCGGCCCTGAGACGGCCAGGAGGCGTGGGCCGCGCCGGCCGCGGGAGTCAGAAGACGTGGGCCGCGCTGGCCGTGAGGAAGACCAGCGTGAACGCCGTCACCCCGGCCAGCCCGTGCAGCGCCACCGCGAGCACCGGGAACCGGCGCGCGGGCGTGCCGTGCCGGCCCGACCCGAGCCAGCGGGTGAACATCGCGAACCCCAGCAGCACCGCCCCCGCCAGCCCCGCGAACGCCGCCCACACCAGCGCCCGGCTGCCCGTGGCCAGCCCGGCCGCCCAGCAGACCAGTGACGACACCGCGAGCGCCGGGTGGGAGAAGACCACCGCCACCGGGAAGCGGGTGACCTTGGCGCGGCGCAGACCCCCGCCCGCCAGCCAGAGGCAGAGCAGGTACACCCCGGCGAGCGCGGCGATCGTCCACGCCACGGCGGTGGCCAGGCCCATCGCGCCTCCCTGTCAGTCCCATCCCTGTCGTCACGTTAAGCAGATATATGGCGAGAAATCCGCTGATGCACAAAAGCGGATGACTTATTGGGCATGTGCTCAGTCGATGACCGCGGTGGCCTCGATCTCGACCAGGTGCTCGGGTACGTCCAGCGCCGCGACCCCGATCAGCGTGGCCGGCGGGACCGGGGTGACCCCAGCCTCTCGGCCGCCCGCGAGATCCCCGCCAGGAGCTGGGGCATCTTGTCCGGCGTCCAGTCGACGACGTAGACGGTCAGCTTCGCCACGTCGCCGAAGGAGCCGCCGGCCCCGGCCAGGGCGGTGCCGATGTTGAGGTAGCACTGCTCGACCTGCGCGGCGAGGTCGCCCACGCCGATCGTGACGCCCCCGGCGTCCCAGCCGGTACCTCGGTGACATCGAGTCCGCCCGCCGCCGCTTCGAGGCCTTACGGGCGCCCAAAACCCCTGGGGAACGAATGTCGGCGGCGTGTGCCAAGGTAGAGGGGTGCGGCGCATCTATCCCGACATACAGGACAACCCGGACATCGTTCAGGCGTACGCCTACCCCGAGGCCCGGCCGTGGCTGCGGCTCAACATGGTCGCCAGCGCCGACGGCGCGGCCTGGCTGAAGGGCCGCTCGGGCGGGCTGTCGAGCAAGGGTGACAAGCGGATCTTCCAGACCCTGCGCGGGCTGGCCGACGTGGTCGTCGCCGGCGCAGCGACCGTGCGCAAGGAGGGGTACGGCCCGGTCCCGCCGCGCGAGGCGTGGGCGGAGATCCGCGAGGGCCGCCCCGAGGTGCCGCCCATCGCCGTCATCACCCGCAGCCTCGCCCTCGACCTCGACGGCGAGCTGTTCACCGACGCACCCAGCAGGACGATCGTGATCACCTGCGAGGCCGCGCCCCACGAGCGGCGCAAGGAGGCGGCCAGGCGGGCCGACCTGATCGTGGCCGGCGACGAGGGCGTGGACCTGCGGCGGGCCGTGGCGGAGCTGCACGACCGGGGCCTGACCAGGGTCCTGTGCGAGGGCGGCCCCCGGGTCAACGCCCAGCTCTCGGCCTGCGACCTGGTCGACGAGCTGTGCCTGTCGATCAGCCCGATGCTGGTCGGCGGCGGCGCGGCGCGCATCCAGAACGGCGAGCCCGCGCAGGTCGCACTGGACCTCACCCAGGTCCTGGAAGAGGAGAGTGTCCTCTTCTGCAAATACACGAGGGAGCAGAGCGATGACGGATCCGACGACGACGCCGCCTCCTGAGGTCGCCGAAGAAGAGCCGCAGCCGGTGCCCAACCTGCCGGTGCGCCCTCCGGTGCCGCCGATGCTGGCCAAGCCGGTCAAGGCCATGCCGAAGCAGGACGGCACGCTGTTCTACGAGCCGAAGTGGGACGGCTTCCGCTGCATCGTGTTCCGCGACGGCGACGAGGTCTATCTGGGCAGCCGCAACGAGCGGCCGTTCACGCGCTACTTCCCCGAGCTGGTCGAGGCGGTCAGGGCCGAGCTGCCCGACAAGGTCGTGGTGGACGGCGAGATCGTGCTGCCGATGGGCACGCAGCTCGACTTCGACGCGTTGCAGCAGCGCATCCATCCGGCCAAGTCGCGGGTGACGATGTTGTCGGAGCGCACGCCGGCCCAGTTCGTCGCGTTCGACCTGCTGGCGGTGGGCGACGAGTCGCTGATGGAGGCGCCCTTCGCGGAGCGGCGGGCGCGGCTGGAGCGGCTCTTCCCGGAGAAGGGCGGGTCGATCCGGCTGACGCCGGTCACGACCAGCGAGGAGCAGGCCGGCGAGTGGTTCGAGATGTTCGAGGGGGCCGGGCTCGACGGCATCATCGTCAAGCCGGGCGACCAGCCCTACGTGCCCGACAAGCGCACGATGTTCAAGGTCAAGCACGAGCGCACCGCCGACGTGGTGATCTGCGGCTACCGCGAGCACAAGACGGGGCCGATCGTGGGCTCGCTGCTGCTCGGCCTCTACGGCGACGACGGGCGGCTGCACCACGTGGGCGTGGCGGCCTCGTTCCCGATGAAGCGCAGGGCCGAGCTGGTCGAGGAGATCCGGCCGTACCTCGCGGAGCTGAGCGAGCACCCGTGGGGTCACTGGGCCGAGCAGGCGGCGGCCAACATCGGCCAACCGGCCGCCGGGCCGGCGACGGGCGGGCAGCGGGTGCCCGGAGCGGTGTCGCGGTGGAACGCCAAGAAGGACCTTTCGTTCATCCCGCTCCGGCCCGAGCTGGTGATCGAGGTGGCCTACGACCAGATGGAGGGCGACCGGTTCCGGCACACCGCGCAGTTCCGGCGGTGGCGGCCCGACCGCACGCCCGAATCGTGTACTTATGAGCAGTTGGAACGTCCGGTTAGTTACAACCTTGATGACATCCTTGCCCGCTAGCCCTCAAACCCGTTATATCTCGACACATGACTACAGGGGATGAGTTACGGGCCGCCGTGTCCGCACGTCGCGATCTCGGGCCCGATTTCGAGGATGCCGTCGTGGAATCGTTCCTCGACAAGATGGGCAAGGAGATCGACCGGCGGGTGGACGAGCGGCTGGCCGAGGCCGCTCCGAAGGCTCAGGTGGCCCGGAGCGGCACGGCCGAGGCGCAGCGGCTGGCGCTGGCCATCGTCTCGGTGGCCCTGGGGACGGTCGCCACCGTGCTCTTCGTCCTGCTCGGTGAAGATCGCATGGCCGGGCTGATCCCGGTCTGGGCGGGGATCATCATCGTGAACGCGATCTTCAACGGCTCCCGGAAGGGTTAGTCCAGCCAGATGAGCCCGGCGAACCGGCCGCCGGGCTGCTCGCGGCGGTGGGAATAGAGCTCGGCCGACTCGATCGTGCAGCGCGCGTCGTGGCGCACGTCGGTCAGCCCCGCCGCCCTGAGCTGGGCCTCGATCCCGGCGCGCAGGTCGAGCGCCGGGGTCTCCCACGACGTCGTGGACCAGGTCTCCGGCACCTTCGCGGCCACCTGCCCGCGCAGCTCCGCGGGCACCTCGTAGCAGCGGCCGCACGCGCCCGGCCCGATCAGCGCGACCATCCTGCCGGGCTCCGCGCCCTTGGCCGCCATGGCCTCCACCAGGGCGGTGGCGATGCCGGCCTCGGTGCCGGGGCGGCCGGAGTGGGCGGCGCCGACCATCCGGGCCACCGGGTCGGCCACCAGCACGGCCGGGCAGTCGGCGCCCAGCGACGCCAGCGCCAGGCGCGGCTCGGTGGTGAACAAGCCGTCGAGCATGGGCGGGTCGTCGCCGAACGGCTCGCTCACGTAGGCGACGTCGGCGCTGTGGACCTGGCGCATGAACACCACGGCCCGCACGCCCAGCTCGGCCGCCACGCCCGCGCGGTTGGCCCGCACCGCCGCGGGGTCGTCGCCGACCATGCCGCCGAGGTTGCGCGAGGCGTAGGGGCCCGCGCTGACCCCTCCGTTCCGATCGGTGACGGCCACGTGGACACCGGGGGCGAGCTGCATGCCTCCGATCTTAGGGCGAGCCCGGGCCGGGTGGAGGGTGCGCCCCGGCCCGGGAGCGCAGGGATGGGAGCCGGTCAGCGGCCCGGGGGGCCGCTGACCGGCGACCTGCCCGATTCAGTGGCCCTGCCAGGTGACCTGCTCCTTGGCCAGGAAGGCGGGGACGGCGGCGTGGAAGTCGTCGCTGCCGAAGACCGTCGCCACGATGTCGTCGCCGTCCGGCAGGTTCGCCACGCGCAGCCGCCTGACTGCCTCCTTGGCCGCCCACATCGACAGCGGCGCGTGCGACAGCAGCCGCTCCTCCATCTCGGCCCGGCGGGCGGCCAGGTCGTCCGGCTCGCACAGCTCGGCCACGAACCCGGCCGCGTGCGCCTCCTCGGCGGTGAACATGCGGGCCCGCAGCAGCATGTCGAGAGTCCTGGCGGGGCCGAGGTGGTGGACGAGGAGGGAGTAGGTGTTCATGGACAGGCAGTTGCCGAGCGTCCTGGCGATCGGCGCGCCGAACCTCGCTCCCGGTACGGCCAGGCGCAGGTCGCAGGCGGCGGCCACGACCAGCCCCCCGCCCACGCAGTAACCCTCGACGACGGCCAGGGCGGGCACCCTGACGCGTTCGAGGCGGTCGATGATGCGCTGGACCTTGCGCTCGTAGGCGATGCCGTCCTCGCCGCCGGTGAACTCGCCGAACTGGGAGATGTCGGTCCCGGCCACGAACGCCCGGCCGCCGGCCCCCGAGAGCGCCAGGAGCTTGATCTCCGGGTCGGTGTCGGCGCGCTCGCAGGCGTCGTACAGGCCGTCCCACATGGCCCAGGTCAGCGCGTTGTGCTGGGCGGGCCGGTTGAAGACCACCCGCAGCACGGGCCCGTCGGCGGTGACGAGTAGCTCGCTCACACCTTCTCCTTCTCTCTCTTCGGCTCCCTCTTGGGCCCGAGCTTGAGCAGCGACGGCCCGGCCAGCAGCAGCGCCGCCAGCAGGAACACCACCAGCGCGATCGGCCGGGTGAAGATGATCGTCAGGTCGCCGTCACCCATGGCGGACGTCTGCACGAGCGCCTTCTCGAACAGCGCCCCGATCACGAGCCCGAGCACCAGCGGCGCCATCGGCAGGTCGAACTTCTTCATGAAATATCCGACCAGGCCGAAAACGAAGACGATCCACACGCTGAACATGTTGTTGTCGATCGAGTACGCCCCCACGAAGCTGGTGACCAGGATCAGCGGATACATGTACCCGTACGGGATCCGCAGCAGCTGCGCGAACAGCGGCGCCAGCGGCAGGTTCAGCACCAGCAGCAGGACGTTGCCGATGAAGAACGAGGCCAGCAGCCCCCACACCAGTTCCGGCTGCTCCTCGAAGAGCAGCGGCCCCGGCTGGATGCCGTACATCATGAACGCCCCCAGCAGCACGGCCGTGGTGGCGCCGCCGGGGATGCCCAGGGCCAGGGTGGGCACGAAGTTCGCGTTGGCGGCGGCGTTGTTGGCGCTCTCCGGCGAGGCGACGCCCTCGATGGCACCGTGGCCGAACTCGTGCTTGTTGCGCGAGACCCGCTTCTCCACCCCGTACGCCAGGAAGGACGCCAGCGTGGAGCCGGCCCCCGGCAGGCAGCCGAGCAGGTAGCCGATCACGCTGCCCCGGGCGATCGCCCCCTTGGAGCGGGTCAGCTCCTCCCTGGTGATCACCAGGTCCTTGAAGCGGGCCCGGATCGGCTGGGCCGCGCCCTGCCGGATCTGGTAGAGCACCTCCCCCACCGCGAACAGCCCGATCATCACCTGGACGAACGGCAGCCCGGACAGCAGGTCCACGTCGCCGAAGGTGTAGCGGGGCAGGCCGGTGGCCGCGTCCACGCCGACGGTGGCCAGCAGGATGCCCAGCACCGCCATGGCCAGGCCGCGCAGCTTCGCCCCGGTGGAGAAGCTGACGATGGTGGTGAGGCCGAGCACCATGACGGCCAGGTTCTCGGGCGGCCCGAAGCCGATCGCCAGCTTGGCGAACGGCGGGGCCATGGCCACCAGCAGCACCAGCGAGACGATGGCGGCGGCGAACGAGCCGATGGCCGCGATCGACAGCGCCGCCCCGGCCCGGCCCTTGCGGGCCATCTGGTATCCGTCGATGGCGGTGACGACGCTGGCCGCCTCGCCCGGCGTGGAGATCAGCACGGAGGTGATCGTGCCGCCGTACTGGGCGCCGTAGTAGATGCCGGCCAGCATGATGAGGGCGGTCAGCGGCTCGAACGAGAGCGTCAGCGGCAACAGCACGGCCACGCCGGTGGTCGAGCCGAGGCCTGGCAGCAGGCCGATGACGGTGCCGGCGAGCACGCCGACGAAGCACCAGAGCAGGTTCGCGGGCGTGAGCGCGGCCCCGAAGCCCATGACCAGGTTGTCCAGCATCAGCCGTCACCCCCGACGCCGAGCAGCCCGCCCAACAGCCCGCCGGGCAGGGGCACGGCCAGGAACAGCACGAACACCGCGTAGATCACCAGGGTGGCGGCGACCGCGACGACCGCGGCCGAGACGATCCGCCGGCGCTCCACGAAGGCGGAGACGGCGAACACCAGCAGCCCGAACGCCACCAGGAAACCGATCAGCGGCACCAGCAGCAGCGCGACCAGCAGCAGGCCGAAGACGGTCCAGAGGGTCCTGATGCGCCGGGGGTCGACGTCCTCGTCCGGGGCGGCGCGGCGTACGGACTGCAGGAGGCAGGCTGCCGAGAGCAGGGCCAGGGCCAGGCCGCTGACCAGGGGCAGGAAGCCGGGCCCCACCTGGCCGCCGTCCTTGGTGATGCCGTAGCCGAACGAGGCGCCCGCCATGGCGACGGACAGGCAGACCAGCAGCGCCCAGACGGCGGGCTCGCCGCGCAGCAGCGGCCTCATGACGGCTTCTTCAGCACCGGCGCGAGGGCGGTGTCGAGCTGCTCGAGGTACTTGCCGAAGTCGTCGCCGTACAGCTCGGCCTGCTGCAGGTAGTTGTCCTTGAGCCACTTCTGGAACTCGGCCGTCCTGGTGACGCCCTTCGCGGCGTCCTCCCAGTACGCCCGCTCGCGCTCGTCCAGCCCGCCGGGCGCCAGGAAGCCCCTGAACTGGACGTACGAGACGTCGATACCCTGTTCCCCGGCCGTGGGCAGCTCGGCGAACTCCGGGTAGGTGTAGCGCTTGCCGGTGGTGACGCACAGGCCCTTGAGGTCGCCGGACCTGAGCTGGCCGATCACCTCGCCCGGGTTCAGCAGCGCGACCTGGATCTGGCCGCCGAGCACCGCCGGCACCAGCTCGCCGCCCGACTCGAACGGCACCCGCTGGAACTTCACGCCGGTCTTCTGCTCGATCATGGTGAAGATCACGTTGTCCACGCCGAACGCGCCGGACATGCCCACGCTGACGCGGCCGGACTTCGCGGCGTTCACCACGTCGGTGCAGGTCTTGTACGGGGAGTCCGGCTTGACCACGAGGATGCCGCCGTCCTCGGCCAGCTTGGCGACGGGCGTGAAGTCCTTGCGGGAGAACGACACCTGGCCGCTGAGCGGCAGGGACAGGATCGCGTTCTCGGTGGCGATCAGGTAGTTGCCGTTGCCCTTCTTGCCGAGCAGCGTCGAGTAGCCGACCGCGCCGGAGCCGCCGTCGCGGTTCTCCACGGTGACGGTCAGGCCGGGCTGGGCCTTCTCCAGCGCGGTGGCGATGGCGCGGCCGGCCAGGTCGCTGCCGCCGCCGGCGGCGAACGGCACGATCATGCGCACGTCGCCGCGCGGCTTCCACGCGCCGCCCCCTCCCCCGCCCGCGTCGGCGGTCGCGCCGCAGGCCGCCGCCCCGAGCAGCAGGACTGCGGCCATGCCCAGGGCCGGGAGCGCCCTCATGACGCCAGCCCCTCGAGCTTGGCGGCGAACTTGTCCAGATCGATGACGAAGCGCTCGTGCGTGCCCTCGCCGACCGTCCCGTTCCCGTCCTCGGCGACCACGGCGAAGGCGACGCGACGCCGGTCCACCTCGGTCACCGTGGCGGTCGCGGTCACCGTGCCGCCCTTGAGCGTGGGCGCCACGTGCGCGATCTCCACCTTGCTGCCGACGCTGCCCTGGCCCTCGGCCAGGTAGGGGGCCAGCGCCTCGATCGCGGCGTCCTCGATCAGGTGGACCAGGTCGGGGGTGGAGAAGATGTCGTGGTCGCCGCGGCGGGTGCAGTGGCGCTCCGCCACGACCCAGGTGAGGCTGCCGCTCACGCCCGGGGTCAGCTGGTCGCTCATGAGCTCTCCAAGGGGGTGGGGGATTGGGCCGCGGCGCCTTCGGCGAGCAGCCGGTCGATCTCCTGCTCGGTCAGGCCGCACTCGCGCAGCACCTCGACGGTGTCCGCGCCGAGCAGCGGCCCGGCGGGGCCGCGCCTGGTGGGGGTGGCCGAGAAGCGCATGGCCGAACCGAGCTGGCGTACGGGGCCCATCTCGGGATGCTCGGCATCCCAGAAGAACCGCCGCTGGTTCAGGTGGTCGTCGTTGAACACCTGGGAGTAGTCGGAAATGGGGGCACAGGGCACCCCGTGGGCGTCGAGGGTGGCAACGACGTCGGCCGTGGTGCGCCCGGTGGTGACCCGCTCGATGGCGGGGATCAGCTCGTCCCGCAGGCCGTGCCGGTCGTGGGCGTCGGCGTAGCGCTCGTCGTCGAGCAGCTCGGGCAGGCCGAGCGCGGCGCACAGGCCGTGCCAGGTCTTGGGGGTGACGGCGCCGACCGTGCACCAGCCGTCGGAGGTACGGATCGCCTGGTACGGAGCCGTGCTCTGGTGGGCCGAGCCGAGCGGCCTGCCCACCTCGCCGGTGGCGAAATACTTGCCCGCCTCCCAGATGGCGAACGACACGGCCGACTCCAGCAGCGACACGTCCACGTGCTGGCCCCGGCCGGTCAGCGTGCGGGCGTGCAGGGCGGAGACGGCGCCGAGGGCTCCGTACAGGCCGCAGACCAGGTCCGCGATGGGCACGCCGACCTTGACCGGGTCGCCGTCGGGCATGCCGGTGACGCTCATCAGGCCGCCGCGGGCCTGGGCCATGATGTCCAGGCCCGGCCGGTCCGCGAGGGGGCCGTCCTGGCCCCAGCCGGAGGCGGAGACGTACACGAGGCCGGGGTTGAGCTCCTTGAGGTCGTCGAAGCCGAGGCCGAGCTTGCGCATGGCGCCGGGGCGCAGGTTCTCCACCAGGACGTCGGCGTCCTTGATCAGGCTGCGGAAGGCGGCGGCGCCGGACTCGGACTTCAGGTCGAGCGCGACCGATCGTTTGTTCCGGTTGAGCCTGGCGAACGGGGAGCTGTGCCCGGCCGTGAACGGGCCGATCGCGCGCACCTGGTCGCCGCCGGCGGGATTCTCGACCTTGATGACGGTGGCGCCCAGGTCGGCGAGCTGCATCGTCGCGAAGGGGGCGGCCATGAAGGCGCCGACCTCGACGACTCGGACACCGGACAATGGAGTGGTCATATGTTACGAAAACCTCACTTCAGCCGGGGTTGGTCTATTGTCTACAGAAGACAAGTGAGCTAGACAAGGGTTCGGCCGGAAGTTCTTCGGCACTATGGCGACAGACGTTGATCGCCCCCTGATCGCCCCTGATCGCCCCTGATCGCCGACGACAAGAGAGACCACGATGCGCATCGAGGCACCCCCCAGCATGGTCCAGCTCGCCACCGAGGCCCTGATGCGCATGCTGCTCAGCGGCAAGCTGCAGCCCGGCGACCGGGTGGTGGAGAACCAGCTCACCCAGGAGCTCGGCGTCAGCCGGCCGCCGCTGCGCGAGGCGATGCGGGTGCTGGAGCAGCAGGGCCTGATCACCCAGCTCCCGCGCCGGGGCGCGTTCGTCACGCAGCTCACGCTGCACGACATCTACGAGATCGTCACGCTCCGGCGCGAGCTGGAGCGGATGGCGGTGGACCTCGGCGTCCCGGTACGCGAGCCGGCCCGCCTCCAGCGCTGCCACGCCGCGCTCGACCGGCACGGCGCCCGCGCCCGCGCCGGTGACTGGCTGGGGGTGCTGGAGGAGGCCGTCGAGTTCCACAGCTCGGTCATCGGGCTGTCCGGGCACCGGCGGCTGGAGGAGGCCTACCGCTCGATCCAGCTCCAGATGTTGCTCTGCATGGGCATGAACCGGCAGGCCAGGGCGTCGGACGAGTCGCTCGTCGACGACTGGGAGCGGCATCGCCGGCTGCTGGAGGTGATCGAGTCGGGCTCGCCCGACGCCGTGCACCGGGAGCTGGCCGGGCACGGGGACATGGCGTTCCTCGACGGCATCGAGGAGCGGGTCGGCGGCCACTCCCCCGAGTCGCTGGCCTGGTTGAAGCGGGTCAGGGAAGGAGATTCATGATCGAGAAGCTCCAGGAGGCGGTCGGCTGGACCGGCCCAGCGCGCGAGGACGTCGTCGAGCGGCGTCATCTGGACTTCTACCGGCACGCCATCGGGGACCCGGGCCCCGGGGTGCCGCCCACGTACACCGCCTGCTTCCTCGACGAGCCGCCGTCGCTGCCGGCCGCGGAGTCGTACGGGTCGGGGTGGCTGAACGGCGGTGACCGGTTCGAGCACCACGCCCCGCTGCGGGTGGGGGACGTGCTCGTGTCGCGGCCGCGCTTCACCGGGGTGGTGGAGAAGAGCGGGCGGGCGGGGCCGATGGCGCTGCTGACGTTCGAGACGGAGTTCCGCCGGCCGGATGGTGAGCTGGTGGTGAGGCATGTCGGCACCCGGATCCGGAAATAATATGATTCCTCCGCTCACCGAGATCACCTCCCTGCGGCGGCTGGTCGAGTACGCCGGCGCCTCGGGCGACTTCTACGAGATGCACTACGACCTTGACTTCGCCCGCTCGCTCGGCCACCCCGACCTGGCTGTGCACGGGCTGCTCAAGGCGGCTTACCTGGGCCGGCTCGTCACCGGATGGCTGGGCGGGCGCGGCCGGCTGGCCGTGCTCGAGGTCAGCTACCGCGGCATGGACTTCCGCGACCGCGCCCACACGTGCCGGGGGCGGGTGGTGTCCACCACGGGGAACCGGGCAGAGCTGGAGCTGTGGGGCGAGGACGACACCGGCCGGCGCACCACACTCGGCCGCGCCGAAGTGATCTATGACGAGGAGATCCCCTGATGACCAGCCTTGCCGACCTCCACGCCCTGATGGCCCGCCTCGGGCACCCGGTGGTGCAGACCGCCGCCCCCTCCGGCTCCGGGTTCGCGGACGGGGCGCCGTACCGGTTCGAGATCCCCAGCGTCGAGGGGCCCGCCGTGCTGGAGGCGGTGGTCGCGGAGGCCGACCGGCTCGGCGTGCCGGTCACCAGGACCTCGCAGGGCAGCGGCGTGATGATGCTGACCGACGACGAGATCACGCGGATGGCGCGGATCGGGGCCGAGCGGGGCATCGAGATCAACCTGTTCCTCGGGCCGCGGGCCGCGTGGGACACCGGCGGCCAGGCCAAGCTGACCCAGGCCGTGGGGGCCGCCGCGCGCGGCAACGCGATGGTGGCGGCGTGCCTGGCGGACGCGCTGCGGGCCTGCTCGCTCGGCATCCGCAGCCTGCTGGTCGGCGACCTCGGGACGCTGGAGGCGCTGCGCGAGCTGAAGGCGGACGGCACGTTGCCCTCCGACCTGGTGCTGAAGACGTCCGTGCTGATGCCGCTCACGAACGGGCCGACCGCCGCGATCTACGAGCGGCTCGGGGCCACGACCGTGAACGTCGGGACGGACCTGACCGTGCCGCACCTGGCCGAGATCCGCGCGGCCACCGGGTTGCCGATCGACCTCTATCTGGAGGTGCCGGATGATCAGGGTGGGTTCGTACGCTTCTACGAGGCGGTCGAGATCGTACGGGCCGCGGCGCCCGTCTACCTGAAGATGGGGCTGCGCAACGCGCCCAACATCTACCCGTCCGGGGGGCACCTCGGGGTGGTGCCGAAGGAGCTGGGGCGGGAGCGGGTGCGGCGGGCGGCGCTGGTGCAGCGGCTGATCGAGCAACTCGACCCTGCGCTCGCCAAGCCGTCCCAGACCTCCGACCTCGGCGTCCCGCAACCGTAACCCCGTCCCTGCCCCACCGCACTTCGGTGGGGTCCCTTGGGGGAAGGGTCGGGGGCACGGCGGTCGTCGCCCAGCAGGGCGCGCGGGACTCGGTCGGCGGGACTCGAGCGTGCGGGCGGCTGGAGCGTCGGCGCCCGGGGCGAGCGGCCGCGCGAGCGCGCGGGACTCACGCCTGGGCGTCGGGCGGGCGGGCGGCCCGCCGGGCGCGGCCGCCCAGGGGCGGGCCGCGCCACTCCAGCGGTCAGGCGTGGAGGCGGTGGACGGTGAGGGGGCCGCCGCCCCAGCGGCCGATGGCCTCCTCGTCGGCGAAGGCCAGCACGCGCATCATGTTGCCCCCGTCGCTCAGATCCACGTTGCGGCGCAGCCGGGCGGCCAGGTCGGCGGGCAGGTTCGTGGTGCCGGCCTCGATCGTGTCCCCGTAGTGGGGGGCGAAGGCGACCCCCGCGAACCCGGTACGGCCCAGCAGCGTGCGCACGGTCTCCGAGGAGTAGAACATCAGGTGGTTCTTGGTGAAGCCGCTCCATTTGGACCCGTACGCCTTGAGCAGCAGCGACCGGGCGTTCACGGTCAGGATGAGCAGCACCCCGCCGGGCGCCAGCAGGCTCCTGAACCGCGCGAAGTCCTCCAGCGGCCTGGGCAGGTGCGCGAGCACCGACCAGAGCGTGATCACGTCGAAGCCGCCCGCGGCGATCTCCGGCACGTCCTCGGGCGCCCCGAAGTAGGTGCGCGCCCGGCTCAGCCGCTCGTTGGCCTGGGCGACGGACTCCGGCGACAGGTCCACCCCGTAGGCGTCGAACCCGCGCTGCTCGGCCAGCTCCAGGAACAGCCCGACCCCAGAGCCGAAGTCGAGCAGCCGCCGCTCCTTGCCCTCGTCGAACACCGGCGAGAACGCCTGCATGGTCAGGTCGTAGCGGCGCTGCCGGTTGGCCGCGTACTTGCCGGTCAGGAAGTTGCTGTAGCCGGTCGCGTACAGGTCGCCCAGCCGCTCGGGCCGGACGTTGGGATTGCGGTAGAGGAAGCCGCAGGACGGGCAGCGTACGACGTGGTAACGCCACCCATTGCCGCCGGTCGGCTCGAACAGCGGCTGCTGGCGGGACTCCCCGCACATCATGCAGCTCAGGAACTCCTCGATCTCGCCCAGCGGCCTGAGCCGTTCGTAGTCGGCCAGCGTCATGACGGGCGCTCGCCTGGTGAGCAGCCGCCACTGCGCCTCACGGATCAGTCGCTCCCCCGGCCGTACGTAGACCCGCTGTCCCCACGGGACCCGGTCGTAACGGGAGCCATAAGCCAGTTTTCCTAGCAATCTGTATGCCATCGCCACCACCCTGCGAGCCGTTGTGCCCTACCAGTTGCCGACTATGCGTCCGTCTTCGGGCGCTTTACGTGATCTTTGGGCACTGGCCGGGCTACTTGAGCAAGCATATGCTTGGTAACGTGCCTGACTATCGCAATCTCATCGGCGGCGAGCTGGTGCCCGCCGCGCGCATGATGGACACGGTCAACCCGGCCACCGGAGAGGTGTGGGCCCGGATCCCCGCGAGCGGCGCCGCCGAGGCCGAAGCGGCCGTCGAGGCGGCCGGCCGCGCCTTCCCCGCCTGGTCGGCGCTGCCCGCGGTCGCCAGGGCGCACTTCCTGCGCAAGGTGTCGGAGTTGTTCGGCCGGCACGCCGAGGAGCTGGCCAGGCTGGAGACGCGCGACAACGGCAGGATCCTGCGCGACACGCTCAAGAGGGACCTGCCGGGCATGGCGTACCTGTGGCAGCTGGCCGCCGGGCAGTGCCTCGACGCGGTCAAGGGCGACACGGTCGTGCTCGGGCCGGACACGCTGGGGCTGACGCGGCGGGAGCCGTACGGGGTGGCGGTGTGCATCATCCCGTGGAACTCGCCCATCTCGACGTTCTCGGCCAAGGCCGCGTACGCGCTGGCCGCCGGGAACACGGTGATCGTCAAACCGGCCGAGCAGGCGAGCGCGTCGGTGCTGCGGCTGGGCGAGCTGCTGGCGGAGGTGTTCCCGCCCGGCGTGCTGAACATCGTCAGCGGCATGGGCGAGGAGGTCGGCGACGCCCTGGTCCGCCACCGCGGGGTCGCCAAGATCAGCCTCACCGGCTCGACCGCCACCGGCCAGGCCATCACGCGGGCCTCGGCCGACGCGCTGAAGCCGATGACGTTCGAGCTGGGCGGCAAGTCCCCCAACATCGTCTTCCCCGACGCCGACCTGGACGCCGCCACCCAGGGCGTCACCGTGAACTCCGTCTACACCGGCAACGCCGGGCAGGTGTGCGTGGCGGGCTCGCGCATCCTCGTCCACCGCTCGATCTGGGACGAGATGCTCGGCCGCATCGAGCGGGCCTGCGCCGGGCTGGTCCTGGGCGATCCGCTGGACCTGGCGACGACGATGGGGCCGATCGTGTCCGCCGGGCAGTACGAGCGCGTGACGTCGTACCTGGAGCTGGCCGAGAAGGAGGGCGCGCGGCTGCTCTTCGGCGGCCGGACCGGCGCGGACGTGGTGCCCGCCCTGCCCGGCGGCTGCTACTGGGTGGCGCCCACGCTCTACACGACCGAGGACAACTCGCTGCGCGTGTGCCAGGAGGAGATCTTCGGGCCGGTGGCGGTGGCCATCCCGTTCTCGACGGAGGAGGAGGCGCTGGCGATCGCGAACGACTCCCCGTACGGCCTGGCGGCCGGCGTGTGGACGCGTGACCTGGGGCGGGCCCACCGGTTCGTCCGGGATCTGCGCAGCGGCACGGTCTGGGTGAACACGTTCCGCCAGATGCCGCCGGGGCTGCCGTTCGGCGGGGTCAAGGACAGCGGGTACGGGCACGACGCGGTGCTCGAATACACGCGGGAAAAGGCGGCAATCATCCAGATCTAGTCGGATAGATTTACCCCTCATGAGCGAGGGGATCAAGGACCATCCCGGGCTGTCCGATGCGGCCACCCAGTCCCGGGCCTCGGTGCTGCGCAGCCGCGCCGAATCGTACATCGCCCTGTCGCGGCACGACGCCGCGATCGCGGACCTGACGGAGTCGATCGCGCTGGTGCCGGACAACGCCCGCGCCTGGCGGCTGCGCGGCGAGTGCCATCGCGTGATCGAGCGGTACGAGACCGCCCTCGACGACTTCGGCGAGGCGCTGAAGCTGGAGCCGGACAGCGCGTACGCCCTCGGCTCGCGCGGCCAGACCTACGCCTCGATGGGCCGCCTGGAGGAGGCCATGGACGACTTCGAGCATGCGCTCACCCTCTCCCCCGACTCGCTCTGGATCCTGGAGGCGAAGGCGGACGCCCTGGTGGACCTGGACCGGCTGGACGAGGCCCTGGCCGAGCACACCAAGATCATCAAACTGAACGACGAGCTGGCGTACTCCTGGGTGGCCCGCGGCGACCTCTACCAGCGGATGGAGCTCTACGCCGAGGCGATCGACGACTACACCAAGGCCCTGGAGGCCGAGCCGGACCACGTACGGGCGCTGAGCAGGAGAGGCGAGGCGCTGCGCATGGCCGACCGCTACGAGGAGGCCCTCACTGACCTGAACCGGGCCCTGGAGCTGGACCCCGGCAACGACCGCGCGCTCGGCAGCCGGGGCGCGGTGCTGAGCGAGCTGGGCGACAACGAGGCGGCGCTGCGGGACCTGGACGCCGCCATCGAGCTGGACCCCGAGTACACCTGGGCCTACCAGGTGCGCGGCGAGATCCTCCAGGAGCTGGACCGGCACGAGGCCGCGGTCGCCGACTTCACCCGGGTGCTGCACCTGTTCGGCGAGTGAGCCACTCCAGGGCGGCCGCGCCCTCGCGCAGCACGGAGATGTGGCCGTCGTCCGGGAAAAGGCGCAGCTCGGCCGTGCGGCAGCGGCCGGCCAGCCAGGCGCCGTGCGCGGCCGGCACGACGCGGTCGCGGCCGCCGTGCAGGAGCAGGACCGGGGCGGTCGCCCGGGCGGGGTCGCAGCCCCACGGGGTGACGTAGGCGAGGTCGTCGTCGATCAGGCCGCCCGGCCCGGCCGCCGTCGCCGGGCCCACCACGTCGCCGAACCACGACCAGTCGCCGGCCAGCGCCGCGTGGTCCTCCGGGGTGAACATCTCGGGGTCGTATTCGGCCGACGCCTCGTGGCGTTCCTTGGCCTCGCGTCCACCGGCGGCGGCGCGCAGGGAGGCCACGCCCGAGGGTGACATGCCCGCGTACCAGTCGAGGCCGCGCGCACCGTACGGTGCCAGGCCCGCCACGCTCACCGCGGCCAGGACCCGGTCGGGCAGCAGGGCGGCGCAGGCCAGGGCGTGCGAGCCGCCGCCCGAGTGGCCCATCACGGCGAACCGGGCGATTCCCAGCTCGTCGGCGACCCGCCGGGTGAGGCCGGCCGCGGAGGCGATGTCCCGGCCGGGCGACGGGGTGGAGCCGCCGTAGCCGGGGCGGTCGTAGGACAGCCAGCGCAGGCCGAGGCGGCCGGCGGCCTCGAAGAGGGGTGCAGGGGGCGCGCCGATGTTGGGGGTGCCGTGGTGCCAGATGACCGGCAGGAGGTCGTCCGCGCCGGGGGCCGTGTCGTAGACGTGGAGGGTGCGGTCGTTGCCGAGCGGGAGTTCGAATTCCTTCCCCATAGCGGGAGCTTAGCCCCTTCCAGAGGCCGCGCGACCCTGACCGGTGTTCTCCTGATCCCTGCCGGAGCCGCGCGGCCCTGAGCGGCGCCTGATCCCTGCCGGGACCAGCGGTCCCGGCAGGGGCGTGATCCCGGCCGGGACCGCGGGTGCGGCCCCGGCCGGGTCACAGGGACAGCAGGGCGCTGACCGGGAGGCGGGTGTCCGACAGCGGGCGGATGGCGATGCGCAGCAGCGCCAGCGCGTTGTCGTCGCCCGCGATGCGGTTGGCGCTCAGCCCGCCGCACGACTGGCAGCTGTGGATGATCAGCCACTCCCCGTCCCCCCGGACGGTGACGCTCAGGGCCGCCATCCGGCCCCGGCAGGCCGCCCGCCGATCGCCCGGGAGCCGGTGATCGACGTGCAGGCTCGTCAGGCAGTGCGGGCAGTGGTTGCGGTGGGCGGTGCCCGGCGCGATCATCGGCACGTCCAGCCGGCACCCGACGCAGCGGAACGCGTCGCCGGGCTCCCCGTGGTGTGTTCTCTTGCGGCGTTGCGGCCGTTCCCGGCCAGGGTTCCTCCTGGGCATGTCACAGGTCGCCGAACGCCTCTAGGGGGAACGGCGGCTGCGCCAGCGGCCGTACGGCCATGCGCATGAGGATGAGCTGGTTGTCGTCCCCGCAGATGGGGTTCGACGTCAGCTCGCCGCACCGGGTGCAGCGGTGGATGATCATCCATTCGCCGGTGCGCAGGACGGCGATCGAGATGGGGATCATCCGCGACCCGCAACCGTCGAGCAGGTGCTGCGAGTGCAGGCAGCTCGGGCAGTGGTTGCGGCGGGTTCCGTCCGGCGCGGTCGCGGTGACCGTGAGGCCGCAGCGGATGCACTCGAACGTGCTCAGGATGGGACTGGGTTTGCCGTTGGTGGACAACCTGGGTACTCCTTGCCGGAATGGGTCACTGAAAGCAGCAAGGAAGCGCCGAGCGGGCCTCGCGGGCACGCTGATGGGGCAGGCGGTCGGTCCGGCCTGTCAGGAATGAAGCCGATTCAGAGGCAGGATCCGCCGGTGGCACAGCGAGGCGCGCTGGGCGCGGTGCCGGGCATAAATCCCCTCCCCCTCCGGGCATGACGGCCCGACTGTTCCACTGAACGGACGACAGCGAGCGTAACCGGACAGCTCCGGCCATCGCCAACCATTTTCCGGTGGGTGGTGGGCGACCGAATATCGTTCTAGATTCGAGGCATGGGAATCGGGCTGACGGGGGAACACCTGGAGCTGGCGGCCTCCGTACACGGGCTGGCCGGGCGGAACGCCGATCACGCCGCTCTGGCGGAGCAGGGGCTGCTGGGGTTGCATCTGGCCGAGGAGTGCGGCGGGCAGGGGTACGGGCTGCTGGAGCTGTGCGTGGCGCTGGAGGCGCTGGGCGAGCGGCGCGTCCTGGGGCCGTACCTGCCGTCGGTCCTGGCGTCGGCGGTGCTCTCCTGGTCCGGCTGCGCGCCGGAGCTGATCGCCGGGCTCGCCGGCGGCTCGCTCACCGCCGCCGTCGCGCTCCTCCCGGACAGCGGGCCGTCCGCCCTCGCGCTCGGATCGGCGAAGGCGGACGTCTTCGTGGTCCCGGTCGGTGGTGCGTGGGCCGTGCTCGATCGCGGGGACGTCGCCGCCGAGCCCGTCCCGGGGGTCGACCTGGACCGGGCGCTCTGCTCCGTGACCGTGCGGACGGTGCCCGCCGGACGGATGCTCAGGGAGGTCCCGGTACGTGAGCTCGCCGCCGTGCTGCTGGGCGCGGACGCGTGCGGGGTGGCGGCGTGGGCCGTGGCCACGGCGGCCGCCCATGCCAAGGTGCGCGAGCAGTTCGGGCGGCCGATCGGGCAGTTCCAGGGGGTCAAGCACCGGGTGGCCGGGGCGCTGGTGGCGCTGGAGCAGGCCCGGGCCGCCGTCTGGGACGCCGCCAGATCCCTCGACGAGACCAGCCACCCCCGGGAGGGTGGCGCGGGGCTGCCCGACGAGAGCCGGCTGGCGGTGGCCGTGGCGGCGGTGCTGGCGGCGGACGCGGCCGTGCGGTGCGCGGCGGACGCCGTCCAGGTGCTCGGCGGCATCGGCTACACCTTCGAGCACGACGCCCACCGCTACTACCGCCGCGCCCTGTCCGACCGGATGCTGACCGGGGATCCGGGGCCGTGGGCCGGGGAGGTGACCCGGCTGGCGGTGGCGGGCGTGCGGCGGCGGATGGAGCCGGACCTGCCGGAGGAGGCCGCCGCCGTCCGGGACGCCGTCAGGGCGGAGGCCGCGTCGCTGCGTGCCGAGGAGCCGGCGGCCCGGCTGGGCAGGCTGGCGCGGGAGGGCTGGATGATGCCGCACCTCCCCCGGCCCTGGGGACGGGGCGCCTCGCCGCTCGAGCAGGTGATCATCCACCAGGAGTTCCGCGACCTCGGCCGCCCGAACCTGGGCATCGCGGCCTGGGCGGTGCCGTCCATCGTCCGCTACGGCACCCGCGAGCAGCAGGAACGTTTCCTGCCCGGGACGCTGACCGGCGAGATCGTGTGGTGCCAGCTGTTCAGCGAGCCGGGCGCGGGCTCGGACCTGGCCGGGCTCTCGACGAAGGCCGTACGGGTGGAGGGCGGCTGGTCGCTCACCGGGCAGAAGATCTGGACGTCCCTCGCGCAGTACGCCCATTGGGGCATCTGCCTGGCCCGGACCTCCCCGGAGAAGCCCAAGCATGACGGCATCTCGTACTTCCTGGTGGACATGTCGTCCCCTGGCGTCACCGTGAGGCCGCTCAAGGAGATCAACGGGGACGAGATCTTCAACGAGGTCTTCCTGGACGACGTGTTCGTACCGGACGACCTGGTCGTCGGCGCGGTGGACGGGGGCTGGCGGGTGGCCCGCGACACGCTCTCGCACGAACGCGTCGCGCTCGGCGACTCCTGGGGGCCGGGGTCGCGGCACACCGACATGGTGAAGCTCATCGCCCGGCTGCCGCCGCTCCGGGAGGCGCAGCTCGAGCAGGCGGGCTGCCTGTGGGCGGAGGGCCAGGCCGGCTCGGCGCTCGGGCTGCGCGCGACCCTCTCCCAGCTCTCCGGGTCCGGAGCGGGCACCGACTCCAGCGTGCGCAAGCTGCTCGGCATGCGGCACGCGCAGGCGATCTCGGAGTTCTGCTGGTCGCTCGCCCCGGCCGACCGCTACTGGAACCGCATGATCCTGACCACCCGCGCGTTCACGATCGGCGGCGGGACGACGGAGGTGCAGCTCAACATCGTCGCCGAACGCGCGCTCGGCCTGCCCAAGGATCCGTGATCAGCGTCCGGGGTAGTACGGGGCCGCGAGATGGGCGTAGACGATCGTGTTGTCCTCGTAGCTGTGCGCCCGCCGGTCGAACGTCCCGCCGCAGGTCACCAGCCGCAGCCCCGGATAGGCGAGCTTGGCGTAGACCTTCTTGGCGGGGAAGCGGCGTTTCGGGGTGTGCTCGACCTTGTCGACGACGAAGACGGCCACCGAGCGGTCGGCGCGCAGCACCTGCACCTGGTCGCCGCGCTTGACGTCCTTGAGCCGGGCGAAGACGGCGGGGCCGGTCCTGGTGTCCAGGTGGCCGGTGATCACGGCGGCGCCGCGCTGGCCGGGCACGGGGCCGTAGCGGTACCAGCCGGCCAGGTTCGGAGGGTCGAACGGCGGGTTCTGGATGGCGCCGTTCGCGTCCAGGCCCAGCTCCATCAGAGGCGCGGCGACGCCGATGGAGGGGATGTAGACGGCGGCGGGCCGGGCGGGCCGCATGGGGGCGGCCACCCCGGACAGCGGCACGCCGGTGATCGGGGCGGCGGACACGGGCAGGGGTGACGGCGCCGGCTCCGGCGAGGCAGCGGGGCCGCCGCCGAGCACGCCGCCGATCCCGAGCCCGATCAGCAGCACCCCGGCCAGCGACACGACCGCCGCCCCGGCCACGATCAGCCGATGCCCGCCCGCCGGGTTCGGGGTCGGGGTCGGGCTGGGGTTCGGGGTTTCGGGCAAGCTAGACGACGCCCTTGCGGCGGCGTACCGCGAACCCGGTCAGGCCGGCCCCGGTCAGCAGCGCCGCCCCGCCCACCGCGAACGGCCACACCGGCCCGTCCGCCGTCAGCCCGCCCCCGCCCGTCTCCGGATGACCCCTGGGCACCTTGTGCTCCTCCTCGCCCGCCGGCCGCCACGGAGGCTCGGACCCGGGCGGACCCGACCAGGAATCCTGCGGTGCGGGGCCGCTCGACCAGGAATCCTCCGGTACGGGCTTGTCCGACCAGGAGTCGTCGTGCCCGGGAGCACCCGGCCGGGATTCGCCGGGTTCGTGGCCGCCCGACCAGGAATCGTCGGGCTGTTCCTCGCACAGGATCGGTAGCGGGAGGAGGCAGGTGGACACCGCGCCGGGCACCTGCGGACCGGCGGAAGCGGCGGCGGAGGCGGTGCCCAGGCCCGTCGCCAGGCTCACGCCCGCGACCGCGAAGGCGGTCACCGCTCCAGCCGCTGCGAGACGTCGCGCTCTTGCCATGAGAAGGCTCCAGGATCGGTTGACGCCCCCCGATACACAAGAGAGCCTTGCGAATTATTAGACCGACAGTCAAGTAATGTGACCGAAGTGAAACCGGCCGGACACGGAGGGTTTGGCGACGGCCTGCCGTGGTAGGGGATTCCCCGCAAAGGGGGACAAAAGCCATGATTAATTCGCAACGACCCAAATTGCCGCGGTCGGCGCATCCGAGGTGAGCCGAAGTGAAGGGAAGCCTGCAGTTCATCGGGAACGCGACCACGCTGATCCGCTACAACGGCTTCACGCTGCTGACGGATCCCAACTTCCTGCACCGCGGGCAGCGGGCGTACCTGGGGTACGGCCTGACCTCGCGCCGCCTCACCGACCCGGCCGTGGAGATGGAGGACCTGCCGCCGCTGGACGCGGTGGTGCTGTCCCACATGCACGGTGACCACTGGGACCGGGTGACGCGCAGGGGCCTGGACAGGGACACGCCGGTCATCACGACCACGACGGCGGCCCGCCGGCTGCGCCGCCGCGGTTTCCGCCAGAGCGTGGGCCTGGAGGAGTGGCACCAGCACGAGCTGCACGGCCCGGGCGGCACCGTCCGAATCACCGCCCTGCCCGCCAAGCACGCCCCCGGCCCGGCGGAGGCGCTGCTGCCGCCCGTGATCGGCACGATGCTGGAGTTCTGCAACCAGGACGAGCGGGTCGAGCTGTGCATGCACATCAGCGGTGACACGCTGCTCGACCGCCGCCTGGACTCGATCCCGCGCCGCTTCCCCGACATCGACCTGGCCATCGTGCACCTGGGCGGCACCAGGCTGCTCGGCACCCTCCTGGTGACCATGGACGGCGAGCAGGGCGCCGCGTGGGTGGACCTGATCAACCCGCACGCGGTCGTACCGGTGCACTTCGACGACTACACCGTCTTCAGCTCACCCCTGGACGACTTCCGCCACCACATCGAGCAGGCGGGGCTGGCCGACCGGGTCGTCTACCTGGAGAAGGGCGAGACGCGCGAGCTCGCCCCGCACCACCTCGTCCGCCGCTGAGACCCGCCACTGAGACCGCCGCAGGCCCCGACGTTGACGCTGCGCCTCGAATATAGTTAAACTCAATAACGTTATGAAAAATAACGATATTGCGTCTGAGGTCGACGAGACCGAAGGGCCTCCCAGCGAACTGGCGCGCTCAACCGGCTTCCTGCTGTCGTGGGTGGCGGCCAGAGCCGGTGAGCAGTATGAGGAGGCGCTGTCCGAGATGGGGCTCAAGGCGCTCCACCTCGGCGTCCTGACGCAACTCCAGAGCGGCCCGCTGGTCCAGTCACGGCTCAGCGAACGGCTGAGCGTGTTCAAGCCCGTGATGGTCACCCTGGTCAACGAGCTGGAGGCCATGGGCCTGGCGGAGCGGCGCCCCCACCCGCGCGACCGGCGTGCGGTGGAGGTGCACCTCCTGCCGGCCGGCGTGCGGAAGATCCGGCATGCCGAGCAGGTCAGCGAACGCATCTCGGGCGAGTTCTTCGGCCCGCTGACGCCCCAGGAGCGGCAGACCCTGCACGCTCTGCTCGCCAAGCTCGCCGGCGGCGCGCCGGCCGGCAGCCGGAGGGAACCCTGATGAACGCCTCGACCAACGCCCACCACCCCGAGATCGCCTCAGCCCGCTCGCGTTTCTGGCCGGTCGGGCTCCTCTTCGTCCTCGTGCCCGTGCTGGTCGGGCAGATCCCGGGCGCACTCGCCTTCACGCTCAACCCCGGCGTCGCCACCGATCTGGGGATGACCAGGATCCCCATACCCGTGTGGGTCTTCATCGTGGTCTGGCTCGTGATCAAGACCGGCATGGGGCTCGCGGCATGGCAGCTCTGGCGCCGGGCACCCCGCGGAAGCGACGTCACCGTACCCCTGACCGTGCTGATCGCCGGCTACCTGCAGACCAACCTCTTCTGGCTGGCCGACGGCCTGCGCTCCATCGCCGTCACCGATGCCACCGGCCTGCTGCTCGCCGTTGCCACGGTGGTGGTGTTCTCGCGCTACTCACCCGCCGCGGCCCGCTGGCTGCTGCCCTGGCTGATCTGGATGCCGATCACCCTGGCCGTCAAGATCGCGGCCATCGTCGGAGCCTTCCCCGCATGACACTCCAGCGGTCCGACCGATCCGCCAGACGCCTCCCGCCCGCGTCGGATGCGGGCGAATCGGCGCGACCCCGGAACCGGGTCAGGACCGTGCGCATCGCCGGCTCAGCTTGACCCGTCTTCCGTCGTCACGGCCCTGGCCTTACTCGGCTGGACCCGCTTGGGCTCGCCGGGCATCTTCGGGTAGTTGGGCGGATAGGGCATGTCGCCCCTGCCGTCCTCGGCGTACAGCTCCAGGAGCGGCTCGATCGAGTAGGCCCGGTCGTCGATGGCGGCGTGCACGTCGCCCACCTTCGCGAAGCGGGCGGGCACCGTGCGGATGTCGAAGTCGCGCGGGTCGGCGTCCTCCAGCTCGTCCCAGGTCAGCGGGGTTGAGACGGGCGCCTCGGGCCGGGCCCTGATCGAGTACGCGCTGGCGACCGTGCGGTCCCTGGCGTTCTGGTTGAAGTCGATGAACACCCGGTCCCCGCGCTCCTCCTTCCACCAGGCCGTGGTGACCAGGCCGGGATCGCGTTCCTCGACGGCCCTGGCCAGGGCGATGCCGGCGTGGCGTACTTGGATGAAGTCCCAGCGCGGCTCGATGCGCACGGCGATGTGCACGCCGCGGTTGCCCGAGGTCTTCACGAAGCCGGTCATGCCCAGCTCGCCGAGCACGTCCCTGGTCAGGAACGCGGCCCGGCGCGCGGTGTCGAACTCCAGGCCGGGCTGCGGGTCGAGGTCGACGCGCAGCTCGTCGGGGTGCTCGACGTCGGCCGCCCGCACCTGCCAGGGGTGGAAGTCGATGGTGCCGAGGTTGGCGCAGTAGGCGATGGCCGCCACCTCGGTGACGCGCAGGGACTGCGCCGTACGGCCGCTGGGGAAGGTGACGGTGACGGACTCGAGCCAGTCGGGGTGCCGGGGCGGCATCCGCTTCTGGTAGATCGCCTCGGTCTGCACGCCGTCGGGGTGGCGCTTGATGTTGGTCGGCCGGTCCTTGAGCGCCCGCAGGGCCCCCTCGCCGACGCTCACGTAGTATTCGACCAGTTCCCGCTTGGTAGCCCCGATCCCAGGAAAGTAGACCTTGTCGGGATTGGTGACCTTGACGGTCCTCTCCCCCACCTCGAGCTCTATGTACGGCGATGCCATGCACTCGAACCTACTCCAAGCGGGGTGGGCCCGTCCCGGAGCCGCCTCGGTGGCGGGACCGGGGGCTCGACGGGACGGGCCGCCAGACCATCCGTCGCCGTTCCGGGCGCTGGCGCGCCACCCGGCCGGCCGTCGCGATCCCCAGCGGCGCCAGCACGGGCGTGGGCTGTGCCGCTCGGCGGGATCTGCGGATGATCTCACCCCTTGGCAGGAGGCGATGACACCCCCATGCCTACAAAGACGCGAATTCGCCCCAGAACGGATGCTTCCCCCTGCGAAGATCTCTTTTTGCCTGATCTCGTATTCTGAACGCATGGACAAGGTGGTCAAGAGCGAGGCCGAATGGCGGGCCCAGCTGTCGCCCGAGGAGTTCCACGTCCTCAGGGAGGCCGGGACCGAGCGCCCGTTCACGGGGGAGTACGTCGACACCAAGGCCGAGGGGGTCTACTCGTGCCGCGCCTGCGGGGCCGAGTTGTTCCGATCGGACACGAAGTTCGAGTCGCACTGCGGCTGGCCGAGCTTCTTCGAACCGTCAGATTCAGACGCGGTGAAGCTGATCGAGGATCACAGCCACGGGATGGTGCGCACCGAGGTGCGCTGCGCCCGGTGCGACTCGCACCTCGGGCACGTGTTCCACGGCGAGGGGTACGCGACGCCGACCGACGATCGTTACTGCATCAACTCGGTGTCACTGCGGCTCGAACCCATGGGGTGATCACGCGGCGACGCGGCGTATCGATCGTGTCCTACGGGTACGAGTGCCGCGTGCGCTTTGTACACCTTCGCCACCGATGGGTGACGATCGAGACCATCGGGCGCGTCGTAACCCAACGGTGCGAAGTGTGCTCGAGGACGCGGGTCCGGGTCCGGTGACCCGGAGTCTGCCTCGATGGCCGGATCAGTTCGGGGCGGGATGGGTGACGCGGCAGCTGCGATCACCGGGGCCGAGGATGTTGGCCAGCACCGGGTTCCCGTTCCCCCCGAACTTGGAGTGCACGAACACCACCGGATTCGGCACTCCCCTGCTGTGGAGGTAGGCCAGGCCGCGCTCGCAGAGCGTGACGGCGGTGAGCGAATTATCCGCACTGTCCGGCAAATCCGTATAAATGCGCAAATATCCGCCGACTGTGCGGATGTCTTTGAGGCGCTTCAGCGCCTTGTCGTCCGGGCCCCATTGCGTACGGAAATACTCCGCCGCCTGCTGATCCGTATGCCGGGAGGGGCCGTCGGCCCGGTAGTCGTCGCCGTCCCCGGGGGCGGGGCCGTCCGCCAGCACGTCCTCCGCCGCCGTGGACGGCGCCGTGGACGGGGCCGTGGACGGGGCCGTGGTGCCCGCCACCATCCCCGGCTCCGCGGCGCCCGCTTCCTCCGGAGCGGCCGCCGGTCTCGGTGACTCGGACCTCTGCAGTTCCCTGGTCTCGACCCCGGTGGTCACCTCGGCGCCGGCCCCGGTGGCCGCCCCAGGCTTCCCCGTACCCTTCCCGGGCTGCGCGCCCGACCCGCGCGAACCGGCGTCCGGCTCGGCCGGCCCGCGCTCCTGCACGGTGCCGGACTGGCGGGCGGCGCCGGAGCCCGCCGACGCCCCGAAGGGCCAGCCGTTCACGCCGAGCAGCACGACGGCCCCGCCCGTCAGCGCCAGCACCCCCGCCACCAGCCGGCCCCGCGCCCCACGGCGCCGCGCGCGCCGGGACCGGCCCGCCGCATGGCGGCCGGCCGGACGCCGTCGCCTTCCGGTCTCTCCCACCCCGCCCTCCCGTCACCCTTGGAACGTGCCACCCCGCGAACGCCCAACGAACAAGAGATTTCCCCTGATTGTGACAAAGGGGATAGATCAATTCAGTGGATCGCCCACTTAGGTCTTGCTCTTCCTTGATCCGGACCAGCACACTGCGAGGGTGGCCCAGGACGAGATCCTGAAATGTCAGAATTTACGAAAGACGTTCGGCGACCTCGTGGCGGTCGACGACGTCAGCTTCACCATCGAAGCCGGCGAAACCTACGGCCTCCTCGGCCCCAACGGCGCGGGAAAGACCACGACGATCTCGATGATCGCCGGCATCCTCGACCGCGACGGCGGCGACGTGCTCATCTCGGGCCGCCCCCACGGCACCACCAGCACGTGGGGCAAGAAGCAGATCGGCTACGTCCCCCAGGACCTGGCCCTCTACCCCGACCTCAGCGCCCGCGAGAACCTGCGCTTCTTCGCCCGCCTGTACGGCCTGGGCCGCACCGAGGCCCGCACCCGGATCGACGCGGTACTCGACGTCATCGGCCTGACCGACCGGGCCAAGGATCCGGTCAAGGAGTATTCGGGCGGCATGAAACGCCGGCTCAACATCGGCGTGGGCCTCCTGCACCGCCCTCCCCTGCTGATCCTCGACGAGCCCACCGTCGGCGTCGACCCGCAGAGCCGCAACGCGATCCTGGAGAGCGTCTCCGCCCTGGCCGGCGAGGGCGTCGCCATCCTCTACACCACGCACTACATGGAGGAGGCCGAACGCCTCTGCGACCGCATCGGCATCATCGACCTGGGTCTGATCAGGGCCGAGGGCACCCGGAGGGAGCTGGTCGGCCTGGTGGGCGAGCTGGACCGCGTCTCGCTGACGACCGACGGCGGTCAGGCCGTACCGGAGCTCGAGGCGCTGCCCGAGGTGCGCAAGACCAGCAGCCATGAGGGGCACGTCGAGGTGATGGTGGAGGACGCGCGCGCGGCCCTGCCCCGGATCCTGGCGACGGCCACCGAGGCGGGCGTGGTCGTACGCACGGTGGAGGTGCACGAGCCGAACCTCGAGTCGGTCTTCCTGCACCTCACCGGCAAGGCGCTACGGGACTGACATGCGCGCGATGTGGCTCATCACCGCCAAGGACCTGCGCCAGCGGGTCCGGGACAAGTCGGTGTTCCTGCTGGCGATCGTGGTGCCGTTCGGGCTGGCGGCCATCTTCAGCCTGGTCTTCAAGGGCATCGACACCCAGGAGGCGCCCACGTTCGCGGTGGCCGACCAGGACCGGGGACAGATCGCGACGGCCTTCACCGAGCAGGTGCTCGGCACGCTGGAGCGGGAGGGCGTCATCCGGCTCAGGACGGTCGGCACCGAGCAGGAGGCGCTGGCCCTGCTCGAACGGGGCGAGGCGGACGCCGCGTACGTCATCCCCGGCGGCTTCAGCCAGGCCGTGCTGGGCGGGCACGCCACCTCCATGCGGCTGATCGGGGACGCGGACGCGGCGATCAGCTCCTTCGTGGCCCGCTCGGTGGCCGAGTCGTTCGTGGCCGACGTCCGATATGTGCGGGTGGCGCTGGCGACCAAGGGCGGCGGCACGCCCGAGGAGGCCCTGCGGGTGCCCGTACCGGTCACCGTCGAGGACCTCGCGGCGGAGCGGCGGCAGCTGTCGCTGGCGGAGAGCTTCTCGGCCGGGATGGCGGTGTTCTTCCTGTTCTTCACCGTGCAGTTCGGCTTCAGCTCGATCCTGGACGAGCGCCGTGACGGCACGCTGGCCAGGCTGCTGGCCGCACCCGTCTCCCGCTACACGATCGTCCTCGGCAAACTGCTGGGCGGGATCGTGGTCGGCGTGGTGAGCATGGCGGTGCTCGTCGTCGCCTCCACCCTGCTGCTGGGCGCGCAGTGGGGCGAGCCTCTCGGCGTGGGGGTGCTCGTGGTGGCGGGCGTGCTGGCGGCCACCGGGGTGATGGCCCTGGTGGCGACCGTGGCCACCACCGCCGAGCAGGCCGGGAACGTCCAGGCGGTGGTCGCGGTGCTGCTCGGCGTGCTGGGCGGCGTGTTCATCCCGGTCCAGCAGATGGGCGGCGCGTTCGCGGTGCTGAGCATGATCACCCCGCACCGCTGGTTCCTGGAGGGGCTGGCCGACCTGCACGGGGCGAACCCACCGGTCCTGGCCGCCGTGCCGACTCTGGCGCTGCTGGGCTTCGCCGCCGTCACGACCGGGATCGCGCTGCTGCGGGCGGGAAGGATGTTGCGGCCATGACGGCGATCGCCTGGGTCAACCTGATCCGGCTCTTCCGCGACCGGAGCAACTTCTTCTTCGTGATCATCTTCCCGATCGTGCTGATCATGGTGTTCGGCCTGTCGTTCGGCTCCGGCTTCACCCCGCGGCTGGGCGTCACCGACGTGCCGACCCTGGAGGCCGCCAGGCTGGTGGCGGCCCTGGAGGCGACGGGGCGGATGGAGGTGGTCCGGGTCGGCAGCGAGGCCGAGGCCCGCGACGGGGTGGAGCGCGGGCGGCTCGCCGCGGCGCTGCTCATCCCCGCGGGCTACGACCGCGCCCTGGCCTCCTACACCCCGGTCAAACTGCGCTTCGTGAGCCGCGACGACCCCGACGCGCTGCAGCTCGGCACCGCCGTCAGGTCCGTGGTGTCCGAGGCCACGATGCCCGCCAGGGCCGCGGCGTACGTACGCGAGGGCTCCTACGAGGAGCTCGCGCGCCGGGCGGAGCTCGTCAGCGTGCCCGGCATCACCGTCTCGTTCACCACGACCGGCAACGCCGCCGTACCGCAGAACGTCTCCAGCTTCGACATCGCCGCGACCTCGCAGCTCCTGCTGTTCACGTTCCTCACCTCGCTGACCGGCGCGGCAGCACTGATCGAGACCCGGCGGTTCGGGCTGTCGCGCAGGATGTACGCAACGCCGGTGTCGAGCGGCACGATCCTGCTGGGCGAGGCGGCCGGACGGGTGGCGGTGGCGCTGGCGCAGGGGCTGATCATCATGCTCGGATCGGGGCTGCTGTTCGGCGTGCGATGGGGGGACCCGCTCGGCGCGGGCGCGTTGCTGCTGGCGTTCTCGCTGGTGGGCGGCGGGGCGGCGATGTTCCTCGGCGCCGCGCTGCGTACCGAGCAGCAGGCGGTCTCCCTCGGCCTGCTGCTCGGCCTGGGTCTGGGCGCGATCGGCGGCGCCATGGTGCCCATCGACTTCTTCCCCGACACGATGCGGCAGGTCGCGCACGTCACCCCGCACGCGTGGGCTCTGGACGGCTTCGCCGAGCTGCTGCGCAGGAACGGCACGATCACCGACATCCTGCCGCAGCTCGGCGTCCTGGCCTGCTTCGCCGCGGCCTTCTTCGCCCTGGGCACCTGGCGCCTGCGCGCCGCCCTGACCCGCTAGGCGTTGTACCCGGCCCACGACCTCACCACGGAAGCTCCCGTGAATGGCCTGGTGACTGCCATGGCCACCTGCAAAACCGGTCATATTAGGACAAATATTCGCATGTAACTGGAAACCGGCGGATACCGTGACCGTATGGCCTTCGTGGGGGGTGCACAACGCCGGCCACGACCACCTTGACCACATGATCGACCGCCACCCCTTGGCGGTCACCGATCCGCAGCTTGAGCTCGCAGCAGGCGGCAGACCATCGGCTCCAGAACCACTCTCTGATTCTCACCCCGGGGCATCGCTCTTCCGACAGGCCATGCAGGCAGATCTCGACGTGCTGCGGGTCGCGGAGAAGGAGGGCAGCATGTGGCCGAAGGCCATCAGGCAGCGCCGGTCGTACCCGCGCTCCATCCGGGTGCGCTACGCCCTCGCCGTGGGAGCGCTGTTCCTGATGGTCCTCACGGCGGTCGGTGCTCTCATCTCCCTCAAGATCCGCACCAGCGTGGCGGAGGAGATCGCCGAGGACCTGCGCCTGGCCATCGTCGACTGGACCAGCGAGATGCGGCCCGGCTACATCCCGCCGCCCAGGCCGAGCATCCGCGCCAGATACCTCCAGCTCGTCGACTCCCGGGGGCGGGTGGTGGCGGCCAACCCGGCCGCGGCGGACAAGCCGCCGCTGACCATGGTCCACCCTCCCCCCGGTGACCGGCTACAGGACGTCACGATGTGCCCCTCGTGGGCCAG
The DNA here is from genome assembly GCF_052246675.1 of Nonomuraea sp. KM90. Lineage (NCBI taxonomy): Bacteria > Bacillati > Actinomycetota > Actinomycetes > Streptosporangiales > Streptosporangiaceae > Nonomuraea > Nonomuraea sp. KM90. The sequence continues at coordinate 42,135 of NZ_JBQQCB010000005.1, read as the reverse complement.
GGGCGGTTGCATTCTGGTCACGGCCCTGCGGTTCGACGCCGGCGCCGCCCGCCTGCTCTTCAACAGCCAGCCGCACTACATCTACGCCGGTGCGGAAGAGCCTCCCGCCCTGGCCATGCACTATCTGGAGGCCGGCATCACGACCGCGATCCTGTTCGCCTCCGCGACGGCAGCCTGGAGCACCTGGGTGGTGGTGGGCCGGACCCTGCAGCCGGTGCGGGCGATCAGCACGAAGATGCGCGAGGCCGCGGAGACGGACCTGAGCCTGCGGGTGCCGACGCCGCCGGGCAACGACGAGATCGCCGAGTTCGCCCATACCTCGAACATCTACCTCGATCGGCTGGAGAAGGCGGTGAAGGCGCAGCGCCGGTTCGCCTCCCTGGCCTCCCACGAGCTGAGGTCCCCGGTCGCCGCGCAGCACATCCAGCTGGAGGAGGCGCTGCTGTATCCGGACGAGGTGGACACGCGCGCGGCCCTGCAGCGTACGCTGCGCAGCACGGAACGCCTTGAGGCGATCATCGACGATCTGCTGGCCTACACGCGGGTCAAGGACGCCTGCCCCACGGCGTACCAGCCGCTCGACCTCGCCGACCTGGTGGAGGAAGAGGTGGCCGGTCTGCCCTCCGGCGGCACCCGGATCCGGCTGCAGGTGAGCGCCCGCCCGACCGTGCTGTGCTCGCGGGTGCAACTGGGCCGGGTGCTGACCAATCTGCTGGCCAACGCGCGACGGCACGCCCGGTCCCACATCGAGGTCACCGTCGAAGAGGTGGCCGGGCAGGCCGTGGTGAGCGTGCAGGACGACGGGGCCGGTGTCGCGCCCGAGGATCGCGAGCGCGTCTTCGACGCCTTCGTCCGGCTGCGGGAGGGGCAGCGCCTGGATCCGGGGGGCAGCGGGCTCGGGCTGGCCATCAGCCGGGAGACGGCCCTGGCCCACGGCGGGTCCCTCACCGTGGAGGACTCCCCGGTCGGAGCACGGTTCGTGCTACGGCTACCGGCGCGGGACCTGCCCGCCGGCCAGGAGGCCGGGGACCGGTCCGGCGACTGACAGCACACCCGGCAGGCCCGGCCGACACCTTTGCGGTGAAATGACGTGAATCAAAGGTCCAGGTGAGGTATCGGCGTCAATCATGCCGTCAATCGAGTCGTGCGTTTGGCCTTCCGCTACGGCGCGTGTGCTCGACTGGGCGCATGAAGGCTCGGCAAGATTGGTCGATCACCACCCGCATCACGGTTTTCGCCGGCGCGGTGGCGGTGCTGCTGTCGGCGATGCTGGGCGCGGCGGTGATGCTGGCGATCCACCGGTACGTGACGGCGGACCGCATGAGCGAGATCGCCGCGGACGGTGGCCGAGTGGCTCACGAGGTGGAGCACAACGACGTCAGTGTCCCCCTGGTCGAGCATTCCGACCGGAACATACAGGTTGTCGACCCCGCGGGCACGGTCGTCGCCGCGTCACCGCGGCTGCGCGGCAAACCGGTGATGGCCGGTTTCACCGCCGACGGCAGGACCATGTCCAGCCGCATCGTCTGCGGCGGGGGCTTGCCCGGCCACGACTGCAACATCGTGGTCGCGCAGTCGGCCTACCGGGCGGGACAGGACTGGACCGTCTACAGCTCGGGTCCCACGATCCCGCCCTACGTCACCCCGTGGCTGGCCGCGACCGTGCTCGGCGCCGCGGCGCTGATGGCCGCGGCGATCACCGCCCTTGGCCACCGGATCGTCACCGCCGCCCTCAAACCGGTGGCCGCCATCCGCAACGAGCTCGACCTGATCAGCGAGATCTGCCCGGACCGGCGGGTCCCCCATCCGCCGAGCCGCGACGAGATCCACGACCTGGCCGACAGCGTGAACCGTACCCTGGCGCGCCTGCACGCCGCGATGAGCCAGCAGCGCCATTTCACCTCGAACGCCTCGCACGAGCTGCGCACCCCCATCGCGGCGATCCGCGCCGAGGTCGAGGACGCCCTGTACGCGCCCGAGGAGACCACCGTGTCCAGGCTGGGCACCACCGTGCTGGGCAGCGTGGACCGGATCGAGGCGATCGTGGGCGACCTGTTGACCATGGCCCGGATGGAGGCGAGGCAGGCCCTGGACTCCGAGCCGATCGACCTGGCCGCGTTCGTGAGCGCAGAGTTCAGGAGCCGGCACGACACGCACAAGGAGTACGTCCACGCCCTGGAGCCCGGCGTGGTGGTGGCCGGCGACAGGGCGCAGCTCTCCCGCCTGCTCGCCAACCTCCTCGACAACGCCGAGCGGCACGCCGCCTCCACCGTCACCGTCCGCGTGTGCCGCGAGCACGGAGCCAAGCCGAACACCTTGCGGTTCCCCCATGGCGTCGCCCGGCTGGAGGTGCTCGACGACGGGGCCGGCATCGACGTGGACAAGCGTGAACTGGTCTTCCAGCGCTTCGCCCGCCTGGACACCGCCCGCGACAGAGGTGCCGGCGGGACCGGCCTGGGGCTGCCGATCGCCCGCCAGATCGCCCAGGCGCACGGCGGCACTCTCCAGATCGAGGACAGTTTCACCGGCGCGCGGTTCGTCCTGTGCCTCCCCCTGGCCGCCATGCCGCAGGCCGCGGACGGGAAGGCGGCGAGCCGCCCCGAAGGATCGGCCGCCCAGGACGCATAGGACGCCTGCCGAGGTGTCCACCGGCACTCTCGTCCGGGCATGCCGCATGCGGCTCATGAGTTCTCATTCGCCTCGACGCGCGGAGGACGGGCCCGGGGCTGTTCGCGCGCCTTGTCGAGGCGGCTCCGCAGCGTGGCGGCCAGGTCGCCGGCCGCGGTGATCTGGTCGGGGGACAGCGCGTCGACGAAGAGCTCGCGGATGGCGCGAAGGTGCGGGATGGAGGCCTTGCGGAAGGCGTCGGCGCCTTCGGTGGTGAGGACGATCTCCGCCCCCCGGCTGTCCGTGGCGCAGTTCTCGCGCCGCACCAGCCCGCGCCGTTCCATGCGTCCGAGGTGGTGGGACAGGCGGCTGCGCTCCCAGCCGATCGTCGCGGCGAGTTCGGAGGAGCGCAGCCCGCGTCCGTCCGCGTCGCTCAGCGCGAGCAGGACGGCGTAGTCGCCCGGCGACATGGACGACTCGCTCTGGAGACGTGCGGCCAGCTCCGCGCGCAGGGACTCGGTGGTCTCGATGAAGTCCCGCCAGATCCGTAGCTCCTCGCTCGTCGGCAACTGTCGCCTGCGCTGCGTCACGGCCGTCCCCTCCATTCACGAGTAATTGACATGTCAACGACTTCCGCAACATAATTGACATGTCAATCATCTCCGATCGGGTGACGGGACGCAACGTCCGCGGTCGGAACAGGAGGAATCGTGACCGTCGCCAGGATCGAACCCACCCGCTTCGAGGTGGGGCTCAACTCGTTCGGGAGCCCGGCGGCCACGCCACCCCGGTGCTCCTCGCCGACCTGCGGCTGAGCCGATTCGACGAGCCGGTCCGAGCCTGACACCCGACAACTCACGCACCCTCGAAAGAGACCCCCATGACCGACATCACCTTCGGGCTGGACACCTTCGGCGACGTGCCGGAGGACGACGCCGGAGTCCCCGTTTCCCACGCCGCGGCGATCCGCCAGGTCCTCGACGAGGCGCTGATCGCCGACGAGCTCGGCGTCGACGTGATCGCCCTGGGCGAGCACCACCGCCCCGAATATTCGGTCTCCACCCCGGAGACCGTGCTCGCCGGCATCGCGACGCGCACCTCCCGCATCCGCCTCGCCTCCGGCGTGACGGTGCTGAGCTCGGACGACCCGGTCCGGGTGTTCCAGCGCTTCGCGACCGTCGACGCGCTCTCGCGCGGCCGCGCCGAGGTGATCCTCGGACGCGGCTCCTTCACGGAGTCGTTCCCGCTGTTCGGCTACGATCTCGCGGACTACGACGTGTTGTTCGAGGAGAAGATCGAGCTCTTCGTCAAGCTGCTCGACGAGCGGCCCGTCACCTGGAGCGGCACCGTACGCGCCCCGCTCGAGAACGCCGACGTCTTCCCCAAGACCGAGTCGGGGCGCCTGAGCACGTGGGTCGGCGTCGGCGGTTCGCCCCAGTCGGTCGTCCGCACCGCCCGCTACGGGCTGCCGCTCATGTTGGCGATCATCGGCGGCGCCCCTGACCGGTTCGCCCCGCACATGGACCTCTACCGGCGGGCCGCGGACCAGTTCGGCACGACGGCGTACCCCGTCGGGATGCACTCACCGGGCTTCGTCGCGGACACCGACGAGGAGGCCAAGGAGAGGTTCTGGCCGGGGTTCAAGCTGATCCGCGACCGGATCGGCGCGTTGCGCGGCTGGCCGCCGGTACGCCGCGCCGAGTTCGAGGCCGAGATCGAGCACGGCTCCCTGTACATCGGCGCGCCCGAGACCGTCGCCCGCAAGATGGCGCGCGCGATCCGCCGCCTCGGCGTCGGGCGGTTCGACCTCATCTACAGCGCCGGCCCGCAGTCGACCGGCGCCCGGCTGAAGGCCGTCGAGCTGTACGGCGGCAAGGTGATCCCGATGGTCCGCGACATGCTCGCCGAGGGCCGGTGACGAGAATGCGGTACACCAGCACCCTGGAGCGGTCATGAACACCGGCGACGTCCGTACCATCGGCATCCTCGGCGCCGGCAAGGTCGGCACCGTCCTGGCCCGCCTGGCTCTCGCGGCCGGCTACCGCGTGCTCGTCGCGGGCTCCGGCGCCCCCGCGCGGATCGCCCTCATCGTCGAGGTCGTCACGCCGGGCGCGATCCCGGTGACCGCGGCGGAGGCCGCGGCCCAGGCGGACGTGGCCGTGCTCGCCCTGCCGCTCGGCAAGCACCGCGACGTCCCGGCGGAGGCGCTGCGGGGCAAGCTCGTGATCGACGCGATGAACTACTGGTGGGAGGTCGACGGCGTGCGCGACGACCTCACCGATCCGCGCGTGTCCTCCAGCGAGATCGTCCAGGAGTTCCTGTCCGGAGCCCGGGTCGTCAAGGCTTTCAACCACATGGGCTACCACGACCTCGAGGACGGCGCCCGGCCCGCGGGCACCCCCGGCCGCCGCGCGATCGCCGTCGCCGGCGACGACCCCGGCGACGTGGCGACCGTCGCCTCGATCGTGGACGCGCTCGGCTTCGACCCGGTGACCGCCGGGCCGCTCGCCGAGGGCGTGCGCATGGAGCCGGGCACCGAGCCGTTCGGCGCGAACGTCGACGCCGCCGAGCTGCGCGCCATGCTCGCCCGCTTCCCCGAGTCACCGCGCGGCCGCGCGGTGCTCCAGGCGCGCGGCGGGGCCCTGTCGTGAGGGTCGCCACCGGGCCGCGGCCGGACGAAGGCTACGGCAGGGCGGCGACCAGCTCCTGAACGGGCTTGCGGGCCCCGGTGTAGAACGGGATCTCCACCCGGGTGTGCCGCCGGGCCTGCGCCCCCCGGAGCGTACGCATGAGGTCGACGATCCGGTGCAGCTCGTCTGCCTCGAACGCCAGCATCCACTCGTAGTCGTTGAGCGAGAAGCAGGCCACGGTGTTGGCCCGCACGTCGGGATAGTCGCGCGCCATCCGACCGTGCTCGGCCAGCATCGCCCGCCGCTCGGAGTCCTCCAGCAGGTACCACTCAAGGGAGCGGACGAACGGGTAGACGCTCACGTAGGCCCGCGGCTCCTCCTCGGCGAGGAAGGCCGGGACGTGCGACTTGTTGAACTCGGCCGGCCGGTGCAGCGCCATCGCCGACCAGACGGGCCTGGTGTGCCGCCCCAGCTCGGTGCGCCGGAACCTGGCATAGACGTCCTGGAGGTCCTCCGGCGTGGGAGCGTGCCACCAGAACATCAGGTCGGCGTCGGCCCGGAACCCGGCGACGTCGTAGACCCCCCTGGTCACGACGTCCTTCCCGGCCGCCTGGTCGAGCAGCTCCTGGACCTCCGCCGCCAGGTCGTCGCGGTTGCCCGGGCACGGCTCGGTCACCTGGAAGACCGACCACATCGTGTAACGGATCACCTGGTTGAGATCGCGGGCCTTCGGCCGCGCTGCGCCCTCTGTCATGCTGCTCATTCTCCTCTCAGAGCCAGGTGGTCCAGAATCCGGGCGGCGGCCGTGCGGGCCGTGCCGATGCACGCGGGGATCCCGATGCCGTCGTAGGCCGCGCCGCACACGGCCAGCCCCGGCTGCACGGCCACGGCGGCGCGCACCCTGGCCACCCGGTCGAGGTGGCCCACGTTGTACTGCGGCAACCCTCCGCCCCAGCGGGTGACCCGGCTGTCGACCGGCAGGCCGCGCGCGACCATCACGTCGGCCATCTCGGCCATGGCCAGCGAGACCAGCTCGGCGTCCTCGCGCTGGAGCAGGTGCTCCTCGCCCAGCCGGCCGATCGAGCAGCGCAGGATCACCAGCTCCTTGGTCAGGTGGGGCCACTTCACCGAGCTGAACGTGACCGCCTTGACCGGCCGCCGCTCCACCGGCGGCACCAGGTAGCCGCTGGTGGCCGGCGGCTCGGGGAAGGCGTCGAGCGGGTACGCCAGCGTGACGACGGCCATGCTCGCGTACTGGATCCGGGCCAGCTCGCTCGCCGCCTTGGGCGCCTCGGCCTTGAGCAGCCTGGCGGAGGCGGCCCCGGGCGTGGCCACGATCACCGCGTCCGCCTCGATGACCTCGGGCTTCGGCACGGGCCCGGCGACCAGCCGCCAGCCGGCCTCGGTGCGGTGCAGCTCGCGTACGGTGACGCCGGTCCTGACGTCCGCTCCCGACGCCTTGGCGACCGCCTCGGGCAGGCCGCCGACGCCGCTCTTCGGCGCCGTGAAGAGCGGCCCGGCGTCCTTCGGGGTCTCCTCGACGAGGTGCCTGGCCGCGCTCAGCAGCGAGCGCTCGGAGCGTGCCACCGCCGCCACGCGCGGCATCGTGGCCTCCAGCGACAGCATGTCGGCCCGGCCCGCGTAGACGCCGCCGAGCAGCGGCTCGACCAGCCGGTCCACGATCTCGGCGCCCATCCTGGCGCGGATGTAGGCGGCCACGGACACGTCGGTGCGCACGAGCGTCGGCGGCAGGATCTGGTCGAGCGGCACGCGCAGCAGGCCGCCGGGCGAGATGATCCCCGACTTCGCCAGCTCGGTCAGGTCGGAGGGCACGCCCATGACCTGCCCCTTCGGCAGGTGGCGCAGCGCGCCCCTGGTGTAGACGGCCGAGCGCGCGGTGCCGGGGAAGACCAGGTCGTCGCCGAGCCCGACCGCCCTGGCCAGGTCTTTGCCCTCGGGCCGCCTGGCCAGCATGGCCTCGGCGCCCGCGTCGACGCTCACCCCGGCGACCTCCGAGGTGTACAGCTTGCCGCCGATGCGCGGCGAGCCCTCGAGGACCGTCACCTTGACCCGCTCGCCCGCGCCCTGGCGGAGATACCACGCGGCGGCGAGGCCGGAGATCCCCGCGCCGACGACGACCACGTGCGCCCGTTTCCCTTCCACGCCTCCTGACGCTACCGCCTCAGCGGGTCGGGCAGCAGTTCGGGGCATGTGACCGGACCGTGATTCATCCCATCAAACCGGCACGATCCTGAGGCCGTCATATGGACATGACCAGATTCCGGTACGGCATCGCGCTCTCGGGGGCCTGCGCGGCCTTGTTACTCACCGGCTGCGGCGGGGGCGGGTCCCTCAACTCCAGCACCTCCGATTCGGCCGGCGCACCGGCCGCCGAGTCCGGCGGCGCCGCCCGTGAGGAGAGCGTCCAGAGGGAGCAGCTGTCGCGGGGCAAGGACGGCATCGTCGCGAACGTCAAGGTCACCCAGCAGGAGCGGCAGGTCATCTACACCGGGACCATGACCGTACGCGCCAAGCAGGTGAGCACGGCCGTGCAGCAGGCCAAGCAGATCGTCACCGCGGCCGGCGGCTACCTGTCGCGGGAGGAGACCAACTCGGCCAGCGACACCCGGGACACCGCCACGCTGGTCTTCAAGATCCCGCCCCCGAAATACTCGGAGATGCTGGGGCGGCTCGGCAAGGATCTGGGCAAGCAGCTGTCGATGAACCAGGGCACCCAGGACGTCACCCTGAAGGTGGCCGACGTGGAGAGCCGGCTGAGGTCGGCGCAGCAGTCCCTGGAGTCGCTGCGCGCGCTGCTGAAGAAGGCCGACACGATCGGGCAGGTGCTGGAGGTCGAGCGGGAGATCTCGGCCCGGGAGTCCGATCTGGAGTCGTTGCAGGCGCAGCAGAAGGAGCTGGCCACGCAGGTCGCCATGGCCACGCTGACGCTGCGGCTGGTGGGGCCCGTCGCCGTGGTCGAGGACCCGGCCGAGGAGCCGGCCGGTTTCTTCGGCGGCCTGAAGTCCGGCTGGCAGGCTTTGGTCACGTTCACGAAGGTGGCGCTCACCGTGATCGGGGCGCTGCTGCCGTGGCTGGTCTTCTCCTCGCCGCTGATCGTGCTGTTCGTCTGGCTCGTACGGCGGAACCGCCGCAGGCGCCCGCCCCGTCCGACGCAGCCCCCTCCGCCCGGTCCGACGCCGCACGGTCCGCCTCCGGCGCAGCCCGGCACGCAACCGGCCACGACCGCCTAGTCGCGCGGCCGCTCAGCTCGCGCGGCCGTGCTCGTGGACCAGGTCGGTCAGGCGCTTGAGCTGGTCGGGGTCCGTCGAGGGGAGCACGCCGTGCCCCAGGTTGAACACGTGACCCTCGGCCGCCTCGCCCCGGCGCAGCACCTCGCGGGCCTTGCGCTCGACGACCTCCCACGGCGCCAGCAGGATCGCCGGGTCCAGGTTGCCCTGCAGCGCCCTGCCCGGGCCGACCCGGCGGGCCGCCTCGTCGAGCGGGACCCGCCAGTCCACGCCCACCACGTCGGCGCCGGCCTCGCCGAGCACCCCGAGCAGCTCGCCGGTGCCCACGCCGAAGTGGATGCGGGGCACGCCCGCGACGGCCTCGAAGATGCGGCGGGTGTGGGGCAGGATGAACTCCCGGTAGTCGTCCGGCGCCACCGCCCCCACCCACGAGTCGAAGAGCTGCACCGCCGAGGCCCCGGCCGCGATCTGGATGCGCAGGTGCTCAAGGACGATGTCCGACAGCCGCTCCATCAGCGAGTGCCACAGCTCGGGGGCGCCGTACATCATGGCCTTGGTGCGGTCGTGGTTCTTCGACGGGCCGCCCTCGATCAGATAGGAGCCGAGCGTGAACGGCGCCCCGGCGAAGCCGATCAGCGGGATGCCGCCGAGCTCGCCGGTCAGCGCCCTGATGGACTCGGTGACGTAGGGCACGTCGCCGGGCTCCAGCGGGCGCAGCGCGTCGAGGCCCTTGGCGTCGCGGATGGGGTCGGCCACGACCGGGCCGACGCCCGGCTTGATGTCGAGGTCGATGCCGATGGCCTTGAGCGGGACCACGATGTCACTGAAGAAGACGGCCGCGTCGACGCCGTAGCGGCGGACCGGCTGCATGGTGATCTCGACGATCAGGTCGGGCGTCGCGCACGCGGTGAGCATCGGCACACCCTCGCGGACCTTCAGGTATTCCGGCAGTGACCGCCCGGCCTGTCGCATGTACCAGACAGGGGTGTGCGGGACGGGCTGGCGGCGGCAGGCACGCAGGAACGCTGAGTCGGCGAGGTTCACCACACCAGGGTGCCATGCAGGGGGGCCGGTCATGACACCGGTGCGAGGTGTCGGAAAAAGATGCATTGGATACCCCAAATCATGATCAGATAGCCAGATGAAGGTTTACCGGTCTGCTCGGCATCGGCAGCGCACACGGGTCGAACACACCCCATGCCCGCCCAGAGAGCCGGTCTCGACTGGGCCAAATGTTCCCCAAGCCACCGCGCGGCATCGATTCAGCGACCACTTTCGGGACACGCCGAGCGCGTTGCGGGGAATTGTCAGCGGCTCGTGCCAACGTCGGAGCCACGACCCGAAGAAAGGCCCCGGTTCGATGACTCGTGCGATGACCGCGTTGTGGAGTTCCCCAGAGCGCCGCAGTGAGCACTGCCCTTCCTGCGCCGGTGAGCGGCCGTTCGAGCAGCCGCCGTGCCTCGACGGTCACGAACCGGGCGAGTGCCCCGAGTGGGCCTGCGCCGACTGCGGCCACGCGATCCTGCTCGGCGCCGCGGAGTCCACCCGCCCGGTTCGCCAGCTGGTTACGGCAGCGGCTTGATCACGAAGGATGAGCACCCCCGTGGTCCCCTTCCGCCCGTCTTCGACCTACGCTTCGGCTATGACACTCGGTGACCAGCCACCGCCGCCCGCCGCGTTCACCCGCGCGGCGGAGAGCCTGCGGCGGACCGAGGTCAGGCCGGAGATCGAGCTCGAGGACCTGCCCGCGCCGCAGCGGCTGGCCCCCTACGCGGCCGCCATCGGCGCGTCGGTCTACCGCGACGACGACGAGCTCGCGGTCGGCCGGCTGATCCTGCTCTACGACCCCGAGGGCCAGCGGGGTTGGGAGGGCCCGTTCCGGCTGGTGGCCTACGTCCGGGCCGACATGGAGCCGGAGATCACCTCCGACCCGCTGCTCGGGCCCGTCGCCTGGAGCTGGCTGACCGAGGCTCTGGAGGCGCATCAGGCCGACTACTCCGCCGCTGGCGGTACGGTGACAAGAGCCGTGTCCGAGGGCTTCGGCAACAAGGCCGACGACCCGGTCACGACCGAGCTCGAACTGCGGGCCTCATGGTCACCCGCGCAGGAGGATCTCTCCGGCCATGTCGCCGCCTGGTGCGACCTGATGTGCCTGGCGGCGGGCATGCCGCCGCTCCCGCCCGACGTGGCCGCCCTGCCCCGCAGACGTGATGATCCGGAGAGTGACCGAACGAAGTGAGGGCACCAGTCAAGACAGCACCAGCGTCATGAGGTCGGTGAACTCATGACAGAAGAACGCACTGTGGAGCCGCTGCTCGAGCCACGCGAGGGCATCCCTCCGGTCGTCGCCGACGCCGCAGGTCTGGCCGAGGTGGTGGACAGGTTCGCCGCGGGCAGCGGCCCCGTCGCGGTGGACGCCGAGCGCGCGTCCGGCTACCGCTATGGCAACCGCGCCTACCTCGTGCAGCTGCGCCGGGCGGGGGCGGGCACCGCGCTGATCGACCCGATCGGGTGCCCCGACCTGTCCGGGCTCGACCGGGCCGTGTCCGGGGCGGAGATCGTGCTGCACGCGGCCTCCCAGGATCTGCCGTGCCTGATGGAGGTCGGGTTCAAGCCGCGCGAGATGTTCGACACCGAGCTGGCCGGCCGGCTGCTCGGCTACGAGCGGGTGGGGCTCGGCACGATGGTCGAGACCGTGCTCGGGCTGCGGCTGGAGAAGGGCCACTCGGCGGCCGACTGGTCCACCAGGCCGCTGCCGGAAGACTGGCTGCGCTACGCCGCGCTCGACGTGGAGGTCCTGGTCGAGCTGCGTGACGTGCTCCACCAGGAGCTGACCGACAGCGGGAAGCTGGAGTGGGCGCGCGAGGAGTTCGCGGCCGTGCTCAACACGCCGCCGCCCGCGCCCAGGTCCGACCCCTGGCGGCGCACCTCGGGCATCCACAAAGTACGCAACGTGCGCGCCCTGGCCATCGTGCGCGAGCTGTGGACCATGCGCGACCGGATCGCCCGCGAGGCCGACCTCGCGCCCGGCCGGGTGCTGCCCGACGCGGCGATCGTCACCGCCGCGCTGGAGGGACCCCGCACCAAGAAGGCATTGACCGAAATTTCGGCATTCACTGGCAGAAGTGCGCGCAGGCACATGAGCGACTGGCTCGCTGCGGTGGCCAAGGCCCGTGGCCTGCCCGACGGCCAGCTGCCCCAGCCCAGCACGCCCGGCGACGGCCCGCCGCCGCCCAACCGCTGGGCCGACCGCGATCCGGCCGCCGCCAAGCGCCTGGCCGCGGCCCGCGCCGTGGTGGCCGCGCTGGCCGACGAGCACCACATGCCGACGGAGAACCTGCTGCAGCCCGACGCCGTACGCAGGCTCACCTGGGAGCCGCCCGCGGAGATCACCGACGAGAGCGTGACCGCCCGGCTGCGCGAGCTCGGGGCCCGCGAGTGGCAGCTCTCCCTGGCCGCCCATCCCATCGCCAAGGCCCTGGCCAGGCTGGAGATGCGCGGCGAGCTCTAGGCTCGCACCGGGTGCACTCACCCGCGGTCGAGGCCCACCTGAGGTTCGCGCTACTTGACGCCCTCGGTGGCCCGGCCGTACGGTTCGGGAAAGCGCTTTCCCCATGTTTTGCCTGAAGGGATCCTCATGAGCGTGCGCACCATCGGCGTCGTGATGAACGGCGTCACCGGACGGATGGGCTACCGCCAGCATCTGGTCCGTTCCGTCCTGGCCATCAACGAGCAGGGCGGTGTGACGCTCTCGGACGGCTCCAGGATCAACCTCAAGCCAGTGCTGGTCGGACGCAATGCCGACAAACTTGCAGATATCGCCGCTAAGCATGGAATTTCGGATTTCACCACGGACCTCGACGCGGCCCTCGCCGACGACGACAACCTGATCTACTTCGACGCCCAGGTCACCAGCGCCCGGGTGAAGGCCGTGCTGAAGGCCATCGAGGCCGGCAAGCACATCTACGCCGAGAAGCCGACGGCCGAGTCGACGCAGGAGGCCATCGCGCTGGCCGAGGCCGCCACGGCCAAGGGCGTCAAGAACGGCGTCGTGCAGGACAAGCTCTTCCTCCCCGGCCTGCTCAAGCTGAAGCGGCTGATCGACGGCGGCTTCTTCGGCCGGATCCTGTCGGTGCGCGGCGAGTTCGGCTACTGGGTGTTCGAGGGCGACTGGCAGGAGGCGCAGCGCCCGTCCTGGAACTACCGGGCCGAGGACGGCGGCGGCATCGTGCTCGACATGTTCCCGCACTGGCACTACGTGATGGAGAACTTGTTCGGCCGGGTCCAGTCCGTCTACGCCCAGGCTGTGACGCACATTCCGGCACGCGTCGACGAGCAGGGGAACACGTACCAGGCCACCGCCGACGACGCCGCGTACGGGATCTTCGAGCTGGAGGGCGGCATCGTCGCCCAGATCAACTCCTCCTGGACCGTCCGCGTGAACCGGGACGAGCTGGTGGAGTTCCAGGTGGACGGCACCCACGGCAGCGCCGTGGCGGGCCTGCGCAACTGCCGCGTCCAGCACCGCTCGGCCACCCCCAAGCCCGTCTGGAACCCGGACCTGCCCGCCACGGCGCGCTTCCGCGACGGCTGGCAGGAGGTGCCGGACAACGCGGAGTTCGACAACGGGTTCAAGATCCAGTGGGAGGCGTTCATCCGGCACGTGGTGGAGGACGCACCCTTCCCGAACGACTTCGCCTCGGGCGCGCGCGGCGTCCAGCTCGCCGAGCTGGGGCTGCGCTCGAACGCCGAGGGCCGCAGGATCGAGGTGCCCGGGCTGTGAGGATCGACCTTCCCGGCATCGGCGCCTACACCCTGAGCGAGCCGACGACCTGGCCGGTCGTCGGGACGCCGGCGTCGAGCCGCATCGTGTACGCCGCCGCCCACGTCGTGGCCGACCCGCTGGGCGACAACACGCCCGGCTCCCCCGCCGCCGTCGACTGGGACGCCACGCTGCGCTTCCGCCACCACCTGTGGTCGCACGGCCTGCGCGTCGCCGACGCCATGGACACCGCCCAGCGCAACATGGGCCTGGACTGGGCGGCCACCAAGGAGCTCATCCGGCGCAGCGCCGCGGAGGCCCGCTCGTACGGCGACCCGGCGACGCTGGTGGCCTGCGGCGCGGGCACCGACCACGCGCCCGGGGCCGGCGACCTGAACACGATCACCGCCGCGTACGCCGAGCAGATCGAGACCGTGCAGTCCGCCGGCGCCGGCGTGATCGTCATGGCCTCCCGCCAGCTCGCCCGGGTGGCCACGGGCCCCGCCGACTACCACCAGGTGTACGGCAAACTGTTCGGCCTGGCCGACCGCCCGGTCATCCTGCACTGGCTGGGCGAGATGTTCGACCCGAACCTGGCCGGCTACTGGGGCTCGCGCGACGTGGCGGCGGCCACGGAGTCGTTCCTGGAGCTGATCCACGCCCACGCCGCGATGGTGGACGGCGTGAAGGTGTCGCTGCTGGACGAGGAGCACGAGATCGGGCTGCGCGCGGCGCTGCCCGAGGGCGTCAGGCTGTACACGGGCGACGACTTCAACTACCCGTCGCTGATCAGGTCGGGCTCGCACGCGCTGCTGGGCATCTTCGACGCCATCGCCCCGGCGGCCGCGGCGGCGCTCCAGGTGCTGGACGCGGCCGAGGCGGCACGTGACGAGGCGGACCGGGAACGGCTGCTGGCCTCGTACGACGAGATCCTCGCCCCGACCGTGCCGCTGTCGCGCAAGATCTTCGAGACGCCCACGTACAACTACAAGACCGGCATCGTCTTCCTGGCCTGGCTGAACGGTCACCAGGACGCGTTCGCCATGGTGAACGGCGCCCAGTCGGCCCGCTCGCTGCTCCACCTGTCGGAGGTGTTCCGCCTGGCCGACCGGGCCGGGCTGCTGGCCGACCAGGAGCTGGCCGTGCGCCGCATGAAGTCCCTGCTGGCGGTGAACGGGCTGTGAGCGAGGGAACCACGGGACGCGGCAGCCTCTCGCTGAACCAGTGGACGACCCGGCGCTGGTCGCTGGCCGAGGCCGTGGACGGGTGCGTGCGGCACGGCCTGGAGTCGATCGGGCTGTGGCGGGAGAAGGTCGCCGAGCAGGGGCTCGCCGAGAGCGTCAAGCTGGTGCGGTCGGCCGGGCTGCGGGTGTCGTCGCTGTGCCGGGGCGGCTTCCTGACGGCGGGCGGGCTGCCCGGCGAGGAGGGCCGTACGGCCTTCGCCAGGGCGCTGGAGGACAACCGGCGGGCCATCGACGAGGCGGCCGAGCTGGCGGCGGCCTGCCTGGTGATGGTGGTGGGCGGCCTGCCCGGCGTGCGGCCGGGAGAGGCGCTGCCCGCCGCGGGGCCGGCCGGCGGCTTCACGCGCGACCTGGCCGGGGCCCGGGAGCGGGTGGCCGAGGCGCTGGCGGAGCTGGCGCCCTATGCCGGTGAGCGGGGGGTGAAGCTGGCCCTGGAGCCGCTGCACCCGATCTACTGCCCGGACCGCGCGGTGCTGTCCACGCTGGCGCAGGCGCTGGAGCTGAGCCTGGCCCACCCGGAGGAGCAGGTCGGCGTGGTGGTCGACACGTTCCACGTGTGGTGGGACCCGCGGTTGTTCGAGGACATCGCGCGGGCCGGGAGCCGGATCGCCGGCTACCAGGTGTGCGACTACCTGCACCCGCTGCCGGAGGACGTGCTGCTGGGGCGGGGCATGATGGGCGACGGCGTGATCGACTTCCGGCCGATCACGCGGGCGGTCCAGGCGGCCGGGTACACCGGTGACGTCGAGGTGGAGATCTTCAACGCCGACGTCTGGGCCGCCGACCCCGACGAGGTCGTGGCCACGATGAAAGCCCGCTACGAGGACGTGGTGCTGCCCGCGTGACCCCGGACGGAGCGGCGTGCGATCGCGCCGCCGCTCCCTCCCGCACGCGAGCCCGCCGCTCCCTTCCCTCACCCTCACTGGTCCGGCCGGTCCCAGACCAGCAGGTAGCGGCGCAGCAGCAGGCGGCGGTAGCGGCAGCCGGGCAGCTCCTCGCGGGCCAGCCGCCCGGTCTCGGCCCACGACAGGACGGGCGGCGTGCCGGGCACGGCCTGGCCCGGCCCGCTCTTGGGGCCGTGCCGCAGTTGCAGCAGGCGGGAGACGACCTGGGCGGTGCCGCTGATGACCCAGTCGCTGGGCGAGCGGTTCAACGCCAGGCCGATGACCACCAGCCGCCCGCCCGGCGCCAGCAGCCGGGCCAGGGCCCGCGCGGACTGCCGGAACTCGGCGTGGTGGGTGACGGCGACGGCGCTGATGAAGTCGTACTTGCCCTCGGGGAGCAGGCCGTGCGGGTCGTCGAGGTAGTCCGCCGTCACGAAGGAGACGTTGTCCAGGTGACCGTGGCGCTCGCAGGCCAGGGCGACCGCCTCCGGTGACCGGTCGGCGGCGGTCACGTCCGGTACGCGGGCGGCCAGCTTGCTCGCCAGCAGCCCGTCGCCGCAACCGATGTCGAGCGCCCGCCCGCAGCCCCGGGGCACGAGCTTCATGACCAGGCTCTGGTAGTGAACGTTGTGGTTCCAGTAGGGCTCGGACATTCGATCACCATAGCGCCGGCGGCGTTGCGCTATGACGGGATCGTCACCGTTCCGGCCGCGCCGTTCACCGTGATCTCCTGGCCCGAGGAGATGCGGTCGACGGCGTGGGGCACGCCGACGACTGCCGGGATGCCGTACTCCCTGGCCACCACCGCGCCGTGCGACATCGCGCCGCCCATCTCCATCACCAGCCCGCCGGCGGTCAGGAACAGCGGCGTCCAGCCGGGGTCGGTCGAGGGGCAGACGAGGATCTCGCCCGGTTCCAGGTGCGCGCCGACGGGGTCGAGCACGACCCGGGCGATGCCCGTGACCGTGCCGGCCGAGGCCGCCGTGCCCGTCAGGGCGCCGTCCGCGGCCGGCTGCGCGAGGGCCTCGGGCTCGGTGCCGTCGGAGAGCAGCACCCGGGGCACGTGCCTGCGGCGCCGCTCCTGCTCGTACGCCGCCCGCCGCCCGGCCACCAGCTCCCGCAGGTCTCCCCCGCCCAGCGCGGCCCGGGTCTCCCGCAGGTCCAGGAAGAACACGTCCCCGGCCGAGTCCAGCACGCCGAGGCCCACCAGGTGCTCGCCGACCGCGAGCAGGCTGCGCCGGACCGCCGCGATCGTCTTGACCAGGTAGAACTTGGGCAGCTCGCGCAGCCCGGCGTACCGGCGCGTACGCCCGAGCCCGAAGCGCACGACGGCGGCCCGCCACCGTCCCCTCCCCCGCGCCCTCGACGCCACGCGGGCGATCGCGGTGCGCGCCTCCCGCGCGCCCCTGGCGAACAGCGCGTCGGGCGCGAGGTCGGCCGCGCCGTCCATGCGCAGGTAGTTGGCCAGCACGCCGAGGATGTGCGCGGGCTCCTCCGACCACCTCGGCACGCCGACGTCGATCTCGGCGACGCCACGGTGGCCGTACTTGTCCAGGAACGCGGTGATCTCGCGCTGGGCGACCGGCGGGAGCCCGCCCTCCTGGTAGAGGCGCACCAGCTCGGCCACCGTCCGCTCCTTGAACGGCGCCGGCTCGACGCGGGTGGCCAGCTCCCACAGCTCCAGGTCCATCTCCGTGGTCGGGTTGTGCGGCACGCTGCGCAGGACGTCGCTCATCTCGTTCACCGGCACGCCGGAGAGCTTCGACGCCAGCGCGAACAGCGCGTAGCCGGTGACCGCGGTCGGCATGATCGAGATGATCAGCGGGAATGTGCCGGCGAGCACGCGTTCGGCGTGGTCGAGGCGCTGTGCCGGGGTGGCGGTGGCGGGCACCCGCAGCCGCCGGTCGAGCTCCTCGCCGAGCCGGACGGTGTCCGCGACCGCCTTGGCCGGCCTGGTCAGGGCCGTCAGGACGCGGGCGGGAACGCGGACGCGGCGGGCGAAGCGCCCGAGGCCGCGCAGGAAGGGGCGCAGGGAGGTGTGCGCCAGCGTGAGGCGCGGGTCCTCGAACAGCCCCTCCATGATGGTCACGGCCCGCGCCTCGCCGAGCGTCAGCATGCGCGGGAGGATGGCGCGGCCGGGACGGCTGCGTACGACGGTCGTGAGGTCGAGCCAGATTCGCTCCCCCGAGGCGGTGAGGAAGGGCGCGCCGTCGAGGGGGTCGGCGGGGGCATGCCCGGCCAGGCCCGCCCCGCCCGCGCTGATCACCCGGAACACCGACTGCCCCATCGGCGTGAGCGGCCCCATGACGCCCTGCACGACGTTGACCGAGAAGTACACCCGCAGCCCCGGCCTGGGCCGCTCGGGCAGCGGGTAGAGCGTGGTGATCGGCCTGGACTGGGTGAGCCAGAGGGTGCCGTCGCGGTCGACGGCCCACTCGGTGTCCTGCGGGGCGCCGTAATGGTCCTCGACGCGGGCGCCCAGCGCGGCCAGCCGGCGCACCTCGTCGTCGGTCAGGCAGAGACCGTCGTGGGAGGTCTCTACGCGTTCGGTGCCGCCGCCGGGCAGGGAGCGGATGGCCAGCAGCTTGTCGCCGGCGTGCCGTTCGAGGATCTCCCCGTCGAAGACGCGGAAGCGGTCGGGGTTCACGGCGCCGGAGACGACGGCCTCGCCGAGCCCGGGGCTGGCGTCGATCACGGCCTCGCGCCGCCGCCCGGTCACCGGGTTGGCGGTGAACATCACGCCCGCCACCTGCGCCTCCACCATCTCCTGGACGACCACCGCCAGCCGCACCGAGGCGTGGTCGATGCCGTTGGACTCGCGGTAGGCCACGGCCCGGTCGGTCCAGAGCGAGGCCCAGCAGCGGCGTACGGCCTCCACCACCGCCTGCGCGCCCACCACGTTGAGGAAGGTGTCCTGCTGGCCGGCGAAGCTGGCGAACGGCAGGTCCTCCGCCGTGGCGGAGGACCTGACCGCGACGGGCACGTCGTCGCCGAGCGCGGCGTACGACTTCACGATCTCCTCCCGCACGGCCTCCGGCACCGGAGCCTGCAGTAAGTGCCGCCTGGCCCGCTCGGCCAGCCCCTCGCCGCCGGTCTCCAGGCCCTGCGCGACCTGGCGGTACGCCTCCGTGGTGAGCACCCAGCCGGGCGGCACGGGCAGCCCGGCCCGGGTCAGCTCGCCGAGGTTGGCGGCCTTGCCACCCACCTCGGCCAGCATGCCCGCGTCGATCTCGGTGAAGTCCAGGGCCGTCTTCATCGAATGCACTCCTGCCGTTCAGCGTCCTGTCACCAGTTTCACGCTTCCCGGGCAGAAATTCAACACTTGATGAATCAAGGTTCCAGGGGAACGCCGTCCAGGTCCCACGCGGGGTCGAGGGCGACGCCCAGCACGGCCAGGGCCGTCGGTCCCACGTCCACCAGCCGGGGGGCGCCGAGCGAGCGGCCGCCCAGGTCCTCGCCGAGCCGGTTCACGATCACGAACACCGTGCGCTCCTCGTCCGTGGTGCCGCCGTGCCCGCCCTCGTCCACGTGGCCGTGGTCGGTCGTGACCAGCACGGTCCAGCGCTCCCCGGGGTACGCGGGCCGGGCGCGGATCGCGTCGAGCAGGCGGCCCAGGTAGGCGTCCTGGGCCTTGAGGGCGGCGGCGTACTCGGGGCAGTGGGGGCCGAGGTCGTGGGCCACCTCGTCGGTGTCGCCCAGGTAGACGAACACGGCGTCCGGGTCGTCCTCGGACAGGTGGCGCTCGGCGGCGTCGGCGACCTGGGCGTCGGCCTCGGCCCAGCCGACGGCGTACCCGTCGAGGACGAACCTGCGGTCGATCGACGGGCCGAAGGCGCCATGCTCGGCGAGGGCCGCCCACGAGAAGAACGCCGAGGTGGTCAGGTGGGGGCGAGCGGTCTTGGCCCGAGTCAAGAAGTCCGGATATTTCGCGAACTGGGCGCTCGCGAAGCCGTTGTCGACGACGCCGTGCTTGTCGGGCCAGGCGCCGGTGGCGATGGAGGACCAGCCGGGGCCCGAGTCGGTACGCGACCTGATCACCCGGCCGCCGTCGCCGGGCTCGGGGGTCTTGGGGACGACCTCTCCAGGGGATTCCGTGCGCGGGGTGCCGGCCTCGCCGTAGGGGAGCTTGCTGGTGCCGTACGCACCGGAGGACATCAACCCGGCCAGCACGGGGGCGTCCAGGGCGATCAACCGGTCGAACCGCAGGCCGTCCATGCCGATGACGAGCACCTTGCTGCTAAATGCGGACATCCCCCCATCTAAGCGGTTAAGGGGCGAAACGCCGCACCCACTCCCCCGCACCCGGCAGGATCTCCTCGACCGGTGCCACCTGCGGATACCACGTACGCTCCCACTCCAGCGACACCCAGCCGTCGTAACCCGCGCCGCGCAGCAGCTCCCCCGCCTCGTCCAGCGGCACCGACCCCGTCCACATGGGCACCGGCGTGGTGTCCTGAGCCGAGACGGCGTCCTTGATCTGCACGTAGGACAGGTGAGGGCCCAGCGCGGCCAGCGAGCGCGCCGGCGGCTCGCCGTGGCGCCACGGGTGCAGCAGGTCCCAGATCGCGCCGGTGGTCTCGGGGCAGCCCGCCGCGTCGAGCAGCGCGGCCACGGCGGCGCAGGTCGCCATGCTGTCGTGCGTCTCGACGAGCACGCGGCGGCCGAGGTCGCCGGCCGTACCGGAGACCGCCTTGAGCCTGCGGGCGCCCACGGTCACGTCGTCGCCGCGCGGGAACACCCGCACGCCGGGCGCGCCGAGGTCGGCGGCGAGCCGCAGGTCGGCGAGGAGCGCCTCGACGACCGGCCCGTCCGGCCCCGGCTCGCAGATGCCGACATATCCGGCGAGAGCCGCGATCTCCAGCCCCGCGCTCTCGACCCGCTCCCGCACGGCCCGCCGCTCTGCCGCGCCGAGCCCGGCGTGCACGCCGGTGTCCGGATGCAGGCGCAGCTCCAGCCCCTGGCAGCCCTGCTCCACCGCGATCTCGATCGTCCTGTCCAGGCCCTCGCCGGGCATCCCCAGCGTGCTGACCGCCAGCTTCACGCCATCCTCCGCACGCTCTCCCGCAGGACGACCTCGCCGGCGACCTGCTCGACCACCACGGGCTCGTCCTCGTTCAGCGCCAGCTCCAGCGCCCGCGCCCCCATGTCCTTCAACGGCAGCCGCACGGTCGTCAGCGCGGGCACGTGATCACGCAGAGTGACGATGTCGTCGAACCCGGCCACCGACACGTCCTCGGGCACCCTGATCCCGCGCTCGCGGCAGGCCGCCAGCGCCCCCACCGCCATCACGTCGTTGACCGCGAACACGCACGTCGCGTCCCCGACCTGCTGGGCCGCGGCATAACCACCGTCGCGGTCGAACGGCCCGTGGATCACCTGCGGGGCCGGCAGCCCCAGCTCGTCGAGCGCGCCGGCGAAACCGGCGCACCGGTCGGCCGCCGTCACCAGGTGCGGCGGCCCGGCCAGCACCGCGAAGCGCGTGTGCCCCAGCCCGGCCAGCGCCCGGGCCAGCTCCGCCGCCCCTTCCCTGTTGGCCGGCGCGACGGTGTCCACGCCGAGGAGATCCTGCCCCACGCAGGCCGCCCGGCCGCCGCCCGCCTGGTATCGGGCCAGCTCGTCGCGCAGGCGGCCGGTGACGGCCGGGTCGGCGACCCGCGAGCCGACCAGCAGCACGGCCCGGACGCGCTGGGCGTTCAGGGTGGCGACGTAAGCGATCTCCTGCTCGGGGTCGCGATGCGTGGTGCCCACCATGACCAGCAGCCCCTCGGTCGCCGCCGCCCGCATCGCCCCGTCGGCCAGGGCCGCGAAGTAGGGGTCGGTCAGGTCGTGCACGACGATGCCGATGACGTTGCTCGCCCCGCGGGCCAGCGTCTGGGCGGCGATGTTGGCACGGTAGCCGAGCTCGTCCGCGGCCTGCTCGACGCGTGCCCGCAGGGCCGCGCCCACCTGGCGGGTGCTGCCGTTGAGCACCCGCGAGGCGGTCGCGAGCGAGACGCCCGCCTGCTTGGCGACGTCTTCCAGCGTGACCACGTTGACCTCCCCGGAAAGCGGTTTCCCAGTCTGCCAGACCGGCACCTGGATCCGCATCCTGCCACGCCCGGCCTCAGGCCGCACGCTCACCGGGCCCGGCCCCGGGGAAGGCCGGACGACGCCCCCGCCACCCCGCCCGGGCCGGAAGCCTCCCCTGGACGGGGACGCCTCCCGCCGGGAGCCGGGGTGCGGGGGCCGGGCGGTCAGGCCCAGGGGTGGGTCAGACCCGGGAGCGGGTCAGGCCCAGGGCGGGCAAGGCCCGGGGCCGGAGGTCAGGACCAGGGGAACAGGATGTCGAGCAGGCCCTTGCGCTGCTCCTGCGTCGGCGTCGGGGCGGGCGCCTGGGTCGTGGCCGGCGGCTGCGTGGTGGGGCTCTGGTTGTTCGACTCCGGCTGCTTGGTCGCCGGCGCGTCGTCGTTGTCCTGCCCCGTGGTGTCCGCGGTGTCGTCCATCGTGTCGTTCTGCGGCGCCCGGGTCGGCCTGCTGGTGGTCTTCGAGGTCGGCTCCCCGGCGCGGGTGGGCGTCGGGCGGGCCGAGGGCTCGCGCGTCGGCCGGGCCCGCTGCTGCGTGGGCGTCGGCATTACGGTCTCGGACTCGGTCGGCTCGCCGGTGGCCGAATCGGTGGGTTCGGGGCTGACCTCCTCCTCGACCGGCGTCTCCTCTGGCACGGCGGAGTCGGAGGGCGAGGTCACCTCACCCGCGCTGGCGCACCGGGCGCCCGCGCAGGGGTCGTCGGAGGACGTACCGGTGAGCATCCAGCCGGCGCCCACGCCGACGAGCACCACCGCGACGGCCGCCACCAGCAGCACCCTGGTACGGCGGCGCACCTCGCCCTCGCCCCCCGAGCCCCCCGAGCCCCCGTCATGGGAGTCGTCGGTCCACCCCGAGCCGAGGAACCCGCGCCTGGGCGGGTCGTCGTCGCGGTCGTCGTCCCGCGCCGGGTCGTAGCCGCGGTCCAGCGGGAGGTAGGGGCTGTCGTCCTCCACGGGGTGCGGCCCGCTGGCGCCGCCGAAGTCGTGCGGCCCGCTGGCGCCCCCGAAGTCGTGCGGCCCGCTCAGACCGCCCAGGTCGTGGGGTCCGCTGGGACCGCCCAGGTCATGCGACCCGGCCGCCCCGCCCAGCACGTCGTGCGGGCCCCCGAGCACGTCGTGCGAATCGGCGGCCAGGAGACCGCGTGGGGCGGGGTCCAGCACGTCATGCACGCCCTCGCCGAGCGGCGGCTCACCGGCAGGCGTGCCCTTGTCGAGCGGGAGGATGTAGGTCTCGTTGCCGACGACCTGGATGGCGGGTTGCTCGTCGGTGTCCTCGGTGCTCCACCGCGGGGACAGCACATCACCCGTCAACTCCGGGTTTAACGACCTACCCTGCCCATCCTCGTATGGCCTGTCGTTCTCGTCGCGCGCCACGATGGAACCTCTCTAGTACGAATTCGGACCGCGCCCCTTCCTACCATCTCTTGTCGGAAAATTTCACATGTTTCGCTAAAACTACTCTCTGTAACATATGTCCCAATGCTATCGTCTCGTCACACCCCGGGTACAGTCCTGAAGATCAATCGCCGGTGATCCCGGAGAGCAGTTCGTCGAGCGCCGCCTTCACCCGCTCGACCCCCACCCCGCCATCCCTGAGCCGGTGGACGAGCAGTGGCGCGGCGAGCGGCGCCAGGAGGGCGTCGGCCAGGCAGTAGGCGTCGGCCTCCGGGCGCAACCGGCCGATCAGCATGGCGAGGTGCCCGTGATAGGCCTCGTACGCGCCGCCGAAGCGGGCCAGCGGCCCCGCCGTCTCCGCCATGAGCAGAAGATCGAGCTGCTCGACCGTCCGGTCCGTGAGCGCCCGCAGGAACGCCCTGGCCCGCTCCCCCGGCTCCGCACCGGGCCCCAGCGGCGGCGGACCCTCGATGAACGCCGCCTGGAACTCCCGCTCCCGCGCGTCGATCAGCGCGTACGCCAGCCCCGAGCGGTCCCCGAAACGCCGGTAGAGCGTGCCGACGCCGACCCCCGCCGCCGCGGCCACGTCCGCCATGGACAGGCCCTGCACCCCCTGCGTGGCGACGATGCCCTCGGCCGCGGCGAGGATCTTGGCCCGGTTGCGGGCGGCGTCGGTGCGCTCCCGCCGCCCCGCCCCCTTGGTCGTCGCGGTCTCCGGCTCGGTGGGCTCGCGTCTCACGAGTCCCATCCTCGCACCGCTTGCATCCGGAATGGGCTCCGATTACAGTCGAAAGCGGAATTAATTCCGGATAAGGAGGCGCTCATGGCACGGAGAGTCGCCCTGGTGACAGGGGGCAGCAGGGGGATCGGCGCGGCCGTCGCGCGGCGGCTGGCGGGTGACGGGTTCGACGTGGCGATCACGTACCGGAGCGCGGGCGGGCGGGCCGCCACCGTGGTCAAGGAGATCGAGGCGGCCGGCGGGCGCGCGCTCGGCCTGCGCGCCGAGGCCGCCGACCCGCGGGCGCTGGTGGAGGCGGTGGAGCGGACGGCCGGCGAGCTGGGCCGCCTTGACGTGCTGGTGAGCAATGCGGGCATCGCGCCGTACGGGGCGCTGGAGGAGGTGACCGTCGATCAGGTGGACGAGCTGCTCGCCGTGCACGCGCGGGCGTCGTTCGTGCTGGCGCAGGCGGCGGCGCGGCACATGAGCGCGGGCGCCGCCATCGTGCTCGTCGGCAGCAGCCTGGCCGAGCGGGTGCCGTACGCGGGCTGGACGGCGTACGCGATGAGCAAGTCCGCGCTGATCGGCCTGACCAAGGGGCTGGCCAGGGACCTGGGCCCGCGCGGCATCACCGCGAACCTGGTCAGCCCCGGCTCCACCGACACCGAGATGAACCCGGCCGACAGCCCGGAGGCCGACGAGGAGCGGCGCCACACCGCGCTGGGCCGCTACTGCTCGCCCGAGGACATCGCCGCCGCCGTGGCCTATCTCGCCGGGGAGGGCGGGCGCGCCGTCACGGGCGCGACGATCCCCGTGGACGCCGGCGTGACGGCCTGACCCGAGCTACAGGCACGGGTCGGTGCTGCTGTCGACGACCTTGTCCTTGAGCGAGTCCGGGATCGCCGAGGCGACCCGCACGCCGGGCCAGTCCTTCCCGATGACGAGCTGGATGACCGGCCCGTCGGGGGCCTTGGCGGGCTTCCCGGCGCTCTTCGACTCGTACGGCTGGGAGACCAGGGCCTTGACCTTGCCTTCCACGGGCGTGCGCTTGTCCTTCGACAGCCGCGCGGCCAGCGCGTCACCGTAGGCGGGGCCGTCCTGGGCGTCCTTCCTGGCGTACCGGATCGTGGTGGTGTCCGCCGGGGCGGCGTTGCCGACCTGCGTGACCACGAAGCCCTGGGCGGCCAGCGCGTCGGCCACCTGGATGGCCTTGCCGTCCTGGCCGCTGGCGTTGAGCACCTGCAGGCGCACCTGGCCGTGCTCGATCTTGGGGGCGGCGGACTTGCCCGGCGTGGGAGAGGTGGTGACCTCGACGTCGTTGCGCACGCTCTCGAAGAAGTCGCGCGCGGCCGGCTCGGCGAACTGCACCCGGTCCGTGTCCGCCGGGTACGGCTCGATGGGCACCGTGATGCCCTTGAGCTCCTTGGCGGTCAGACCCCTGACGCTGTTGCCGATCTCCACCATCCGATCGAGGGAGAGCTTGTCGTCCACGGTGACGGCCTGGACGGCCGCCTGCAGGAAGCCGTTCAGCTTGATGGGGTCGGTGAGCAGGCCGCCGTCGGTGACCTTCTCCAGCACCGCGGTGAGGAAGACCTGCTGGCGCTGGATCCGGCTGAGGTCACTGCCGTCGCCCAGGGCGTACCTGGTGCGGACGTAGCCGAGCGCCTGCTCGCCGTTCACCACGTGCTTGCCCGCGCCCAGCACGAGCTTGGCCTGGGGGTCGTTGACCGGCTTGGGCAGGCAGATCTCGATGCCGCCGATGGCGTCGATGATGGCCTTGAATCCGGTGAAGTCGACCTTCACGAAGTGGTTGATCTTGATGTTGGTGAGGGACTCGAGGGTCCTGATCGTGCAGTTGATGCCGCCGTCGTTGAAGGCGGAGTTGATCTGGCGGAGCCCGGCGGGCAGCACGGCGCCGTTCCTGCCCTTGCACTGCGGGATCATGACCATGGAGTCGCGCGGAAAGCTGATCATGGTGGCGTTGTCCCGGTTCGGGGCGATGTGCAGGAGCATGATGGTGTCCGTGCGCTCCCCCGTGCCCTGGGACTTGGCGCCGTACTTCTTGTTGTCGCCGTCGCGGGAGTCGGAGCCGACGAGCAGCACGTTGAGCGCGCCGGTGTCCGGCGGGCGGCTCGGGCCCACATCGATGGGCGCGGTCACCAGGCCGCCGAAGAGGTAGCGGTAGTAGGCGTAGCCGCCGAGGGAGCCGGCCACCAGCAGGATCGTCAGCGCCACGCTCACCCAGCCGAGCGGCGTCAGCGGGTTCCGCCGCGGCTCGGATCGGCGCTTCCGCCGGCCCGGCTGCGGAGGTGGTGGCGGGGCGACGCGACGCCCCAGAACCGCTTCTTCCTGCCGATTTCCCACGCGGTTCACCCCTTGCGCCATGATCGCGAAGCTTAGTCACAAACAGGAACTCAGGAGGACATGTCCGTTCATCTCGGCTTGTTCGCCTTCCCATCATCGGTCAGACGGTGGCCCTGCGGATACTCCTCAATCACCGCGATCGAGGGCTCCATCCAAAGCATGCGAAAACGCGGCGTCACGACGCACGGTGACGCCATCATGACGGTCATGCTGTTGACCGAGATGGCCCCACCCCCCGGCGCGCAGGAGGTGGCCGGACTGCGCGCCAGGGTCAGAACCGCCCGGCGCGGCGCGCTCGTGGCGCTCTCCGCCTCGATCGCGCTGCTGGCCACCGCGCAGTTGCTCGCCGACCGGGCCGCGACCAGGGAACACGCGCTCCCGCTGGCCGTCCTGTCCCTGGCCGTCTTCGCCGCCGCCCTCCCCGCCCTCGCGATCACCCAGTACGCCTGGGGCGCGCGGGCCCGCCTGGTCCGGCAGAGGGAGCGGGAGCTGTACGCCGCCGCCCGCTCCGGCCGGGCCCACCCCCTGACCCGGCTGGCCGTCGCCTGCGGCTGGGCGGTGACCCTCCTGCTCGGCTGGACCGTGCCGCGCTTCTTCCGCGAGGCCGCCATGTACGCCTTCGCCGACGCGCTGACCTGGGCCGTAGAGGCGCTGTCGGTGATCAGCGTGGCCGCCGGGGTGTTGTTCCTGCTCTGGTGGGCACGGGACGCGTTGGGGATACTGGCGCGCGCCCTGCGATCGGGCGGATCACCTGGCGATCCATGGGACCCCGGCCACGGCGCGCGTCCGCGAGAGGGCGCGGCGCTCTGGACGGGCGCGGCCGTTGCGGTCGCGGCCCTGCTCGGGGCCCGCGCCCACCTCTGGGAGCCGGCCACCGGCGTGATCTACGCGCTGCTCACCGCCGCCCTCGTCTGCGGGGTTGTTACCGACGAGTAGCATAGGCACGGAACCCCATCCACAAGCGAGGAGCGAATCCGTGCCTTCCTCTCGTGACGTCGTGTTCGTCGACGGCGTGCGCACGCCCTTCGGCAGGTCAGGGCCGAAGGGGCTGTACGCGGAGACCCGCGCCGACGACCTGGTCGTCCGCGTCATCCGCGAGCTCATCAGGCGTAACCCCAACCTGCCACCCGAGCGCGTGGACGAGGTCGCCATCGCCGCGACCACGCAGATCGGCGACCAGGGCCTGACCATCGGGCGCTCGGCGGCGGTGCTGGCCGGCCTGCCGAAGACCGTGCCCGGCTACGCCATCGACCGCATGTGCGCGGGCGCGATGACGGCGGTCACCACGGTCGCGGGCGGCATCGCGTTCGGCGCGTACGACGTCGCCATCGCCGGCGGCGTCGAGCACATGGGCCGCCACCCCATGGGCGAGGGCGTCGACCCGAACCCGCGCTTCCTGTCGGAGAAGCTGGTCGACCCCAGCGCGCTGGTCATGGGCATGACGGCGGAGAACCTGCACGACCGCTACCCGGCGATCACCAAGGAGCGCGCGGACGCGTACGCGGTGCTGTCGCAGGAGAAGGCGGCCAAGGCGTACGCCGACGGCAAGATCCAGCCCGACCTGGTGCCGACCGCGATCAGGACGGCGGAGAAGGGCTGGGGCCTGGCCGTCGAGGACGAGGCGCCGCGGCCGGGCACGACGATGGAGGGGCTGGGCGGGCTCAAGACGCCGTTCCGGCCGCACGGCCACGTCACGGCGGGCAACTCCTCCGGCATCAACGACGGCGCCACCGGCTGCGTGGTGGCCGCCGCGGACGTCGCGGCCGAGCTGGGGCTGACGCCGAAGATGCGGCTGGTGTCGTACGCGTTCGCGGGTGTGGATCCCGAGGTCATGGGCGTGGGGCCGATCCCGTCCACGGAGCGGGCGCTTCGCCTGGCGAATCTCGATATTTCGGATATCGGGCTGTTCGAGATCAACGAGGCGTTCGCCGTACAGGTGCTGGCCTTCCTCGACCACTTCGGGATCGCCGACGACGACCCCCGCGTCAACGCCTACGGCGGCGCGATCGCCTACGGCCACCCGCTCGCCTCCTCGGGCGTGCGGCTGATGACGCAGCTCGCTCGGCAGTTCGGCGAGCGTCCCGACGTGCGTTACGGCATCACCACGATGTGCGTCGGCATGGGCATGGGCGGCACCGTGATCTGGGAGAACCTGGCATGACCAACATCGACACCTGGCGGGCGCTGCTGAGCGAGCGCAACACCGACGAAGTCGTCACCAAGGCGCTCGTGCGCGACGTGCAGCTGCCCTACGGCGCCGGCACGATGGCGCTGATCACCCTGGACAACGGCTTCGACCACACCAAGCCCAACACGTTCGGCCCGCACGGCCTGTTCGCGCTGAACGGGGCGCTGTCGGAGATCGCCCAGCGCACCGACCTGGCCGCGGTGGGCGTGACGGGCAAGCCGTTCATCTTCGCCGTCGGCGCCGATCTCAAGGGCGCGGCCTCCGTGGCCTCTCGTGAGGAGGCGCTGGCCATCGGCGCGCTCGGCCACCACGTCTTCCGCCGGCTGGGCGAGCTGGCGATCCCGTCGTTCGCGTTCGTGAACGGCGCGGCCATGGGCGGCGGCCTGGAGATCGCGCTGCACTGCACGTACCGGACGATCTCGGCGGGCGTGCCCGCGGTGGCGCTGCCGGAGTGCTTCCTCGGCCTGGTGCCGGGCTGGGGCGGCACGCAGCTGCTGCCCCGTCTCGTCGGCCCGGCGAACGCGATCAAGCTGATCATCGAGAACCCGCTGGCGAACAACCGCATGATCAAGGGTGCGGACGCGTTCGGGCTGGGTGTGGCCGACGCGATGTTCGAGCCCGCGGACTTCCTGGAGGAGTCGCTGCGCTGGGCCGCCAAGGTGGTCAACGGCGACGTGGCGGTGGAGCGGCCGGCTCACGGGGAGGGCTGGGAGAAGGCCGTCAACGACGCCCGGTTCCTGGTGGACATGAAGCTGCGGGGCGCCTCGCCGGCGCCGTACCGGGCGCTCGACCTGATCGCGCGGGCCGAGACCGCGGGCCGGGACGAGGGCTTCGCCGCCGAGGACGACGCGCTGGCCGACCTGCTCATGAGCGACGAGCTGCGGGCCGGGCTCTACTCCTTCGACCTCGTGCAGCGCCGCGCCAAGCGGCCGGCGGGCACGCCGGACGCGTCGCAGGCCCGCAAGGTGACCAAGGTCGGCGTGGTGGGCGCGGGCCTGATGGCCTCGCAGATGGCGCTGCTGTTCGCCCGCCGCCTGGAGGTGCCCGTCGTGCTGACCGACCTCGACCAGGCCCGGCTGGACAAGGGCGTCGGCTACGTGCACGCCGAGGTGGACAAGCTGCTGTCCAAGGGCCGCGTGTCGCCGGACCAGGCCAACCGGCTCAAGGCCCTGGTGACCGGCTCGCTGACCAAGGACGCCTTCGCCGACGCCGACTTCGTGATCGAGGCCGTGTTCGAGGACATGGCGGTCAAGAAGCAGGTGTTCGCCGAGGTCGAGGCCGTGGTCTCGGCGGAGTGCGTGCTGGCCACGAACACCTCCTCGCTGTCGCTCACCGAGATGGGCGCCGGGCTGGCGCACCCGGAGCGGCTGGTCGGGTTCCACTTCTTCAACCCGGTCGCGGTCATGCCGCTGCTGGAGATCATCAGGGGCGCCGCGACGGACGACGCCACGCTGGCCACGGCGTTCGCGGTGGGCAGGTCGCTGAGGAAGTCGTCGGTGCTGGTCAAGGACGCCCCGGCGTTCGTGGTCAACCGGTTGCTGACCTGCTTCATGGGCGAGGTCGTCGCCGCCGTGGACGAGGGCACGCCGCTGGAGACGGCCGAGCACGCGCTCGACGGGCTCGGGCTGCCGATGACGCCGTTCGCGCTGCTGCAGCTCGTCGGCCCGGCGGTCGGCCTGCACGTGGCCGAGACGCTGCACGAGGCGTTCCCCGACCGCTTCGGCGTCTCGGAGAACATGGCCAAGCTGGTCGCCTCGGGCAAGCCGGGCGTCTACCGGCCGGACTTCACGCTCGACCCGGAGGCGGTGGCCCTGTTCGCGGGCGGCTCCGCACCGTCCACGGCCGAGCAGGTGCGCGAGCGCGTGCTGCGGGCCCTGGCCAAGGAGATCCGCATCATGCTGGACGAGGGCGTCGTGGCCGCCGCGCAGGACATCGACCTGTGCATGATCCTCGGCGCCGGCTGGCCGTTCCATCTGGGCGGGATCACCCCGTACCTGGACAGGAGCGGCATCGCCCGGCCGCGGTTCCTCGAACCCGGGGTGGCCTCGCTGCCCGCCTGATTTTGGGGAGGCCCGTACGGCGGGCCTCCTTAACTCCCTCCGGCCTCCGTCGTAGCGTTTGGTGCCGTCCTACGAACGGAGAGTAACCATGATGAGAGCAGCCGCCGCCATCGCGCTCTGCGGGACCTTCCTGATCGGCGGGTCGTCGCCCGCGACGGCCGCGCCCGATCCGAAGCCCGGGGTGCAGCTCAAGATCGTCAACGCGGTCAAGGGCGGGCAGACGAAGACCGTCTGGCTCCACTGCGCGCCCGTCGGGGGCACCCATCCCAACCCGCGGGCCGCCTGCCGCCTGCTGGAGCAGGTGAACGGCAAGCCGGCCCAGCTCGCCGTGGCGCCCAACACGGCGTGCACCCGGGAGTTCGAGCCGCACGCCGTCGTGGTCGTGGGCCGCTGGCACCGCCAGGTGGTCAAGTGGGCCAAGGTCTTCCCGAACTCCTGCGAGGTGCGGGCCGCGACGGGGGCCGTCGCGTCACTCTGAGACGTACGCGGCGGGGGGTGGGCGACGCGCTCATCCCCCCTCGCGCTCGGCGGCCCTCTTCTGCCACGGGGTCGCGGTGCGGCTGTGCCAGTAGCCGTAGCCGAAGTAGAGCACCACGCCGATGGCCATCCAGACCAGGAACCTCAGCCACGTCTGCACCGGCAGGTTGAGCATCAGGTAGAGGCAGGCCAGCACGGACACGATCGGCAGCACCGGCACGAACGGCGCCCGGAACACCCGGGGCAGGTCCGGCCGCGTCCTCCTGAGGATGATCACGCCGATCGACACGACCACGAACGCGAACAGCGTGCCGATGTTCACCAGCTCGGCCAGCTCCCCGAACGACACGAACCCGGCCAGCGCCATCGTGACCAGCCCGATGATCACCGTCAGCCGGGCCGGGGTGCCGTAGCGCGGGTGGACCGTGGCCAGCGAGCGCGGCAGCAGCCCGTCGCGGCACATCGCGAACAACACCCGGGTCTGGCCCAGCATCAGCACGAGCACCACGGTCGTCAGGCCGGCGATCGCGCCCACGCTGATGATGGTGGCCAGCCAGGCATGGCCGACCGCGGTGAAGGCGTCCGAGAGCGGCGCGGCCGTGCTCAGCTCGCTGTAGTGCTGCATGCCGACGACGACGAGCGAGACGGCGACGTACAGGACCGTGCAGATGGCCAGGGAGCCGAGGATGCCGCGTGGCACGTCGTGCTGCGGCCTGATGGTCTCCTCGGCGGCGGTGGCCACGATGTCGAAGCCGATGAAGGCGAAGAACACGATCGCCGCGGCGGAGAAGATGCCGATCACGCCGAACGCGACCGGCGTGATGCCGAACAGCACCTGGATGAGCGGCGCCTGGAGCCCTTCCACGCGCGCCGTGGACACCGCCTCGGGGATGAACGGCGTGTAGTTGGCGGCCTTGACGAAGAACAGCCCTGCCACGATCACCAGCAGCACGACCGCGATCTTGGTGATCACCAGGATCAGGTTGACCCGCGAGGACAGCTTGATCCCGGCCACCAGGATCGCGGTGAGGAGCAGCACGATGAGGATGGCCGGCACGTTGACCACCGGATCCTCGCCGGCGATGGCGGCGGGCAGCTCGAGGCCGACGGAGGCCAGCATCGAGGCGAAATAGCCCGACCAGCCGACCGCCACCACGGCGGCGGCCAGCGCCAGCTCCAGGATCAGGTCCCAGCCGATCACCCAGGCGGGGAACTCGCCCAGGGTGGCGAAGGAGAAGGTGTAGGCCGACCCGGCGACCGGGATCGTGGAGGCGAACTCGGCGTAGCACAGAGCCGCCAGCCCGCAGACGATCGCGGCGACGACGAACGACAGCGCCACCGCGGGACCCGCCAGCTCCTTGGCGACCTGCCCGGTGAGCACGAAGATCCCGGTGCCGACGATCACGCCGATGCCGAAGACGGTGAGGTCGGTGGCCGTCAGGCGCTTGCGCAGCTGATGCTCCGGGTCCTCGGTGTCGCGGATCGACTGCTCGACAGTCTTCGTCCGAAAGATGTCCACGATCAGCCATCCTTCCCATACCCCCGGTGATCATTCCGATGTCAGGGTCGGATCGGGGAGGATCCCGATGGAATCTCACGATCCGGGTAGCAGGCTGTGACTATGGTCAACGATCTGCTCGATGCCCTGGCCGGGCAGGACCTCGGCGTGGTGCTGCCACTGCTGCTGGTCTTCCTGACCCTGGACGCCTCGGTGGGGGTCGGCCTGATCACTCCTGGCGACGGGCTGCTGCTGGTCGCGGGCGCCACCGCCGACAGCGCGGGCGAGGCGCTGGCGCTGATCGTGGCGGGTGTGCTGGCGTGCTTCGCGGGCGCCTCCGGGGGCCACTTCCTCGGCCGGCGCTACGGCTCCCGGCTGCGGCACGGCAGGCTGGGGCGGCGCATCGGGGAGCCGCGGTGGGTCCGCGCGGAGCGGCTGTTCGAGCGGAGCGGGTGGGCGCTGGCGCTGGCGTATTTCCTGCCGGTGCTGCACGCGCTGACCCCGGCCGTGGCGGGCACGGTGGGCATGTCGTACCGCAGGTTCATGCCGTGGGCGATGCTGGGCAGCACCGCCTGGGTGAGCACGTACGTGACGCTCGGCGCGGTGGCCGGCGGCGTGGTGCGGCAGCACGCGCAGTGGCTGCTGCCGGTGGCGGCCGCGGCGGTGGTCGTGGTGCTGGGGATCACCGCCGCGGTCCGCAGGATGCTCAGCGGCGGGCCGGCTCCACGTGGGAGGTCCGCTTCGCGACCGCCTCGGTGATCTGCCGGGCGAGGTCCTGCCCGGTCAGGCCGATCTGGCCGAGGATCGCGGCCCGCTTGGCGTGGTCGAGGAAGCGCTGCGGGATGCCGAAGGTGCGTACGGGCACGTCGACGTCGGCGTCGCGCAGCAGGCGGGCCACGGCGTCGCCCACGCCGCCCACGCGCCCGTTGTCCTCGACGACCGCCACCAGCTTGTGCGCGCCGGCGGCCAGCACGAGCGCCTCGTCCAGCGGCTTGACCCAGCGCGGGTCGACCACGGTGGCCGAGATGCCCTGGGCGTCGAGCAGGACCGCGGCGTCCATGCAGGCCTGGGCCATCGGGCCCACACCCACGAGCAGCACGTCGGGCTCGCCCGCGCCGTCTCCTTCCGGTGCCCGGAGGAGGTCCATCTCGCCCAGCTTGCCCACCGGATCGAGCGCCTCGGCGACCGGGCCCTTGGGGAAGCGCAGCACGGTGGGGCCGTCGGTGACCTCGACGGCCTCGCGCAGCAGCTCGGTCAGGCGGTCGCCGTCGCGCGGCACGGCGATCCGGAGCCCGGGCACGACCTGGAGGATCGACAGGTCCCACATGCCGTTGTGGCTGGCGCCGTCGTCGCCGGTCACGCCCGCCCGGTCGAGCACCACCGTGACCGGCAGCCGGTGCAGGGCGACGTCCATGAGGAGCTGGTCGAAGGCCCGGTTGAGGAACGTGGCGTAGACGGCCACCACCGGGTGCATGCCGCCCAGCGCGAGCCCGGCGGCGCTGGTCAGCGCGTGCTGCTCGGCGATGCCGACGTCGTAGATGCGGTCGGGGTAGGCCTCGGCGAAGGCGTTGAGGCCCGTCGGGTGGAGCATGGCGGCGGTGATCGCCACCAGGTCCTCGCGCTCCTTGCCGAGCCTGACGAGCTCCTCGCTGAAGACGTTGGTCCAGATGCGGCCCTTGGGCTTCTCCGCGCCGGTGGCCCGGTCGAAGGCGCCGGGCGAGTGGAACTGGTCCTCGTCGTGGTTCTCGGCCGGGGTGTAGCCGCGGCCCTTCTGGGTGAGGGCATGGACGATGACGGGGCCGCGGAAGTCGCGGGCCTTGCGCAGGGCCGCCTCCATGGCCTGCTCGTCGTGGCCGTCGATGGGGCCGACGTATTTGAGGCCGAGGTCCTCGAACATCACCTGCGGCGCCAGGACGTCCTTGACGCCCTTCTTGAAGCCGTGCAGGGCGTCGTAGAGGACGGGAACGTTCCCCAGCTTGTCCTTGAAGTATTCGAGCATGTCCTCGTAGCGGCGGTTGACGCGCAGGGAGGACAGGTGTGAGGCCAGGCCGCCGATCGTGGGCGAGTAGGAGCGCCCGTTGTCGTTGACCACGATCACGACGGGCAGGTCCTTGACGGCGGCGATGTTGTTGAGCGCCTCCCAGGCCATGCCGCCGGTCAGGGCGCCGTCGCCGATCACCGCGACGACCGTGCGGTCGGCCTGGCGGCGCAGCTTGAACGCCTTGGCCAGGCCGTCGGCGTAGGACAGCGCGGTGGAGGCGTGGGAGTTCTCCACGAAGTCGTGCTCGGACTCGGCCTGGCTGGGATAGCCCGACAGGCCGCCCTCCTGCTTGAGCGCCTCGAAGCCGGCGGCCCGGCCGGTGAGCACCTTGTGCACGTAGGCCTGGTGACCGGTGTCCCAGACGATGGGGTCGTTCGGCGAGTCGAAGACACGGTGGAGCGCGATGGTGAGCTCCACCACACCGAGGTTGGGGCCGAGGTGACCGCCGAACCTCGCGCAGGAGTCGACGAGAACGTCACGAATCTCCCCCGCGAGCCGCGGCAACTCCTCGGCAGCGAGCCGTTTGACGTCCTGCGGTCCCTTGATCGAGCCCAGCAACCCGCTCACGGATGCGACTCCCCTCTGCTCTTGTACGCCGATCCCCAGAGTCTAGTTCGCGGACGCCTCACTGACTCCATCGAGTCAAATCCACCCACATATGTCCGATCTTGACCTACTCTTTCGGTACCTATGAACTCCGTCCCCAAAAGCAGACTCGCGACACTTGTGGCGGCCGCGCTGGCACTTGCCCTGGCAGCGGCCGCTTTGGTGCTCGTGCTGGCGGATGTGGCCACCACGTCGACGGACCCCGTCAACGAGGGCCAGCAGCTGTCGTCCCCGCCGGCGAAGGTGTCCAGCGAGAAGCAAGGGGCCGGGGCCCCCGGCAGGACGCTGGCGACCGCGAACCCCCTCTACAGGACCGGGCGGCTCACGGACGTGAACTGCTCGCCCGGCACCCTCCCGGCCGGGAGCATGGTGGCGTACCGGCGCTTCCTGACCCGTGTGACGGCCTGCCTGAACAGGGCGTGGGCCGCGCAGTTCCGCAAGGCGGAGATGCCCTTCGCCAAACCGCGGCTGCGCATCATCACCAGCAAGGTCAAGACGCCCTGCGGCGCGTGGAACACCGGCGCCGACGGCGTCTACTGCTCCACCGACCGCACGATGTACCTGATGATCAGCAGGGACCAGCTGCGCAACCCGTTCCCGCTCGGGATCACCCGGCTGATCGCCCACGAATACGGCCACCACGTGCAGCAGGTCTCCGGCATCTGGAATTACTACTGGTCCGCCAGGGCGACCGCCGGCAAGGCCAAGCGGCTGCAGTTGTCGCGCAATTCCGAGTTGCAGGCGGAGTGTTTCTCCTCGGTCTTCATGAGCACCATGAAGGGCACGCCACTGGTCACCGACGCCGACTGGGCGTACACGGTGGGCTGGTTCAGGAAGAACGGCGCCAA
Source organism: Nonomuraea sp. KM90 (assembly GCF_052246675.1). Classification (NCBI taxonomy): domain Bacteria; kingdom Bacillati; phylum Actinomycetota; class Actinomycetes; order Streptosporangiales; family Streptosporangiaceae; genus Nonomuraea; species Nonomuraea sp. KM90. Next base: position 6,506 of record NZ_JBQQCB010000005.1, on the reverse strand, counting down.
GGGCTGGCCCCAGAACGACCACGGCAAGGGGCCGACGCAGGCGGCGTGGATGACCCGCGGTTTCAATCGCGGCACCCCGGGCTCGTGCAACACCTGGGCGGCAAATCCCCGTAACACCACCTGAACACCCTTTAACGCTGCTTTACCTGGGACTCCCTCTTTAATAGGGTGCCTTCTCATGCGTATCCCCCGATTGGCGCTCATGGCGGGCGTCCTGGCGAGCATGTTGTTCGCCGGCACCGCCCATGCGGCCACCGCGTCCGCGCCGGCGTACAAGCCGGTCTTAGTGAAGAGCCCGATCTACAAGACGGGCAAGCTCGGCTACGAGACCTGCGAGGAGCCGCGCGTCCAGGGCGGGAGTCTGGACGAGGTGAAGGGCTATCTCGACGCCGTGCTCGACTGTCTCAACGAGGCCTGGGAGCCCAAGGTCAAGCAGGCCGGCTTCAAGTTCAGCAAGCCCGGCATGCAGGTGATCACCAAGCTCGGCGCCAAGACCGGCTGCGGCGGGTTCCCCGCCGGCGCCCAGGCGCTCTACTGCTCGCTGAACAACAAGATCACGTTCCTGGTCAGCCCGAACCTGGTCGAAGAGCCGAACGACCTCATGCTGATGCTGGTCCTGGCCCACGAGTACGGCCACCACATCCAGCAGCTCACCGGCATGTTCAAGGCCCTGCAGTCCTACGACGGCAAGAGCGAGGCCGTGCTGCTCGACGTGATCCGCCGCTTCGAGCTCCAGGCCGAGTGCCTGTCGGGGACGTTCATCGGCAGCGTGTGGCACTCGCTCGGCCGCCCGGAGACCGACTTCACCTACATCGTGAAGCACGGCGGCAGCGGCCTCGACCTGTCCGCCATCGGCGTGAAGCAGAAGAGCTGGGGCGAGCAGACGCACGGCAGCGCCAAGAACGCCGGGCTCTGGCTCAAGCGGGGCTTCGACACCGAGTCGGCCGGCGGCTGCAACACCTGGAAGGCGCCGAAGTCTCAGGTGTCCTAAATCACGCCTTTATCACTAAGATCCGCGATCGTGCGCATAACCCTCATAGCGCTGGCCACGTGCATGGTCGCGGGTCTCCTCGCCCCGGCCCCGGCCCGGGCGGCGCCCGGGGTCGCGCGGCCCGGGCTGCTGGACGAGATGGGCGGCGACGTCGTCCCGCTGTCGTGCTCGATCCCCCGGATCCGGCTGGGGAGCGTGGCCTCCCTCAGGTCCTTCCACCGGGCGATGGCCGGGTGCGCCGACCGCTTCTGGTCCGCCAGGTTCGCCGCCGCCGGCCTCCCCTACAGCCCGCCCGAGGTCACGATCACCACGGGCGACGACTCGGTCTGCGGGTCGATCACCGGGAGCGGCGCGCAGTACTGTCCCGACCACCGCACGATCGTCATCCGCATCATGGAGCACGACCTGCGGGACCCGTTCCGGATGAACATCGCGCACTCCGTCGCCCACGAGTGGGGGCACCACGTGCAGCAGCTCATCGGGGTGCTGGACGCGCAGGCCGCGCTGTACGAGCCCGCCTCGGACGGCGCGCGCAGGCTGCTGAGCCACCGGCTGGAGATGCAGGCCGAGTGCTTCGCCGGGGTCTTCTACAGCGCCACGCTGAAGTCGATCAAGCCCGGGATCTCCTGGGAGGACTGGATCTCGGCGGTGCGGATGGCGGACGAGAGCGACATCCACGGCAAGCCCCGCAACCTGGCGCTGTGGCAGGACCGGGGGTACAAGGGCGGGGCCACGGGGTTCTGCAACACGTGGACGGCCGCCAAGGGCAAGGTCACCTGAGGCTCTCAGGCGTTGGCGCGGGCCAGCACCTCCAGGGGGTCGGCCAGGACGTGGGCGAAGGCCAGCTCGGCCGCGCCCACCAGGGTGGCCGCGTCGCCCAGCGCCGACGTGCGCAGCCGCAGCCGCTCCCGCTGCGGCGCCATGGCGTGCAGGGTGAGCTGCGAACGCACCTGCGCCGCCGAGCCCAGGTAGATCTCCCGCAGCATCCCCCCGAAGATCACCATTTCCGGGTTGAAGATGTTCACCAGGTTCGCCACGCCCAGCCCGAGCCAGTCGCCCACCCGGCTGAGCGCCTCCTGGGCCACGATGTCGCCCCGGTCGGCCGCGTCCACCACGGCCCGCACCGCGTCCCGGCCCTGCCGCCCCGACGAGACCCGGCCCGCCGACTCCAGCAGCGCCCGCTCCCCCACCTCCGCCTCCAGGCAGCCGTGCGAGCCGCAGCCGCAGGCGCGGCCGCCCGGGTTGACGACCATGTGGCCGACCTCGCCCCCGTAGCCGTCGTGGCCGCCGAGCAGGTGGCCGCCGGCGATGATGCCGCCGCCGATGCCGACGTCGCCGTGCAGGTAGATGAGGTCCCGGACGGCGGCTCCGACGCCGCGGCTGTGCTCGGCGAGCGCGCCCAGGTTGGCGTCGTTGCCGACGCTGACCGGCAGCCCCAGGCCGAGCCGGCGGCCCAGCTCCTCGCCGAACGGCACCTCCTCGGCCTTCAGGTTGGGCCCGAACCGCACCACGCCGTCGCCCTTGCGCACGCCGCCCGACACGGCCGCCGCCGCGCCCACGCAGACGGTGTCGGCCCTGGTCTTGCGGCGCATCTGGCGGGCGAACCCGGCCAGCACGCCCACCACCTCGTCCAGCTCGAACGTGCCGCGGTCGCGTACGGCCTCCCGGCGGTCGAGGATCACCCCGCCCAGCCCGACGCGGGCGACGGCCAGCCGGTCGGGGCCGACGTCGAAGGCGAACACGTAGACCCGCGCCGACTCCGGGCGCACCACGAGCGAGGGCCGGCCCGCGCGCCCGGTCTCGCGCGGCAGCTCCTCGCGGACGAGCCCGGCCGCCGTGAGATCGGAGGTCAGGGCCATGATCGTGCTGCGGTTGAGCCCCATCTTCGAGGTCAGCTCGGCGCGGGAGATCGGCCCGCCCAGGTGGACATGGCGGAGCAGCGCGCCGAGATTGTGGCGCCTGATGTCCTCTTGGGAGGGACCGGCACGCATGGTCTGGGGTTCCTTCAGGGGCTGAGAGTCGCTGATCACCTTAGACCAGCGGCAGCCGCCCGCTTGCGCGCCAGGGCGTCCACACCTGCGGCGAGCAGCAGGACAGACCCTGTGACCAGGTATTTCACGCTCGCGCCGTAGCCCATCAGGCCCATGCCGTTCTCGATCACGGCCACCACGGCGCCGCCGAGCACGGCGTCGAGCACCCGGCCCTTGCCGCCGAACAGGCTCGTGCCGCCGATGACCGCCGCGCCGACCGCGTACAGCAGGACGGAGCTGCCGCCCGTGTTCGGGTCCACGGAGCTGGCCCGCGACGCGGCCACGATGCCGCCGATGGCGGCCATCGAGGAGCAGATCACGAACGCGCTGATCTTGATCCGGTCGACCGGGATGCCCGCCCGGCGGGCGGCCTCGGTGTTGCCGCCGACGGCGTAGAGGTGCCGCCCGAACGCGGTACGGCGCAGCACCAGCGTCCACACGACCAGCAGCGCCAGGATGACCGGCACCACGATCGGCACGCCGGTGAGCGAGACCAGCGCGGGGTTGCGGCTGCGCTCCAGGTTGAGCGCGAAGACCGCGAGACCGGCGAAGAGCGCCAGCATGCCGACGCGGAAGGCGATCAGGGTGAGCGGGTCGGCCACCAGGCCGCGCTTGGACCGGCTCCTGGCCCGCCTGAGCTGCACCCCGGCGAAGATCGCCACGCACGCCGCGTACAGGGCCCAGCCGAGCCAGGGCGGCAGGTTCCGGTTGGCGATGGCGACGACCACGCTGTCGCGGATGGAGATGTTCGTGCCCTCGTCGACCAGCACCAGGACCAGGCCCTGGAAGGCGAGGAAGGCGGCCAGCGTGACCACGAACGACGGTATGCCCACCTTCGCGACCAGCGTGCCCAGCACGGTGCCGATGATCACGCCGGTGAGGACGGCGGCCAGCATGGCCACGTACCAGGGCAGGCCGGCGCTGGTGAGCGTGACGGCCAGGACCGCCGCGCAGACGCCGCTGGCGAAGCCGGCCGACAGGTCGATCTCGCCGAGCAGCAGCACGAACACCAGGCCCATGGCGATGAGCGTGATGGCCGCGCCCTGCGTGAACAGGTTGGCGAAGTTGATCGCGGTGATGAAGGAGGGGCGGGCGACGGCGAAGACCGCGCAGAGCACGACCAGGCCCAGCACGGCGGGCAGCGCGCCCATGTCGCCGCCGCGCACCCGCTGCGCGTACGCGAGGAAGCTGTTTTTGATCGACGGGGCCTGCGCAGCCGCGACGATGGCCTCCCCCGGGAGTTCCTTGACCTTGTTCATGGGGTGACCCCGTTCTTGAGGCCCAGATCGCCGCTGCGGCCTGAAGTGATCAGTTCGACGACCTGTGCGTGCGTCACGTCGGCGGTCTTGACCTGGGCGGCCATCCTGCCGAGATAGAGCGCCGCGATCCGGTCAGAGACGGCGAACACGTCGTTCATGTTGTGCGAGATGAGCACCACGGCCAGGCCGGTGTCGGCCAGCCGGCGCACCAGCTCCAGCACCTGCGCGGTCTGGGCCACGCCCAGCGCCGCGGTGGGCTCGTCGAGGATGACGACCTTGCTGTTCCACAGCACGGCCTTGGCGATGGCCACGGTCTGCCGCTGCCCGCCGGACAGGCTGGAGACCTGCTGCCTGATGGACTTCACCGTGCGCACGGAAAGGCCGCTGAGGGTCTTCTCGGCCAGTTCCTCCATGCTGTCCTCGTCGAGCAGGAGGCCGTTCTTGCGCTCCCGGCCGAGGAACATGTTCTGGACGATGTCGAGGTTGTCGCACAGGGCGAGGTCCTGGTAGACGATCTCGATGCCCAGCTCGCCCGCGTCGCGGGGGCTGTGCACGGTGACCTCGCGGCCGTCGAAGAGGACCTGGCCCGCGTCGATCGGGTAGATGCCGCCGATGCACTTGACCAGCGTGGACTTGCCCGCGCCGTTGTCGCCGACGAGCGCGGTGACCTCGCCGGGGAACGCGGAGAGCTCGACATTGTGCAGGACCTTCACCGGGCCGAAGCTCTTGTCGATCCCGCGCACTTCAAGGAGGGGGGTCATGTGGCTCCCTAAACAGGGGTACGGCCGCGCTGGTGGCGCGGACCGTACCCCGCGGTGTTATTGAATTCCTGCCTCGGTGCACTTCTCGGCGAAGTCACCCGTGCACAGTTCCTCCTTGGTGACGTAACCGTCGGCCACCACGTCCTTGACGTTCTCCGCGTAGATGGCCTGCGGGTCCATCAGCTCGGCGGGGACGTCCTGACCCGTCTCGGGGTCCTTGACGCTGCCGCTCGCCGTGGGCTTCTCGCCCTTGGCCAGCGCGACCGCGAGCTTGGCGGCGGCGTCCGCCTCCTTCTTGACCGCCTTGTAGACGGTCATGCACTGGTCGCCGGCCAGGATGTTCTGCAGGCCCTGGACAGTGGCGTCCTGGCCCGTGACCGGCACCTTGCCGTTGAGGTTGTTCTTCTTCAGCACGGTGATGGCCGCGTTGCCGAGGCCGTCGTTGGCGGCCAGCACGCCGGCGATCTTCGGCTGCTCGGTCAGCATCTGCTCGAAGATCGTGCCGGCCTGGGTGTTGTCCCAGTCGGGCACGGCCTGGTCGGGGCCCTTGACGTACTCACCGGCGTCGAACTTGGGCTTGAGCACCCCGTCGTAGCCACTCTTGAACAGCGTGGCGTTGTTGTCCGTCGGCGAGCCGTTCAGGTAGGCCACGATGGGCTTCTCGGCCTTCTTGTCGGTCAGGCACTTGCTCAGGCCCTCGCCCTGAAGCGTGCCGACCTTGGTGTTGTCGAAGCTGACGTAGTAGGCGGCACCGCCGCCGAGCGTCAGCCGGTCATAGTCGATGGTGGCCACGCCCTGGGACTTGGCCTTCTCGATGACCGTCTTGCCGGTGCCGCTGTCCAGATTCACGATCATCAGAACGGTGGCGCCGTTGGTGATCATCTGGTCGGCAATGGTTTGGAACGCCGTCTTGTCGTTCTGGGCGTTCTGGATGTCGTACTGGACGCCGGCGGCCTTGAACGCCTCTTCCAGGTACTTGCGGTCCGCCGTCTCCCACCTTGCCGAGGACTTGCTGTCCGGCAGGATGACGCCGATCTTGCCTGCCTTGGCCGCGGAGGCGGTGGCGGACGAGGTCGACGTGGTGGTCTGACCGCTATCGCCCCCGCAGGCGGTGAGACCGAGGGCGAGCGCTGCTGCCGCGGCGGTCAGGCTGAGGATCCCCTTGCGCATGGTGCAGGGTCCTTTCTTCCGGAGGGGCCCGGATGAATGTTGTTTGCGGCAACGTATTCCGGGACGGACCGGTTTGGAAGGGGGTGGCGGCGGCTAGTTTGTTGTTTCGGGTAACAATCCAGAAACGTCGCCTCAACCTTCCCGACTCCTGCCGTTGCCGTTCGGGACTGTCCTGTCGCACTGAAGTTGGCCGATTCTCACTGGATCTTGCGCTCGTCTCACGGCACACCGCCCTGATGCCACCTTCGGTGACTTGACAGTTACGTTATGCATCCCTTGAGGTGATTCAGTTCTC